>PMCM01000220.1 GCA_003154155.1 Ignavibacteriota bacterium | reverse complement strand
TGATGATACTCAACATTGATGACCCGGTCAAGTACCCATTTTATGGAACCCAATAGTCTCTCAAGACAAGAGAGGTCGCTGAACTCTGCATGCTGGGTGCCTTTGCTCCATATTGGCGCACGCCAATACCGCTCACGAACGATGCGGATTCGAATCCATAAACGCCCCCCGGGATGGTCTGCATGAATATGAGGGAATCTGTCCCGCTGTCGATCTGTTTGGGAATTCTCCTGGATCTCTCCGTTTGACCCATCCATTCGGGAAATTCGACCTGATAGTAATACGGCAAGTCCCGTATGATGAACGCAACCGAATCGTTCCTCACGGTCGTCTGATCGCCGAGCGTATCCACACGTGTTTCCATGCACGACCAATTCCCATTCCCATCCGAGCTCACGACTCTCCATGTGTGCGTGCCCTGGTAGCCGCCCGGTGCCATGGAGAACTGATATCTCCAGGTAGTACCGGCTTTGAGGGGAAAGCCGAACGGCTTCACTGCAACGGGAAGGGTAAATGTTGAATCGAATCCATAGCCAATCTCGCTGGCAGCCAACGCCACGATTCTCCAGTGGTAGAGAGTGCCTGGCGTGAGATTCTGCACGATGGCGCTGACGTACGGTAACGAGCCGATCCCCTGCGTACTGGTGGATTGGCCGTAACTTGTGGTTGTTCCATATTCAACATGCCATGTGGCGGCCGGGTCGTTCGATCCGACTTCGCCGCTGATTTCCACTTTCGTATTTGAGAAGAGAAACGGTTGATATTGAATCACCGTGGGAGGGGACGAAGAAAACGTTGTGAACGTTTTGTATTCTCCAAAGGCATACCCCACTTCATTCGCGGCAACGATGCGATATGTGTACGTGGTGTTCTCGACGAGCGAGCTGATGCTGGACGAGATCACTGCGTCGGCGCTTCCTTTGCCGGCGTCAACAGGGATCGTCGTGCTTATGCCTCCGCCATGGCTGTACTCGAAGTAGCATGAGGTGGGAAGGGACCGTGGATTGACCGTGCCAAAGAGTTGCGCTGTGTGGTTCGTGATACTCGAGGCAGAATCGGTTCTCGCAAGGGGAACTCTTTTCGTGCTCGTTGTGAACGTCCTGGATTCGCCGAAGGTGTGCCCCTGAAAATTCATCGCAACGATACGGTACGAGTACTCCGTTCCCGGAGAGAGCAGGAAGAGGCTGCACGAGATGACCTTGTCGGCTCCACCGCTCCCCGCCTCGATCACGTTCGAGGTGAACGTGCTGCCGCCGGCGGCGCCATATTCGAAGTAGCACGTCGTGGGCAGGGATCGCGGATTGACTGTGCCGAAGAGCTGCACCTCGCTGAATGAAATACTGGCGGCGGAATCGGTTCTTGCCCGCGGGGCGAGCGAATCGATCGCCATTGTCGTCAGGACCGAATCACCACTCGTCGTTCTGCCCCCGGCGCTGAAAGCAGCCATTCTCCAGTGATAGGTCACACCGGATTGGAGGTTGACCAGAGTTTCCACCACCGCGATTGCCGTTGTGCCTGCACCGATACTCCGTCTGGTCGTCGAGGAGCCGTATTGTGCGGTGGTGCCGTAGTCGAACTGGCAGGTGGTTGCCAGCCCGTTGGGCTGAATTGCGCTTCCGAGGATCACGCCCCAGGGGGTGTTGGTCGCACGGACCGACACGATGCCGGGGGGAGTCGGCGCTTCAATGACCGGGTCTTTGCAGGATTCGGTCACCGCGCACAGAAGGATGAGGGCGAAAAGTGTGATAGGGCGTGTCATCTGTGGACCCCTGACAGTCGCAACAATCGGTACTCGACCCTCCAACTAAACGATTCTAGACAACAAGGGGTACAGTGTTCGTTCCTCCGACCGGGCCCCTCCAGGGGAGGAAGTCCGCTCGGGACGAAGGAGTCCCTTCGGGACAACTATAGAAAAGACCCCGGAGTGTTCAAAGATCACGTTGGAACAGCACCGGTTGAAAGATAAAGGAGTACCACCCCAAATACAACTTGACGCCCGGTGAATTCCGGACCGGACCGACCGGGCGCAGCCTGCAGGAGCAACGTGCGACAGAGCTCCGTGTGGGATCATGTCTCCCGGCGCGATGTCATGATGGGTCACAGGTTACTCCGGCCGCCCGGTTGAATCTCCCTCACGCAATCGGTATATTTTACCATGAACGAGTCAGCAGCCACCATCAGGCAATTCCTTGAGCGGGGCCGGCAGGGGATAGCACTACGGCACCGGGAAGGAGCCGATGGCGAAGTCACTGCACGCGCCCTGTCGCACCTCACCGATGAGGCCCTTTCCTCGGCCTTTACCAGCGGTGTCCCGCAACACCTCCAGGAGCATTGTGCGATTCTGGCCAACGGGGGCTACGGCCGGCTGGAACTCTGCCCGCATTCAGATACCGACGTCATGCTTCTCTGCGACACAAAGATCCAGCGCGAAGAGATGCAGACTGCGGCGAAGGGCTTTTTGCATATGCTCTGGGATGCCGGCCTGAGCGTTGGCCATAGTGTTCGCACTGTTGGGGAAGTACGCGCGCTGCACGGGGAAACGCTGGATGCCTGGACATCCGCACTGGAATCGCGGCATATTTGCGGGAGCCCGCTGGTCACCCGGGAGCTTGGCGCTGCCATTGCAGACGTCACAGGCTCCAAGCCGGATCCCTGGCTGATCCACGGGGTCTTTGAGGATGTGCGTTCGCGGCATGAACGGTTTGGGAATTCGGTGAAACTCCTTGAGCCGAACATAAAGAAAAGCGCGGGGGGATTGCGGGATCTCCATGCGCTCGTCTGGCTCTATCGCGGTTTGCCGGAAGGCATCCCGCTCCTTTCTGCCAGCGGCTTCTGTGCCACCGCCGAGCTGATCATTGAATTGCGCGACCATGGCATTCTCGGCAACGATGACGCGGTCCAGCTGCTCCACTCCTTCGCCTTCCTGCTCCGTGTCCGTCATGAAATGCACTTCCGCCGCGGCATGGCGGACGATACGCTCGAATACACGCTCCAGCGGGATGTCGCCATCGGGCTCGGGTACGGCGACCAGGACGGCAAAAGGTCGGTGGAAGTATTCATGAGCGACTATTACCAGCACGCCCGCACGGTCTACCGGCTGCACCGTACGCTTGCACGCCGTTTCCAGGATCAGCAGGTCGCCTATCCGGCGACACGCCGTGGAGCGCCGGCCGGGGCTCTTGGGCCGGTGATTCATGACGGACTTGTCTCGCTCCCGCCCCAGTACCCGGGTTTTACTTCCGCCGCAACACTCTTCGACCTGTTCGTCAGTGCTGCGGAAGCACAGGCCGATTTTGATCTTGATGCGCGTGCGGTGATCGAGCGCAGCCTGGGGTGCATCACGCCCGGGGATCTCTCTTCGCCCGTTCTTGCACAGTCCTTCCGCCGGATACTCCGGTCGTCCTTTGTCAGCGTGACATTACGCGTGATGGCTGAGACGGGCGTCCTGGGTAAGTATATTCCCGAATTTGAGGCCCTGGTGGCCTTTTTCCA
>PMCM01000080.1 GCA_003154155.1 Ignavibacteriota bacterium | reverse complement strand
CGGATCCCGGATTTCACTCACCAACCGTGTCAAAACACCCTCAAGGTCCTGCATGACCGTATCGATATCGACGTCAGGCTCAAAGAGCGGTGATTCCAAAGAACCCCCCAAGTTCTCCTTGCCGAGCATGACGTAGACCGGGGCGAGTTCGCGGTACGCAGTGCCGGATGCCGCATGATACAGCATCGCATACACAGGCAACTGTAACGATCCGATCCCCTTCCCCCATGACTCCCTGTTCCCGGCTGCGATGTCATCGAACCGGATGCGGAACCTTGACTCATCGGCGCCGGTCTTGTAATCCATGATATATGTTGTTTCCCCACGCTTCTCGATATGATCGGCGGTCCCGACGAGTGTTACGCCGCGGAGTTCGCAGCGCATGCGGTGCTCCACGTGGAGTACGCGGACCGTCGTCTGTTGGATCAGCGGCAGACGCCATTCGGCGAGATACCGGGCGAGATGTTTCTCGACTTGCATCCGGATAAGGAGCCGCTGCCCCTTTGCATCGGGGCCATACGCCTGTTCGAACCGGCGCATGATGATTTCGCCCAGGCGGACGGGGTCCACAGACGCAGCCTCGAGGGGGGCGGCGCGGTACGCGCGGTGATATTCTGCGAGCACCCCATGCACGAACGTGCCGATTTCTGCACGATCGATCTCCTCCTCCGCTTCGTCCCGCGCCGTGAGGCCGAGAACATGTGCGTAGAAAAAGCGAAGCGGGCACCGGAGGTATGCGTCGAGCATGGTCGCTGAGAACGGGAGGCGGGAGAGCGCAGCGGAGATTTCCGCCGACTTGGCGACCGCCTGCGGAGCAACTTGGCGGAGTGCCGCACGCGGGGTCACCGGACGGATCGCAGCAGCAGCGGTGAGATCGCCGGTCGCGCGTTCGCGCTCCCACAAAATCTTCTCGATGAAGCGGCTCGGGACCTTTCCGCCTCCTTCCCGGAAGAACAGGTGCACTTCCTCCGCGCCGCCGAGCAGGGCGGCAAACTGCTGTTCCGCGGCCAGCTCCTGTTCGCGTCTTCCCGGCAACCCGAGCGCCGTCCGCACTTGCGGAGGCAGCAGCGGATCCACGGTATCACCGCCGGGCAGGACATCTTCGTTGACATCCAGGATGCAGACGCGTTTGAACCTGAGGTTCCGAGTTTCCAGCCAACCGAGCACCTGCAGCCCTTTCAGCGGTGTGCCGTGGAACGGAACAACGACATCCTCCACAAGCTGCCGCAACAGTGTCCCGAAAGCGGCCGGTGTGGTCACGACAGACGCCCCCAGAGATGAGTGGAGAATCTTGTCGAGGCGCTCGATGATGGCGACGGCGAACTGACGGAACATCTGATGACGGCCGGCCGTGCCTTCCGCGGCAACGTAGCCGAGCATGTCGATGCACCGGAGCGCCGCATCGCCCAGCGTTCGTGCAGCGAGCACCGACCGGAGCGTTGCATCGTGGATGTTTCTGAGGTGCCGGACGGCTTCCTCCGGCGTGAAGGGTACCTCCGCGCCGGACGAGGCCGCTGCGATACGCACCGACAGCTCCCTCTCCTGCTCAAGGTCTTCCAGGCGGAAGCGCGTCCATCCCTTATCACGGACGAGGAAATCTTCGATCGTGTGGAGCATGATGCGGGTCGCATCGGCCGCCGTGTTCCAGCGGATACTCTTGATATACGGGTGCAGCATGCAGCGCAGATAGTCCCCGGCGCCCACCTGCCCGTCGCGCATCGATGCAAGAACATTCCACACACCCGCCAGGAAACCGAACACCGGTGTCCTGACCACCGGATACCCCAGCGAGATGTTGTGTTCCGGCACTTCCGGGAGCACCCAGTGAACGAGGGGAAAAAGCGCATCGGGCGACGGGACGACGATGACGGTGTCTTCATCGAGGGGGATGCCGCGTTGCCGGAGTTCTCCGATCAGCCGTGCGAGCCCTGTGACCTGGCCGTGCGTGTCGCCTGCCCGGTACAGATGCACCGGAGGCATCGAGGCAGGAGACGGCGTCTCCATACGAGGCCCCCCCAGCACACGGGTCAGCTCCGGGGCTCCGGGTCCCGCTTCCACAAGGCAGGTCGTCCGGGGAAGCGTCAGCAGGTGCCGCACGAGTGTGACCGCGTCGCGTGACGACGGCGCAATGCCGGCAAGGATCAGCCGTGCGTACCGATCGCACAGGAGCTCGTTGCGGCGGGCAGTGCAGGCTGCCAGCCGGAGAGCGGGTGTGGTTTTGCCTGTCTGAAGAACCTGCTCATAGAATCGTTCGAACAGTGTGGCGAGCATTTCGCCGTTGACGAATTGCAGTCCCGCGCTGGCAGCCCGCACCTGCGCAGGGGTCGCGCCCTGGGCGCGGAGCTCTTCGAGCGCCGAGAAGAGCCGCCGCCCAAGCGGAAGGAACGTCTCGAGGGAAGTGTAGCGTTCCCCGCCGAGTCGGGGGGACGCGTCCCGGTGCAACGACGCAAGCAATCCGACGGCATCCAACGGCTGGAGCTCCTCGCCGGGGCCCGCCAGATCCCCGGCATACAGCGTGTCGACGAAGGTGCTGAACGTGTGCACGTGCGGCGGCACATAGGCCCGGCCGATCCGGCGTGCCAGCGCACGGCGGAGGAAATGACCGGGACGTTTTCCATCGAAGACCACCACAGAGGAGGCAAGCAGTTCCGGCTCAGCAGGAAGGAGTTCCAGCACGGCGTCCAGCAAACTTCCGTCCGGCCCGATGACGCGCAGATCGCTCATCCGATTCTCCGTACGAGGCACACATCCACATAGGCGATGGCGCCGGATATTCTTCTTCCCGGGTAGAGATCCCGCATCACCTCCATGTACTGGCCGACCTGCCGGTCGTACTTCTCCCGATCCTCCGTCTCTCCGCTTTTGAAATCGATGATTGTGACCGAGTCCGGATCGATCACCAGACGGTCCACCCGCAGCAGGTTGCCGTCACGTGACACGCATTCCCGCTCATTCATGGAGATGCGTCCCGGCCGGTCCGCAAAGAGTGGAGCGACGTCCGGCGCCGCAAGAAACGATGCGATCGCCTTCCTGACGCCTGGCCAATCCTCCGGAGGGATGCTGGCATCGCCGGGTATCTCCAACGCAGCCGGGTCGGGGACGGTGCCGATGCGGGCGAGCACCGCATGAAGTTGATCCCCCCGGCGGGTTGCCCGGTAGCCGATGTGGGCATGTTCCGCAACGGTTGCGGGCGCGCGTTCCAGCACATGGAGGGGTACCAGCGGTTGCACCGGTGGTTGACGGACAGCGCCTCCGGCGCCTTTCTGCGGGCGTGGTCCCGCAGGAGGCGGGCTGAGGACCCGTCCCGGAAAGCGCATCGGCTGTTCGCTGTCGCCCGCGCTGACCACGTACATTTCGTTCTGGGCGCGCGTCAGCGCAACGTAGAGCCGGTTGAATTGATCGGTAAGGTTGTCTCTGCTGGCGCGCTGATACAGCTCCCCGAGGCGTGGGGACCATTGTGCATCGGTCCGTGTGACGCGCACCAGTTCGACGGTTTCACCCCGGTCATCCACAAGCGGGCCCGCAACGCCGGGCAGGAAATCATAGTACAGGACGATCACCAGTGGGAATTGCATCCCTTTGGCTTTATGGATGGTCATGAGCGTCACGGCGGCTCCCGAGGGAGGGGTCAACGTCCACGCTGCTTCATCCTCGCCTGACGGATCCGCTGCGCGCGCAAGGAACTCCTTCAGGCTGTTGTCCCCCTCCTGTTCGAAGTCCTTTGCCACTTCCAGAAGTTTCAGCAGCGCCCCCTCCTCCCCGGGGCAGAGGGTATACACATCGAAAGTCTTGCAGACGGTGGCCAGCAGATCATACACGGGGAGGTGGCCGACTCCGGTAAAGAGCGGAGCGAAGAAGGTGTCCCAGAGTTGCGGCTGGTTCTGTCTGAATCGCCTGTACAGCGGAGGGCCGCTGCTGAGGGGGAGACGCACGAGTTCCGCATACAGGTTGTGCGTGACCCCGGGGACACCCGCGTTCTCCAGCACCAGCGAGAAGAGATTTCCCATGAGAAATGTTGCGAAGGCAAGAGAATCCACCGGAGCGTCGAGGAACCGGAGGAGCGCCAGGAGTTCTCCCACCACCTTCCGCGACCGGATATCGAGTGTGCTGTGGGAGACGAACGGAATCCCCTCCTGGTTCAGCCACGCACCGGCGTTGATGACGCCTTCATTCCCGGGTGTGAGGATGGCGATATCCCCCCAGGCATAGCCGCGGCTGCGTGCATCGCGCACAAGATCCAGCACCGTGGTCCTGTCGGCATCGGAGTCGGCCCTCGTGTCAATCCGGAGAACCTCGACGTGACCCTTCCCTTTTTTCTCCGCCAGGGGTTCCTGCCGGCAGAGATGGAGGTCGCTTTGCACGATGGCTTCATCGTCAGCGCCGCCCTGTGCGTGGATGGCTTCGAACGTGGATGCGACAAAGTCGACGATGGCCTGGTCGCTCCGTCTGTTCGTGGCGAGGGAGACCTGCCGTACGGGCACGGAGGCAAACCCTTCGCTGCCGTCTGCCAGGCCGCGCATGATGCGCCAGTCGGCCCCGCGGAAGCCAAAGATGGATTGGCGTGTGTCGCCCACCACGAATAATCCCCCGCCGGAGGCAAGGGCATTTTCGAGCAAAGGGCGGAACGCCGCCCATTGCAGCGGCGACGTATCCTGAAACTCATCGAGAAGGTAATGCGACAGCAATTCGCCAAGCATGAGATAGACTTCGGGCACGGCTCCGGTATTCAGGTAGTCGACGAGCAGGCGGGTGATGTCTTCGAATCCGAACCCTCCGCTGCTTTCGCGGGCGCGCTTCAGGAACCGGCCCATGCCGGCGATGGCATCCGCGAACGGCCGGGCGTCAAACCGAGCGGCGGACTCCACCAGATCACCCAGGGCGGCATAGAGCTGGCCCACGGTGTTCTGGAGTAGTTCCTTGTGCTCCGCGATGGATGCTTCCTGAGCTTTCGTCCCTTTCTTTGTGAATTTAGCTGCCTTGGAAGAGTGGTGTGCCGCCTCCCGCCAGTCGCCCCCGGCAATCAGGTTCAGATCGGCTTCGAAATATTTCGTCAGGGGAACGTCCCATTCCGCGGCCAGCCGCAGGAGTTGTGCGGCGATGGACTCGAGATGTTCCTGGTGCCGGCGCACATCTGCCGCCGACACTGTCTGTTCCAGGCGCTTCATGGAGGGGGCGAGCCGGTCGAGCAATGCGCCGACGCCGTCGCGCACAGTGCTGAATGGGTCCCAGACGACGCGTGCGTTGCCGCCGCGCCGGGCGGAGATATCCCCTGCGAGCCGCAACATCTCTTCCGTTTCCGGATGATGCGGAAGCAGCGTTTCGGCAAACAGGTCAAACGCGTGTTCCGTCACGCGTCGCTGATCCAGCAGCAGTTCGAAGTCGGGCGGAATGCCCAGATCGAGTGCGGAGGCTTTTGCCATCCGAGCGACAAAGCTGTCGATCGTCCTGACATGGAAGTCGGCATACCGGTCGAGGATTGTCATGACGGCCTCGCCCGCCCGTTTGCGGATCTCGGGCGCAGGCAGCCCCGTCGACACCATGACGTCGGACAGGGGTGCTCCGGGTTCCTGCACAGAGAGTTGTTTCAGCATAAACAGAATACGGTGGCGCATTTCGGCCGCCGCATTGTGCGTGAAGGTGATTGCGAGAAGTTGCGGCAGGTCGTTGGCAGGTGCATCACGCCGGAGCAGGACACTGATGTAGCGCAGGGCGAGCGCATAGGTTTTGCCCGATCCCGCCGACGCGGACACGAGCGTAAAATCGGGAAACGTCAGGGGCCGCGATGGTGCGCTGTTCATCAGGATTGCGTATCAGTGGTGATCGTCATAGGCGAATCGCC
Organism: Ignavibacteriota bacterium; assembly: GCA_003154155.1. GTDB lineage: Bacteria > Bacteroidota > Ignavibacteria > UBA10030 > UBA6906 > Fen-1255. The sequence goes on along the minus strand of PMCM01000080.1, from coordinate 6,916 downwards.
CGAAACCGTGCTTCCCACCGGTGAAACTGGAGTCGACGAAGATTTCCCGGGTCCATTCAGGCCGGGCGGGACGGTCCGGCCTGCCGAGGATACCCTGCCATTCCTCATCCGTCAATCGGTTATCGCTCTGGAATTCATAATAGCTGAAGCTCGCACCCCGGGTCAGGTACGGAAGACCGTTGATCTCGGCGATGACATAGATTTCGTCCGCGAGCCCCACACCCTCTTCCAGAAAGCGCCCATTGCAGGAATACACGTCGGCAGCAAGGGCAACCTGCCGTTCCCGTTCCGGGAGATGGTCCGATCCCAGCGCCTGGAACGTGAGGGACTCGATCTTTCCCCCGATCCAGGAGAGTTCCGAGAATTCCTGCAACGACAATCGTTCTCTCGCCACTTCCTTCCTGCTCACGGCGAGCAGGAACGTGGCGAGATCCCTCAGTTGCTTGTTCAGCGAGGCGGCCTCTTCCGTCAGTGCCCCGAGCGCTGAAAGCGATTTTTCCTGGTACGCGAGAAGGTCCAGGGCCCCGTTCCAGAAAGCCAGGTTGGGCTCTACGTAGCTCAGGTGGACCGGGGGTTCCGGGCCTCCTCCCTCTCCGGCTTCGGCGGCAAGCGGCTGTTCGGAATAGAGGATCATGTCGTGTTTGAGCTCGGTCCATGCGGCAAGCGCAGTATAGAGGTTCTTCTCCTGCCAGTACCGGGTTCGCATAAAGAGCGGGCATTCCGGGGCCACGGGAGCATTCAGCGTATTGATGCACTCGAGTGTCTTATTATAGAGCGAAGCATCCCACTGGCGGTACCCGGCGCAATAGCTTTTCACCGCGGCTAGCGAGTCCGGATAGGCGGGCCATTNNAGCGGTCTTCGTGATAGGTGCCTATGAGAATATTTTCTGCGGCCGGACTCCCGAGTGCGGCAAAGACGTCGAGCCCGCGGGGGAACGGGCGCCGGGGATCCGGGCGCGCGACATGCACCAGCCGGAGAAGCACTTCAGCGTCGAGGGAGTATCTGCCGGCAGTGAACAGCACCCCTTTCCGGGAGAGTTCCGCAGTCACGGGCTCGGATCCCCCTTTGGGCTGGATGCGGCCAGAGTCGGCAGCTTTCAGCTCGCTCCGGAGCGTTTCCATGTTCTCCGGAGTGAACAGCCCTTCCAGAGAGCGCAGCTGATGGCGCATGAGGAGTGACGCCAGGAGCGCGAGGGAGAGTCCGTCTTCCTCACCCGCCAGGCAGGTAATGATGCCATTGAGCGTACCATAATTCATCCGGCAGCTATCATCTTCATTGATCCAGTACGCCAGAAGCAGCGATGCGCGGAAGCTGGCATCGTCGTCAACGTTCATCGGGGCGGCGTTGAGCCACTTCATGCAGCGAAAATACCCGCGGCGGGCATCATCATCCGTATAGTAGCCGCGCGGCTTGAACTGGGAGTAGTCGAACACCTTGCGGTTAAGAAACTCCGATCGGTCGCCGCTCGCATCCAGGACCTTGCCGACTTCGGATCTGTAAACGCCCGACATTGCGGGATTCACCGCCACCCGGGAACCCGACATCGCGGTAAGCGCGACCGCGACGTATGTGTTGGCCCAGGTTGCAGCGGCACTGATTCTCGGATCGGAGGTCGCGGCCGCCAGGTTGCGGGATTTGTCGTAGAGCGCGCGTGTGAGCGAGGTGACGGTATGGATCAGGGTCCTGTCTTCGACCCCTTTCATCAGGCTGCTCAGATATTTGTGGAGCACCTGCAGATAAACGTCGGAGGTGATAAAATTGGGAACGAACCCGTACTGGTTCTCGTCATACACATAGAACAGTTGTTCCTGGGCTGCCGGCACAATGGCCATATTCATCTTCCTCAGGGCTGCACGAAGGGAATCGTGCAGGTCCTTATAGAGAACAAGGTTCACCACGTGGTTCATGTCCACCATGGTGTTGCCTTCGACAGAGGTCGTGGCGTGACGGAGTTGTTCATTTTCGAGGGCGGTCACTTTGTCCAGGAACGCCTTTTCCTGCGCGTTGATCTGGAGCCGGAATCCGGGAATGTCGAAGAGCGGCTGGTACCAATTGAATGTGTTGAAATAGCCACGCAGGGCGGCATCCTTGAAGAGATAACCGTTGCGCGCATAGATTTCATTTCTGAGCAGGCGGAGTTCCAGGTACGATTTTCCCGAGAGATCCACGGCAAAATCGAACGGTGGCGGGAGGACGCGTTGTGTGTACCATTCCTTGATGTCGGGCCGATCATAGTACGACATGGTAAGGGATTTGTCCTCGACCACCGTGTAGTCCACGAACTGATCCAGAGGGTCTCCTGCCCGGGTCGTGTCGCTGACTGCCACAGAGTCGGCACTCCCCCTTGCATCTCCGGTCTTTTTGCCGCAGCCGGCGAGAACAAGGCTGGAGAGGAGGAGGCAGCTACAGACGGCCGTGATTGCTCCGGCGATCGAAGTATGCGAGTGCTGTGTCATAGTCGGTATTTTGGTTGGTGTATGAGATGAGCTCCAGTCCGAACCCTTGCCATCGATAGAGACCGTTGCAGAATGCCCGATGTCTGTCCTGTTCAATCGTCAGTATATATGTGGTGTTCCCCTCGTGCACGGTGTGAAAGTCCACGAGAGTTCTGCACACCCGTGAACCCAACCAGAGGGGCCTGAAACCGGAGGATGTGCATTGGAGAATGAAGAGCCGCCGTTTCACTTCGGGATCGAAGTGGGTTGGCTTCACTACGCCGAGGAGAACGGCGAAGGTGCCGTCGTTTCTGACATCTCCTGCATCGAGCCGGTAGACCGGGAAGGGAATATGCAGACCGGTTGACGGGTTGCGTCCGGGTGTTTTGAGGGTAAGCCTGTAGCCCGCCATTGCGTGGAGTTTTTCGAGCGAGACGTCTCCAGCGAAATGGGGTAAGGAAAACCGGATCATTCTGAGGGAATCCTGTGATGCAGGGTGCCGCTCGTCGGGCTGATGCACGCGTTCCCGGCCCGCCGGGCTGGGCTTTACTGCCGCAGTCTCCTCTTCTGCATTCACGCCATCACCGGAATGAACGAGAAGGAGCAGGGTTGATGCTATTGTAAGAAGAGTTCGACCGGACTCCATGCGTCTCCGGTTGGTTGAAGCTGTTTCGGCTGCCCACAGGTATCAGTATCAAGCGCGGGGGGAATCGGGGTGGAGCCCTGTAGCGCGCCGGACCTCGTAGCGATAAATCTAGCAATTCTTCGGGGAAAAAACTCGGATCAATTCCCCCCTCGTGCCGGTCCAACGAAAATCCTAAGGCGCACCGGCTACGCTCCTCAGTGCAACGAAAGCCACACCTGTGACCCGATCTCCGGCAACCGGGCGGGCCGGGTACCGTAAGAGCTACGCTCGAGGCACTCACGACTGGTATTTTCGCGTCTATGTCGAGCGCTGTACCAATCCATATGCAGAGCGATTGCCTGGAGAGAAGGTCTACATAAGAAGTGTCGTTACAAGAAGACCGAGGTTTTCTTTCATCAGATAGCCGGCGAACGGGTTCCAGAACTCCCACATTTCCGAGGAAGAGCCCAGCACTTCTTCTTCATACAGTTTCATAAGGCGTGCGAGGCCTTTCTCCCTGGCTTCGTCGGATTCAGCCATCTCCAATCTGATGTCCCCGAAATAGTCCTGTGCCCAGAGCTGGTCGAGTGTGCGGCAGAGATTCAAGGTATGGCTGGTCTTTTCGACAAGTGTTGCACCGTGCTCGCCCACGAACAGCGCTTTGCGCACGGGTTCCTGAAGGAAGAAGAACAGCTGCCACGCAGTTGGGAATGAGCCGTGATCGGCTGTCGGTTGAGACACGAACACGAATTCTTTGGAAAGGTCCACCCAAATGGTCTCATCCGTCGGCAGATGAAAATGGATTCCTTCTGCGTCGATGAATCCCGAGCAATTCGATCCGCAACCGATCAGCCGGATTGAAGAAACGAGTTCTTCAGTGGTCTCCGATGGTTCCACACGGAGGTGGTAGTACGGGGGGACTTCATCGCCGCCGAAGTACACTTCGGGGACAAGGTCCTTCATTTCTTCATAAAGCAGCGGAAACATGGTGTATCCTCCACATTTTCCTTCAATCTACGTGTACACTCGGGCTGAACGGGATCGCGCGATGATACTTTCAGTCCGGGTCTGCCTCTACCCCCATATTCCGGCCGCATTGTTCGATTTCACCAGGCGCTCCGGGTCGTCGAACCGGTGTCCAAGAAGGTTCTTTCCCGGATCAAATCCTATCGTAGCGCGAGATTTATTCCTATTGTGGATTCTTCCTGAAAATCGCTCAGATTCGGATGAAAACGTTGATTTCTGATATCCGAAGGGGATTGAAGGGGTACGATCTTCCAAAGATCACCTCCCGAACACGGAAACCTCTCACGTCAGTTTCGACAGCTCCTTTTCAATCAACTGAATTTCCTTTTTGATGGGATCCAGTTTTTCCGCGCGCATGCGCGCGAGATCTGACTCCTTGGTACCTTTTTCCATCATGGAGAGCATACTGTAGACGCTTCTGTACTCCCGCCGGAGAGTTTCCAGCTTCTTCTGCATTTCGGGTTTCGTAGTCATGGCAGCTCCTCCTTGCAGCAATATACGACATTTTTGTCGTATAGACAAGCAGGTTCTCCTGATTTTCTCCTTGAGTGCCTTCTCCCTTCTTGTTACTGTGATGGCACATCCACGGTCCATGTTTCCCGTTCTTCCGGTTGCCACCGGGATTGTCCACTTCACACTGTGCTGGTCCAGACTGCGTCGTTCGAAATCGAGCACATTTTTCCCTGGAGCTGGCGCCTCTGGCTGCTCGTCCCATCCCCGGAGTGCCGAAGTGCACGCGCGCCTGGTGAAAGAGGGACGGAGCACAGCACATAAGGCGAACGATATCTGGATGAGGTCAGACGGGGGGTGAAATTCTGGGACGGGAAAGAGTGGCAGCAGGAAGTTTCTCTCATAAGGGAAATCCAATGATGTGCCGGCATCTCTGACCGGACATCAATCACGGGTGGGTTATCGGGGGACTTGTCCCTCCTGGGGGCAGCGGGGGCGACCAGACTGGTGCGAAGGCTGGGAGAGTATACGGTTTGCATGAGGGAGACAACCTGGTCCGGCGGTAGTACAACCCGCCGCAGAGGCCGGGAGACGCGGGGCATGACCCGCATCTCACGCGGCTCTGCGGCGATATCCTCAGTTATTCTGTGCGCCCTGAGAAACCCACTTGGCGAGCAGTTTCACTTCATCGTCCGTGAGGTACGTCGGCGGCGTCGGCGACTTCTTCCGCTTGGAGTGCAGCGGCATCCGATCGCCGAAGGGAGGGTTCTCGGAGAGCTTTTGAATGATCGTGCTCTCATCCGGCTCGCCGGTCTTCACCACGTCGCCATGCTTCCCCCCCTTCATCATCAGCTCATACGAGTCCAACGACAGTTCGCTGGGATTGTGGTTCTCGTCAGCGTGGCAAGGGAGGCAATACTTCTGCAGTAACGGTGAGACATCGGATGCGAACGACACGGTGTCATCCGGTGAGCCAGCCCGTGGCAAGGCGGCGCCAATCAATACCGGAATAATCAGAACTGCCAAACCGGCGGCGTGTAGTCGCTTCATTGGATTCCCTATATGTAGATATGGAACACCATGTCAAACTCGTTATTCTTCACGTTCACCGGATCCTCGATGATAAACCGATAGACCGGCCTGACTTCAACCCCTCCGATGGGGAAGAATTCGGCGCCAATGCTGTAGCGCGCGGTTGCGCCGGATTTTACATCCTTGTCCGGGTCGTAGAAATCATAGGCCGCTTTCAGTTCAACACCATCCACCACCGCATAGTTCGCTTCAACGTACAGGAGTGCGCCGGTTGTCGTCCGGGCCGGGATGGCGGTACGCACAAAGTCCCCCTCCCCGATCAGTGTCAACCGTCCGAGACCGAGGGAGCCAAACGCACCATAGAGCATCACCGAACCGCCGACCTGTTCGCGGCGGAACACATTGGCGCCGAGTCCAAAGAACACTTTCTTGCCCAGGTCGAAAAGCCCTTCCGCTCGCCCCAGAAAAGCTTTCTGGCTCCCTCCCGTTGCGCCGAAGCCGTCAGTCGCGTTGTAGACTCCGCCGGCGATAGTAATCGGGCCGGGTGCGACGGCTGCCTCGACGCCGGTAATTTCGGGCCGCCCGACCGAAGCGCTGAACCCGGTATACATCCGGATGAACGCGGTATGGTCGTCCATCTTCAATCCATAGTTGGGCACGAACTTGCCGATCTTGATATGGCCGTCATACGGCAGGACGTTGAATAGTCCGAACACCTCGAACCCGGAATAGAGTCCTTTGCTAAGATAAAGGCTGACTTTCTTGGCAACGCGAAGATTGAAATCGATGTCGCCTTGCATCTGAAAGAACTCGTTGTCGATGGTGGCTGATTTGCCGGTGGAATCGGGGATCTGCCTCACAACAAAGAGCGTCCGGAAATCCGCCCCCACGCCGAGGAAGCCCGGCATGAGTTTCGCAAGGTCTTCCAATCCGGAATTCTCCGACCAGGCGGGCACGGGGAGTTCTTCCCTACCGAATTGCGCGCCGAAGGCATTGCGCATCCCTCCGCCGGAAGGATTGATGTGGCAGGACTGGCATTTGGCACCCGTTTCAGCTGCAAACCGGGGAAGAGCCCGCGCGACGACGCCGCCCAACAGGAGCCCGCCCCCCAGCAGGGCAATGCACAGATGCATCCTCATGAGGTTCATCCTTTCCGCTGTCCGTACACCATTTTCCGATCTACCTCCATCAGGCGGGTGGTCGGGTTGATGTGGCCTTTGTGCATCTTCAGCATGCTCACCAGGCTCCCGCGGAACAGACCCGCAGCGAAGTGCGCCGACACCTGGCCTGGCTCATCATCTCATTCTGTTGAAAGTGGTTCTGCGGCACCACGCTCACTGAGTTCGA
>PMCM01000218.1:8427-22008 GCA_003154155.1 Ignavibacteriota bacterium | reverse complement strand
TACGACAGCGTCTACCGGTATTTGATCCAGCCGAAATTAGTGTCGACGAAGCCCGGCGACGGCGGATTCTGGACAGAATTCAACTGGCAGCGGTCTGCGGAAGAAGGTATGAAATTGGTCCGGCTCCCCTACAGCGGAAAATTCGGATTCGCGGAAACGGAAATGAGCTGGCCGGTGAACCATATGGTCTCGCCGAAGAATCAGACCGTGGGCTGCAACGAATGTCATGTACGTGAACAGGGACGGCTGGCTTCACTCGGAGGTTTCTATCTCCCTGGGAGGGATTTCAATCCCTGGGTAGAGCGGATTGGCGGATGGCTGCTGCTGGCGACACTGGCGGGAGTCTTTGTGCACGGCGGCATGCGCGTGCTTGCGCGACGAAAACCAAAGGAGACGATCTGACATGATCAGAGAATACGTGTATCGCGGTTTTGAGCGTTTCTGGCATTGGACACAGGCGGGACTGATCCTCTTTCTGGGAGTGACGGGATTTGAAATTCACGGCTCGATCCGGTTCTTCGGCTATGAGCAGGCGGTGCGCTACCACAGTATTGCCGCGCTCAGCTTCCTGACGCTCATTGTCTTTGCCATCTTCTGGCATTTCACTACCGGCGAGTGGCGGCAGTATATTCCCACCTGGACCAATCTTCGCGCGCAGGTGGAGTACTACCTGCTCGGCATCTTTCACAACGCGCCGCACCCGACAAAGAAGACCGTGCTCAGCAAGCTCAATCCTCTGCAGAAACTGGTGTACGCCGGATTGAAGGCGCTGATCATTCCGGTCATGGTCGTCACCGGATTGTTGTACATGTTCTACCGGTATCCGCAGCGCAACGAGGTGCTCAGTCTGAATATCGGGAGTCTGGAAGTCATCGCCGTCCTGCACACCATCGGAGCGTTCCTGCTCCTCTCGTTCCTCGCGGCCCATCTGTACCTGATCACGACGGGCCGCACACCTTCATCGAACCTGAAGGCGATGATTACGGGATACGAAGAGATTCCGCAGGATCATGAAGTGGCGGCAGCGGCGCACATCGCATCTGAACCTGTTCCTTCGAAGTGAGAAATGCCATGACCACCAAATATATGAATCCCTATCTTGCCGGGTTTTTCCTCGGTCTGGTCCTCCTGGCGACGATATTCATTACGGGCCGCGGCCTGGGTGCAAGCGGGGGCATCAAGAGCATTGTTGTTGCCGCCGTCGACGGTGTAGCGCCGGCGCATGCGGAACAGTCACAGTTTTATTCGACCTACGTCGGTCCCGGAAAGGACAATCCCCTCAAAGCCTGGCTCGTCTTTGAACTGGCGGGCGTACTGGTCGGGGCCTTTGTGTCCGGCCTGACGGCGGACCGGCTCAGAATCCAGACCGAGTCGGGTCCCCGGGTCAGCCCCCGCGTGCGCTGGACGTTCGCGCTGCTGGGGGGAGCGCTCTTCGGCATTGGCGCGCAGTACGCCCGCGGGTGCACCAGCGGTGCGGCGCTGAGCGGCATGGCCGTGTTGTCGACGGCGGGGTTCGTTGCCATGCTGGCCATATTCGGTGCGGGGTATGCCTTCGCATTTTTCGCCCGCAAGCTCTGGATCTAACGGAAAGAGAATGGTGGACACATGGGACCTTTCGTACCTGAACCGATCACCGATCAACTGAACCTGGTCGTCGCCCTTCTTCTGGGCGTCGGGTTTGGATTTGTTCTTGAACAAGCCGGTTTCTCCTCCTCGCGCAAGCTGGCGGGGGTCTTCTACGGTTATGATTTCGCCGTCCTGCGGGTATTCTTCACCGCCGCCGTGACTGCCATGAGCGGTGTGCTGCTGCTCGGCTACTTCGGCTGGCTCGATACCGAAGCGATATTCGTCAATCCGACCTGGCTGGTGCCGACGATCGTCGGGGGGGTCATCATGGGTCTGGGGTTTGTCCTGGGCGGCTACTGTCCCGGCACGAGCGTGTGTGCGGTGGCCATCGGAAAAGTTGATGCGATGTTTTTCGTCGGAGGGGGAGTGCTCGGCGTTTTTGCGTACGGCGAATTCTACCCTCTCACCAAGCACTTCTACGAATCGACGGCGCTGGGCCCGATCAAAGTATTTGATTCCCTCGGCATCTCGCAGGGGGTGTTCGCTTTCCTGTTGATCGCCATAGCTGTGGGTGCGTTTGCCGTGACCACGATCATTGAGAAGCGCGTGAACCCATCGTCGGCCCCCTCGCTTGCTTTCCTGCGCAGGTACCATGTAGCCGCAGGCGCAGGGGTTCTCCTCCTCGGGGTCGCACTGCTCTTTGTGACCGATAGAAAGACGCATCTGATCGAGCGGGTGTCGGATCCCGGTTACCGGGCATCGCATCCGGCCGCGGTGATGGATGTGGACGAGCTGGCGTTCCGCATCGTTGATCACGAACCGCGCCTCCAGGTGATCGATATCCGCACTCCGGACGCGTTTGCGAAGGCAAACCTTCCGGGCTCGCGCAACATTGTCATGCGCGATTTCTTCAGCAAAGACTGGAACCAGCTCTTTGCGCAACGCCATGTCAAAAAGGTCATCGTTGCGGACGATGAAGTTCAGGAGCGCTCCGCCTGTTACCTCCTCGGGGAGCTCGGGTACGAGAACCTCGCCGTGCTGCAGGGCGGGTACGGAACGTTCGCCGGCACGATCCTGCAACCCGGCACCTTCGTCCCGGCGGGCACCCGGTGGGACGATGACGTGCGCATGTTCCGCGAAAACGCGCGGACGGAGATTCAGAAGATGATCGAACAGGGCAAGAAAGCGGGCGCCGGAGAGCNNCCTCGTGTTGATTCTTATTTTCCCGATGAGTACGTTGCAACATCATGGCCCTTCTTCCTGCAGCGGAAGCTCGTCGGTCCGCTGTGACGTCAGCGCCGGGCCAGAGCAGTTCCTACCGTCCCGGGCCGGCGTGATCGGTCCGTTCCCGTTCATATACACTCATCACGTCACTCCACTATGGCTGCAGACCATACACTCACGCAAAAACTGGATGCGCTGAACGAGTTCGACCGTGAACCCGCCCCCGAGTCCAGCTTTCAGGGACTCGGAAATTTTCTCGGCGTGTATTCGGGTGAACATGTCGCGGGCACAGAATACATCATCGGGCCGCTCTTTGTGGCGCACGGCGTCACGATGGCCGATTTCTTTCTCGGGTTGCTGCTGGGGAATCTTCTTGCCGTATTGTGCTGGGCGTTCGTTACTGCGCCGATCGCGGTGCGCACGCGATTGACGCTGTACTGGCAGCTCCGCCGGACGGCCGGGCCGTGGCTTACGGCGTTCTACAGCATCGTCAACGCGTTGATGTTCTGCTTTCTGGCAGGGTCCATGATCTCCGTGTCGGCGACGGCGATCGGTCTTCCTTTCCATATGACGATGCCCCGACTCGAGGACACCTTGCCTAACAGCGCAGGGTGGGTGGTGGTCGTGCTGCTGGTGGGCGCCGCATTCACTGCTCTTGCGATTCTTGGCTTTGAAAAGCTGGCCCACTTCGGCAAAGTTGCATCACCCTGGATGATCCTGGTGTTTGCCGCAGCCGCGATCGCGGTTCTTCCCACCCTCGGCGTGTCGTCGGTGCATGACATGATCCGTGTGGGCAATGAAAAGATCTGGACCGGAACGCCGTTCCCCGGCCAGGTGAGGTATACATTCTGGCATGTGACATTCTTTGCCTGGTTCTGCAATCTGGCGATGCATCTCGGCATGGCGGATCTGTCGATCCTGCGCTTCGCGAGGAAATGGTATTACGGGTTCACAACGGCGGCAGGCATGTTTTTCGGACATTTTCTCGCATGGACGGCCTCCAGCATATTATGCGCCGCAGCGGCCGGCAATGTCGCACCAGGGCCCATCGCATATCTCGGCGCCGGAATCGCGGGAATCGTTTCCGTGGTGATTGCAGGCTGGACCACGGCGAACCCCACGCTGTACCGGGCAGGCCTCGCCCTGCAGGTGGCGACCCCGAATTGGAAACGATGGAAAGTCACCCTCTGGGCGGGAGTGGTGACGACGATTGCGGCACTGTTTCCCGCGCTGATGATGAAACTGCTCAACTTCGTCGCAATCTACGGATTGATCCTCATGCCGATGGGAGCGGTATTGTTCGCCGACTTCTGGCTTCTCCCGCGGATGGGCCTGTCCGACAGGTACGCAGAACGGAAGGGCATCATGTTCTCCTGGCCTGCGTTCCTTGCATGGGGGGTGTCCCTTGGCGTCTGCCTGGTCCTCCCGATTGAACTCTTCTTCAAGGCGCTTCCCGGTTGGTTCCTTGCCGTCCTGATTTTTGTGGTGCTCAGCGCCGTGCAACAGCGTCTGCAGGCGAAAGGAGCGCGGTCATGAAAAAAATGATGATTGCGGGATCCGTGGCGGGACTCGGCCTCACGATTGTGCCGGCATTTCTTGTGTTCACCGGCGTGTTGAGCTGGCAAGTCCACGCCCACCTCATGACCGCCGGCATGATTCTCTGGTTCATCACGGCGCCCTACTGGATGAAAAAGAACTGAAGGAGAAGGAAATCGATGCCTGCGAAATCACCAGCGGGTTCTCCGCTTGCAGCGCAACATCGCACAGCGGGTGTGACGGGCGGATCACATGTCTCTGGGGCAGTGCGGGTCGGCATCTTCGGCGTCGGGCTGGAGACTTACTGGAGTCAGTTCGCCGGCCTGCATGACCGGCTCGAAGGGTATCTCGGCTCCATCGCGGACACTCTAGCGCGTGGAGGGGTCGATGTTGTCAATGCCGGCCTTGTGGATACCGATGCCAGGGCGGCCCGGGCATCTGAGATCTTCGCGGCCGGGCGTGTGCAGATGATTCTGCTGTATGTCTCAACCTACGCACTTTCATCGACGGTGCTGCCGGTCGTGCAGTACGCCCACGTGCCGGTCGTGGTCCTGAATCTCCAGCCGGAAAAGGCCATCGACTACGAGCGCTTCAATGCGCTTGGCGACCGGGGCACAATGACCGGCGAATGGCTGGCGTTTTGCCAGGCGTGCGCCATTCCGGAAATCGCAAGTGTGTTCACAAGGGCGGGCGTGCCGTTTCAGCAGGTCACGGGCACCCTGGATGATCCCGTGGCGTGGCGTGAGATCCACGAATGGGTGGAGGCGACCCGGGTCGCAGACGTCATGCGGCGTAACAGACTCGGGATTCTCGGACATTATTACAACGGTATGCTCGACGTGTATACCGATCCTACCCAGCAGTTGGCGGCCTTCGGCACAACTGTCGTGCACCTGGAGATCGATGCGCTGAAGATCTTGCGGAGGCAGGTGAGCGGCAAAGAGGCGGAGGCAAAACTCACAGAGATCAGGCATTCCTTCGAGGTCTCGCCCGAATGCCCCGGTCCGGAACTCGATCGGGCGGCACGTACGGCGTGTGCGCTCGACAGGCTCGTTGCGGAGAATGCTCTTGGCGGCATGGCATACTACTACGAGGGGGCACCCGGAAGCGAGGAAGAGGACCTCATCACGTCCGTCATTGCAGGGAATTCGCTCCTGACCGCACGTCATATCCCCGTGGCGGGAGAATGCGAAGTAAAAAATGCCCAGGCAATGAAGATTATGGACGCGTTCGGTGCAGGCGGGTCATTTAGCGAATTCTATGCCATGGACTTCGCAGATGATGTGATCCTGATGGGGCACGATGGTCCCGGACACATCGGCATCGCGGAAGGGAAGCCGAAGTTGAAGCCTCTCGGCGTCTACCACGGCAAGCCGGGCACAGGACTATCAGTGGAAATGCGGGTGAAAAACGGTCCGGTGACCCTCCTTGCCGTCGTCCAGACACGGGAAGGATCGATCACACTGCTTGTCGCTGAGGGGGAGTCTGTGCCGGGGCCCATTCTCGAAATCGGCAACACCAACAGCCGCTATCGCTTTTCACCCGGCGTCAAGGGTTTCATCGATGCCTGGAGCAAGGAGGGTCCTGCGCATCATTGTGCCATCGGCGTAGGACACATCGCATCGCGTCTCCGGAAGCTTGCCGCGATCACACATCTGGCATTTGTGCAGGTATGTTAAGGAGGTTCCCATGCGTCTGCTGCATATTTCCGTCCTTGCCGTGCTCATGGTCTCCTGCGGCAAACAGGGTGACAGGCCCGTGAGCTATGCGAAACAGGTCCAGCCGATATTGAACGAACGGTGCCTCAAATGTCATGGCGACGTCGACCCGCGGGGGAAGGTCGTTTTGACGTCGTATGCCGCTTTTATGAATTCCCGCACCGCCTCCAGCGGCCAGCCTCTTGCGTATCCCGGCCGTCCGGATGACAGCCGTCTCTACATGCTTGTCGTTTCGAACCAGCCGAATTTCCGGATGCCGCCGGATACGTCAGGAATGCCGCAGATGACCGGGGAGGAAGCCGCGTTGTTGCGCGCGTGGATTCTTCAGGGAGCAAAGGACAACTGAGGGGGGGCCCTGCGAGGCTGGCGTTCTGCGTTGCGTCACGCTTCGACGGCGGCTTCGGGTTTCTTTGTCCTGGAGAAGAAGGTATACATCGCGGGGATGACGAACAGGGTAAGGACCAGTGAGAAGAGCAGGCCGCCGATGACGACGATGCCCATGGACACCCGGCTTTTTGCGCTGCCGCCGAGAGCGAGGGCGATCGGAAGCGCTCCCAGCATGGTGGCCAGGCTGGTCATCAGGATGGGACGGAAGCGTGACCCGGCCGCAAATTTCGCCGATTCCAGCAGCCCCGTGCCTTTGTCCTTCTGTTGATTTGCGAATTCGACGATAAGGATACCGTTCTTGGTGACCAGGCCGATCAGCATGATGATGCCGATTTCGCTGAAGATGTTCAGCGTCTGGCCGAAGATGCCGAGCGAAAGCAATGCGCCGGCAAGGGCCAGGGGGACGGTGAGCATGATCGTGAATGGATCGCGGAAGCTTTCGAACTGGGCCGCGAGCACGAGGTAAATCAGCACGAGTGCCAGGACGAAGGCGAAGACAATGTTCGAGGAACTTTCGGCGTAGTCACGCGACGGACCCGAGAGGTCGGTCCTGAACGATTCATCAAGAATCTGTTTTGCAATGCGGTTCATTTCGGTGATGCCGTCACCGATAGTTTTCCCGGGGGCAAGAGCGGCGCTGATCGTCGCCGCTTTGAACCGGTTGAAGTGATACAGTTGGGGCGGTGCGCTTTCCTCTTTCATGTTCACCAGATTGTCCAGCTGGACCAGAACCCCTCTGCCGCTCCGGACGTACAGGGATTTTAGATCCAGCGGCTCATCCCTGTTTTCCCGGCTGACCTGCCCGATCACCTGATACTGGAACCCGTTCATTTCAAAATACGAGAATCGTTCTCCGCTGAACGCCAGCTGGAGGGTTTGGGCGATGTCGATGACCGAGACGCCGAGGCTGCGGGCACGGTTCCGGTCGATGGTGAGGTCGATCTGCGGCTTGTTGAACTTGAGGTTGACATCCGCGGTCTGGAACACCGCACTCTTGTTGACTTCGTCCATGAAAAGGGGGAGTGCGCTGCGCAGCTTTTCAAAGTCCTGGTTCAGGAGGATGAACTGCACGGGCAGCCCGCTCCTGGCGCTTCCGCCGCTCGCGGAGACTGTCTGTTCCTGGTTGACAAACACTCGGGCCTCGGTCAGCCGGCGTGCTCTGTTGCTGAGGATATCGGCGATGGTTTGCTGGCTGCGGACGCGTTCGCCGGGGTCTTTGAGCATGAGCCGTACTGTGCCGGAATTGACGGATCCGCCGCCGCCCATCCCCGGAGCGGTGATGCTCATGCATACCCGGGTCTCCGGAATTGAATCGTTGATCACCTGCGCCAGGCGATCCATGAACGCGTCGGTGTACTCGAACGAAGACCCTTCCGGCGCGGTCACATTGACGCGAAGAAAACTGCGGTCGTCCAGGGGTGCAAGCTCCGATTGCAGCGTGCGGCCCACGAAGAAAATCGACACGAGGCAAAGGCCGATGATGGCTGCGGCCAGCCAGCGATGTTCCATGAACCGGCTGAGGAGATATTCATATCCGCGGTTCATGGCATCGAAGTACGGTTCGGTCAACTCATAGAATCGCGTATGTTTGCGTCTCTTGCGGATCATGCGGGCGTTCAGCATCGGTGTCAGTGAAAGGGACACGAACGCGGAAATCAACACTGCGCCCGCGATCACGATGCCGAATTCGCGGAACAGGCGGCCGACAAATCCCTGGAGGAAAATGATCGGCAGAAACACCGCGGCGAGCGTGATGGAGGTCGAGATGACGGCAAAGAAGATTTCCCTGGATCCGGCGAATGCCGCCTGCATCGGCGCCATACCCTGTTCCACCTTCTTGAAGATATTCTCCGTCACGACGATGCCGTCATCGACGACGAGTCCCGTTGCCAGCACGATCGCCAGGAGCGTCAGAATGTTGATCGTGAATCCCATGAAATACATGATGAAGAATGCGCCGATCAGGGATACGGGAATATCGATAAGGGGTCTGACCGCGATGATCCAATCGCGAAAGAAGATCCAGATGATGCCAATGACCAGCAGGACTGCGAAGAAGATGGTTTCTTCCACTTCGGTGACGGACTGCCGGATAAACCGGGTATTGTCAACGGCGATGTCGAGTTTGAACTCCGACGGCAGGTCTTTTTTCAGCTGGCCGAACCGTTTGTAGAGTTCGTCCGCTATCTCCACATAGTTGCTGCCGGGCTGGGGGACAATCCAGACGCCGACCATCGGAGTGCCCGAGAGCTTGAGCATCGTCTCTTCGTTTTCCGGCCCGAGGTTCGCGAACCCGACATCCCGGAAACGGATGGTATTCACCCCGTTCGCCTTGATGATGAGCGCATTGAACTCCTCCGGGGTCTTCAGCCGGCCTTTGGTGTTGACGATGAGTTCCGTCTGATTCCCGGCAATCTTGCCTGAGGGCAGGTCAACGTTCTCTTTTGTCAGCGCATCCATCACATCGAGCGGAGTGAGCCCGAATGCGGCAAGCTTGTCCGGGTCCATCCACAGGCGCATCGAGTAGCGTTTCTGTCCCATGATGTACGTCGCACTGACGCCCGGGATGGTCTGGAGGTTCTGTGCGATCACGTTTTCCGCAAAATCGCTGACTTCGAGCTGATTCTTCGTATCGCTCTGGACGGTAAGGGCGATTATGGCGTCGGAATTCGCATCGGCTTTGCTGACCACCGGTGGCGCATCAATATCCTGGGGAAGGGAGCGCAGGGCGCCGGCCACCTTATCGCGGACGTCATTGGCAGCCGCTTCCAGGTTGGCATCGAGGTTGAATTCCACGGTGATGTTGCTGGCACCGAGACTGCTGGAGGAGGAGATGATGCGCACACCCGGAATGCCGTTGAGCGCCTTTTCCAGCGGTTCGGTGATTTGCGACTCGACCACGCCGGCATTGGCGCCGGAATAGTTGGTGCGCACGCTGATGATGGGTGGATCGATCGCGGGGAACTCACGAACACCGAGGAAGGTCACGCTGATGATGCCGAACAGCACGATCACCAGCGACATCACAATCGCCAGGACGGGGCGCTGAATACTGACGGAGGCGAGACTCATCGTTACTGCACGCTGACGTTGACGGGCATACCCGGGCGCAACTGCATGATCCCGGTCGTGATCACCGTATCGCCCGGCACGAGGCCGCTGATGATTTGCACATCCGTCGGCGTGCGAATCCCGGATTTGACGGCAACGGATTGGACGACGCCATTTTTCCGGATGAAAACCGTCTGCCCTTTCAAGACGGGAATAATGGCCGGTGACGGGACCATCAGTGCATCGGTGATCTGCGCCAGTCGCAGTTCGATGTCAACGAAGGCGCCGGGGAACACTTTTTCGCCTTTGTTGTCGAACAACGCGCGGAGCTGGAGGGTACCCACCTGGGGGTCGATCCGGGGTTCGATGGCATACAGCTTTCCGGTAAACTGCAGGCCCGCTTCATCCCTTTTCAAGTACACGAGATCGCCGACTGCCACCTGGCTGGCGTAGCGCTCGGGAATGGCGAAATCCACCTTCATCGGGTTGATTTTCTGCACGGAAGCGATTCGGGTGGTCTGGGTCACGTAGCCGCCCTCGCTGACGTACCGCAGACCGATGATTCCGTCAAACGGGGCCCAGACTTCCCGTTTGCGGATGGACGCCTGGAGATTATCCCTGTCCGCCTTAAGCGTATTGACCTGGTTCAGGGAAATATCGTACTGTTCCTGACTGATGGCACTCTTTTCGAGCAACTGGTGCTGGCGTTTTTCCTGGTCTTCGGCGAGCTGGATTTGCAGTTCCGTCTTGCGCAGCTGCGCCTGCAGATCGTCATCATTGATGCGGAGCAGCACGGTGTTCTTTCGGACGTGTGTCCCTTCCTTGAATCCGATTGTTTCGACGCGGCCGGACGCTTCCGAGACCAGGTCGACGGATTCCGACGCGAGAACCGTGCCGGAAGAGCGGATCACATTGTCCAGCGCCTGTTTCCGGAGCACAATGCCCTTTACGGCCATGACGCCGGATGGCTGGACTGCCCGTGGACCTGTGTCATTGTTCTTCGCGCCACAGGAGGGGAACAAAGCGAGGGAGGTCAGTGCCGGGATCAACAGAAGGTAACGGGAATACTTGAGCATACGCCTAGTCTATATCCCATAATATTGTCAAATCGCGCGCGAAATGCAATCGGCTTATCTTGCATGCGTTCTCCTCATTGAGTATTTTGTCCGGCGATCCATCTCCTCACATTTTCCCATAGGCGGACCCCGATGAGTCAACGACGCTGGCGTACCCGTGGTGCCGGATTGTTGTTCCTCCTGCTGCTGGTCGCAAATCTCTACGTCTTCTTTTCCCGTGAATGGGAGTCTTCGTATTTTCCCACGTCGTACGCGACGCTGTACTACCCGGTGGACATACCCACGATCCGCACATGGGAGGTGGTGGACCGGAACCATCTCCGTTTGCACCTCGCCTGCACCCGCGACATCGCCGAATGGACTGTGTTGACAGACGGTGAACGGCCGCAGAGTGCGCGGGGGATGCAGCCGGCGTTTCTCATCGACACGACGTTCAGCGTACTGCACACCTACCGGCTGGTTCCTGTCCCCGAAAATGCATGTCCGGCCGTCGAAATCACCATTCGCTTTTATTCCACTGAGTTCTACGGATCGCTCGGCATGAAACATGACGACGTCTACGTGGTCCGTGCCAACGTGCCCTGCGGTGAATTCGAACAGTACTCCGTTGCCGATTGGACGGATGACTACCACTATGTCGGTACCGAGGGTTTGACAGAAGCGCATCGGATCGTGCGGGACGACATGGGCATTCGCGACACCGACGCAACGTTCCGGCGCATGGACAAATTGGTGCGCTATCTCAGGATCAAGCTGAAAGGTTCCGGCGGCGTGCCCAAAGACGATGAACGATGGATGAACCCGTGGACGCTCTATAATGAAATGGTGAACGGGACAGGAAAGGGCTGGTGCACGCAGAATGCGCAGGTCTGGGTGTTNNCTGAACACGGCCGAGTTGTTCCAGCTGAACCAGCACGGCGCGTTCGATAGCACGTTTGCGAGGATCTACGTGGATCAGACGTGGGCGCGATTGCCCGGGATTCCGGGGACGGACACCGTTGTCACGATGCCGTTCCCGCTCTGCAACGCCGTCGTGCGCGGCGAATTCACGTCCCATGCAATCTTCAAATACCGCCGGCCGCCGAACGTGGAGGATGTGCGCGAGATCTACACCGGGTTCTTCCGGGATCGCACGTTTTTGACAGGGAATCTGGAACGGTATCTGGCAAAACCCCAACTGGCGTATTCGCTCTATCCGACCGAAGGCGCGCAGACCTATTTGCTGCGCCGGTCGCTCTTTGTCTTCCTGCTGGCGGGCTTCCTTTTCTGGATTGGCACGCTCATGTTCGGCCGTCGTACGCAGCCGGAACCGCGCCCGTGATGCCGGCTTCCCCCTGATCGTTGCTGGGTGTGGTCGTTGGCGTTGAGATCTTGGGCCAGCCCCCCCGGCACCGCAAGTGCCCGGGGCCGAGAGAGAAAACACAGGGGCCTCACCCGGACGACAGGTGAGGCCCCTGCAGATCATCCCGAAGGGTACAGCTCCCGGGACCGGGTCATTTTGCGTGCACAGGTTCCTTCTTTTTGTGTCCGTTGGTCTTCCACACGAAGATCCCCCGTTTTTGATACGTCGTATGGAGCAGGTGATGTGAGAGATCACCCAGGGGCGTCTTCAGCACCTCTTTATAAAGAGTGGCGATCTGCGGGTTTTCGTGCGACTTACGGAGAGGTTTTCCCCGATCCTCCGCGTAGATTGACTCCGCCCGGCTTTTCCGGATCTCCCACGTCGTCGGAATCGGTTGGCCGCCGCCGCCCAGACAACCGCCGGGGCAGGTCATGACTTCTATGAACGTGTAGGGTGATTCTCCACGCTGGATCTGCTCCAGGAGCTTCCGGGCATTGCCCAACGAGTGGGCAACGGCCACTTTGAGTTTCGTTCCGTTCAGCTCCACTTCCGCTTCCTTGATCCCCTCCATGCCGCGGACGGCGGTGAAGTTAACGTCGGTCAACGTCGATCCGGTCACCACTTCATAGGCGGTGCGGAGGGCGGCTTCCATGACGCCTCCCGTTGCGCCGAAGATCACCGCCGCGCCGGTCGATTCTCCCAGAGGACTGTCAAACTCCTCGGAGGGCAGGTTGGCGAACTGGATTCCGGATTCCTTGAACATACGGGAGAGTTCGCGGGTGGTCAGCACGTAGTCCACATCATAGAACTCGTCTGAGGCGGTCCATCCCCGTTTTTCCTTCCAGTGTTCGAAAGCGCTCATCATTTCCGGCCGTTGGGCCTCATATTTCTTCGCGGTGCAAGGCATCACGGAGACCACCACCATTTTCCGCGGGTCGATGTTCATCTTGGCGGCATAGTAGGTCTTCGCCAGGGCGCCGAACATCTGCTGCGGCGATTTGCATGTGGAGAGGTGCGGGAGGGCATCCGGGAAGAAGTGCTCCGCGAATTTCGTCCATCCGGGCGAGCACGACGTAATCATCGGCAGGACGCCTTTGTGGGTGAGGCGGTGGACGAGTTCGTGCGCTTCTTCGATAATGGTCAAATCGGCGGTGAACTGGGTGTCAAACACCTTGTTAAACCCCAACCGGCGCAGACCCGCGACCATCTGGCCTGTTACAAGGCTGCCCGGGGGCATCCCCATCGCCTCGCCGATGCCCACGCGGATAGCGGGTGCGGTTTGCACGATGACCACTTTGTCGGCGTTCTGCAACTCCTCGAACACGGCCTCCGTGTCGTCCCGTTCGACGATCGCCGCCGTCGGACAGACGAGGGCGCACTGTCCGCAATTCGTGCACGCGACGTTTCCCAGCCCCTTGTTCATGTAGGTGGTGATCCGGGTCTTGATCCCGCGATTGGCCAGACCGATCGCATTCACGGTCTGGACATTGTTGCAGACCGCGATACAGCGGCCGCACAGAATGCACTTGTTCGGGTCCCTGACGAGGGAGGGTGATGTCTCGTCTTTTTCCACCCACTTCTTCGTCTGCGCGAACCGGTCGTCCATGACCCCCAGTTCTGCGGCGATGGTCTGCAGCTCGCAGTTCTGGTTGCGGACGCACGACAGGCAGTCTTTGGGATG
>PMCM01000218.1:0-8405 GCA_003154155.1 Ignavibacteriota bacterium | reverse complement strand
GAACGTGCACCCTTGACTTCGACCAGGCAGACGCCGCATGATGCGTTTTTCGCGACATCGGCCAAGTAACAAAGTGTCGGCACACGGATGCCCGCGCGCGAACACGCATCGAGGATGGTCACGCCCTGGGGAACGCTGTACTCGCTCCCATTGATTCGAATATTGACTTTCTTGCTATCCATGGGAGTTCCTCAGTTTTCCTGTTCTTCTTGGCATTTGACGTCACACCGCAGGCAGCGTTCGGCTTCGTGCATCGCCTGTTCGCCGGAGTACCCTGCCAGAACTTCCTGGAAGCTTGCAATGCGCTCTTTCACCGGAAGCTTCTTGGGATCGATCTTCCTGAGAACATCCGGCTCCGTGAGTACTTCATCCTTGTACTTGAAGTCCCGGAAGAGCCTGTGGAAGCGTTTTTCTTTCATCAGTTGCATGTCGATTGCTTCCGCTGCGTTGCGGGCAATCCCCATCGCTTCGGAGACGGTAGCAGGGCCCGTGACGGCGTCACCGCCCGCGAAGATCTTCGGCACGTTGGTCTGGTAGTGCGGCTGATGCGCCCTGATGGCGCCGTTCTTCCGCAATTCAAGACCCACCTCTTTGCCCGGCTCGAACTCCACCTTCTCGCCGATCGCGAGGATGACGGTATGGCATTCCACGATCATCGTCTCGCCGGTTTCCACCGGCTTCTTTCTTCCGGAGTTATCCAGGCCGTCGAAGCGCATTCTGCGGACTTCCAGGCCGGTCACTTTGCCCTTGAGATCGCCGATGATGCGATGCGGTGCGGACATGAACATGAAATGGATGCTTTCATCCAGCGCATCCTTGATCTCGTGTTCGTTTGCCGGCATTTCATCCCTGTCTCGCCGGTACACGACGGTGACTTCCGCCCCGAGGCGGAGGCACGAACGGGCGGCGTCAATAGCCACATTGCCCGCACCGACGACGACAACCCTCTTGCCGATCGGGAGCTTCTTGCCCAGCGCAAAATCCTCCAGGAATTCGTATCCCTGCAGGACTCCCTTGAGGTGACGTCCGGGGATGTCGAGCTCAATGTCTTTCTGCGCCCCCACCGCGACAAAGACGGCATCGTTGTGTTTCTGAAGGGATTTCAGCGACACATCCTGGCCGACGCGCGTATTGAACATGAATTTCACGCCCAGTTTCTTGAACAGCTCCAGCTCCTTGTTGAGCCCTTCCTTCGGCAGGCGGTATGCCGGGATCCCGTACTGAAGTATGCCCCCTGCCTTGGGATGGCTGTCATAGACTGTGACACTATGCCCGAGGCGCACGAGGTAGTAGGCCGCGGTCAGACCGGCAGGGCCGGCCCCCACGATCGCGATGTTCTTCCCGGTGGGGGAGAGTTTCTCTTTGATCAGTCGTTGATAGATCTCCTTTTCCTTCCCCATCTTGTACATGGTGTCGGCGAGGTACCTGTGGATTTCACCCTGGGAAACGGGATCGTCCAACATGTCTCTGCGGCACCGCATCTGGCAGTGGAAATAGCATATACGTCCGACTGTGCCGGGGAGCGGGTTGTCGCGTAACGTGAGCTCGAAGGCCTCCTCGATCCGCTGTTCTTTGAGCAGCTGGAGATAGCCGGGGATGTTCATGTGGAGCGGACAACTGTTCTCGCACAGCGCCATGAACAGGTTTTCGCACACGCCCGCTTTGCAACGTTTCTGTACGATGTGCTTCTCATACTCATCACGGAAATACCTGAGGGTGCTGAGCACGGGGTTGGCGCTCGTCTGTCCGAGTCCGCAGAGGGCGGAATCCCTGATCACATAGCAAAGCCTCTCGAGGGTGTCAAGGTCCTGCATGGTGGCTTCGCCCCGGGTGATTTTGTTCAGGAGGAAGAGGGCCTGGGCCAGCCCTTCGCGGCAGGGAGTGCATTTGCCGCACGATTCGGCGTACGTCACTTCGATGAAGTAGCGCGCCACATCCACCATGCAGTTGTCCTGATCCATCACGACCATACCGCCCGAGCCCATGATTGTCCCGAGCTTGGTCAGTGATTCATAGTCCACCGGCGTGTTGAAATGCTCCACGGGCACGCATCCGCCGGACGGACCGCCGGTCTGCACGGCGCGGATTTTCTTCTTGTTCCCCGTGCCCTCACCCATCTGGTAGATGATGGTCGCCATGGGTGTTCCCAGAGGCAGTTCAACCAGTCCGGTATTCTTCACCTTGCCGACGAGGGAGAAGACTTTGGTGCCGGTGCTTGTCGGGGTGCCGAATTTTGCAAACTCATCGCCGCCTATGGTGACAATCACCGGGACATTGAACCAGGTTTCGACGTTGTTGATATTCGTCGGCTTGCCCCAGAGGCCTTTTTGTGCGGGATAAGGGGGTCGCGGTATCGGCCGCCCCGCTCTTCCTTCGATGGACGCGATCAATGCGGTTTCTTCGCCGCAGACAAACGCCCCTGCGCCTTCGACGTACGACAGTTCAAAACTGAAGGACGAGCCGAAGATGTTCTTGCCGAGGATGCCGGCTTCGCGGGCATCTGCCGCGGCTTTCTTGAATCGCTCGACCGCCAGCGGATACTCGGCGCGGACGTACATCACGCCTTCCTGGGCGCCCATGACATATGCGCCGATCATCATCCCCTCGATCAGGGCATGCGGATCACTCTCAATCTCGTTCCGGTTCATGTAGGCACCGGGATCACCCTCGTCAGCATTGCAGATGATGTACTTCTTGTCCGTCTGCACGTTCTTCATCATTTCCCACTTGATGGCTGTGGGAAATCCAGCACCTCCGCGGCCGCGGAGCTTGGATTTCTTGATCTCGGCCAGAACCGTGTCGGGAGTCATCTGCGTGAGCGCTTTGCAGAGCGCGCTGTAGCCGCCGACGGCGATGTATTCATCAATCGCTTCAGGATCGATGAGGCCCGCCTCGCGCAGGACGATCTTTTTCTGACCTTTAAAGAAGGGGATATCGTGCCAGGCGGGAACGCTGCCCAGGCCCGTGCCGAACGTGACCCGGGATGTGAAGAAATCCCACTCTTCAATTTTGCAGAGCGCCTTCTTCAAAGGGATCATGCCGCGGGCAATGCCGTCGACAATCCCTTCCACATCCTTGGGTGTGACTTTGTGCAGGATGACAAGAGGCTGGCCCGGGATGTAGCAGTTGACCAGCGTCTCTTCAGCACAGAACCCGAAGCACCCCACCTTGTTCACCTGCATCGTCATCCGTTTGGCTTTGATGACGTGCAGAAATGTCTCGTAGACGTCGTTGGCCCCGTTGCCGAGGCCGCAGGTGCCGGCGCCGACAGAGATCTTCGGCACTTCCGGGAGAAATTTGGCGAGTCCCTGCTGACGGATCTTTTCCAGCGATGCCGCGTCACGTACCTTCATGATTTGACCCTCCTTCGGGAGATCTTGTTCAGGAGCTTCTGGAGCGTGGCGGTCGAGACATTGCTGTGAATGATGCCGTCGATGGCGACCACTGGTGCGAGGGCACACTGGCCGAAACACGCGACAGTGGATATGGTAAACTGATTGTCCGGCGTTGTGTAGAACGTTTCGCCATCTTCCAGGGCCTTCCCGCAACCGAGGATCAGACCGAGGTCAGCAAGAAGGGCCTTCGAACCTTTTGTGTGACAGGCGGTTCCGCGGCACACGGTGATTTTGTGCCGGCCCTGCGGTTTCAGGTTGAAAAAGGAGTAAAAAGTGACCACGTTGTAGACGCGCGACAAGGGAACACCTGTCCTGAACGCGACGTGGTTCAACACTTCTTCGGAAAGGTACTGCTGCTCATTCAAGAGCTGCGTTTCTTCGAGAATCCCCAGCAGTTCCCCGTGCTGACCGCGATGTTTGGCAATCACGGTGTCTATTTCCAGAAGTTCTTTCGATAACGTCTCTGTTCCATCCATACCTGCTCCTGTGCGAGAAGTATTACCCGATGATGGTGAGGTAAATCCTGCTATGAAGCCGACATCCGACTGGCAAATCAAAGAACGGAGTGACCATGCACGGAGACCCGCACCGCTCAAGGATCTCCTGCGAGAAAACTATTTGTCCCCAAACGATTGACCCGGTGGCCATTTCGTTGTTATATTATACAACATATCGATACAATTATACCGATATAAATATACCGATATAATTATATCAATTCAAGCAGGATTCCATGAAAAAAATGGCGTCTAAAGCACCAGCTCCGGTCATACGCCGGCTCTCCAACTACCACCATTTGCTCCTGGGGCTGAAACACCGGCAAGTGCAAAGCATTTCCAGCACGACACTTGCAGAGATGTTGGAATATAAGCCTGTACAGGTGAGAAAAGACCTCCAGCTTACCGGACTGGTCGGAAAGCCCCGGACAGGATTTCAAGTAGCCGAGGTGGAAGAATCCATTCGCCGGTTCCTGGGATGGTCGTTGGATAGCCAGGCGGTCCTCTTTGGCGCCGGAAACTTGGGGAGCGCCCTGCTCAATCATCCCTGGCGTGAGGAGTACGGTCTCCGCTTCATTGCCGCGTTCGAGAGCAGCGAAGCCAGGGCAAACATCTTGATCAATAACATCCCCGTCTTCGCCTCCTCCTACTTCCCAACATTTGCGAAAGAACATCAGGTGGACATCGGCGTCATCGCGGTTCCGGCAGAAGCAGCGCAGGATGTGGCGGATGTGCTTGTGGCAAACGGGATCCGCGGAATCTGGAACTTCTCGCCTACGCACGTGAAGACTCCGCTGGGAGCGACGGTGGAAGATGCGCTGTTCGCCCGGAGTCTCGCCATCCTTACGCGGAGGTTGGTGGAATCACGAAATGACGTTGAGCACCCGGAACCATGAAGACATCTCCCTGCGCATGCACGGCTGCGCTCATATTCCTTTTGTGTACAGCTTCGGTTTCCGCACAGGAGGCAATGATCGCCGGCAGGATCACCGATGGCGCCACCGGCCTGCCGGTGGACCAGGCCGTCGTGACGGTGAATGAAACCGGATGGAAGACGACCACTGATATGTCCGGACGGTTCACCATAAAGCAGCTCGCCCCCGGGCGGTATACATTGCAGATCCGTCACCTGGCATATGCTGGAGCGGAGCGGACCTGCTCGCCGGGCTCTTCCACTCCTGATACCGTCCTGGTTGTGCTCCAACCGGCCATCCTGAGAGCGGAGGAGATCATCGTGACGAGCACGCGCATCGGAGAATCCCTGAAAGATTCACCTTATCCCATCGGAATCGCATTTCATGATGACCTTGTCCGTGCGCCGGTAGTGACGATCGCCGAGGCGCTCGAATCGATCCCCGGGCTGGCGACTGTTCGTGACGGTACCTGGGAGACAGCGATCGCGATACGGGGTTTGAGCCGTTCCGATGTTGTGACGTGTATTGATGACGCCAGAATGGAAACCTCCAATGACATTGCGGGGGCTTTGTCGCTGGTGAATATGCATGATCTCGAACGGGTGGAGGTGATGAAATCAGCGGCATCCTCGCAGCACGGTTCGGGCGCAATCGGGGGGGTGGTCATGATGAAATCCCGCCGCCCGGCATTTACCGATCAATGCCAAACCAGCGGGGAATTGACGAACGACTTTACGAGTGTCGATGGCGGTGCCGCGCAATACCTGGCGCTGGAAGAGTCGGCGCAACGATATGCCGTACGATTGAGCGGGGGCCACCGGAAGGCGGGCAACACCATGACCCCGGAGGGTATTCTGCCCAACTCCCAGTACCAGGACTTCAGTCTCCAGGGCACGCTGGCCGTGTCGACGGTCGGCGGACAATCGGCCCTGCTGACATATCAGCGCGTGCAGGCGGAAGATACCGGCATTCCCGGCGGAGCACCATTCGCTGCAACTGCGACTGCCACGTATACGCTGGCACGGCGGGAGCTGTACGGTCTGGAGTACCGGATGCCGAACATTGCACAGTGGCTGCCGTTGTTCACAATCCGTCTCGCGCGGCAGCAGATCTCACGCAACGTGCAGGTGATACAGAACCCGACCACGACCGTCACCCCGCACGCGGTGCACACAACCACGAGTGTGCAGATGGAGGCCGGCTGCGCACTTATGCCTGACGTGCTCACATCGGTGGGGGCGGAAGTGTGGGGCCGCTTGCTCGACAGCCAGCGCGAACGCCGCAGCGCTCTCTCGGGGCAGATCGTTGGTGAACGTCCTGTCCCGCTGTCCCGGTACACCAGCGCGGGTGTGTTCGTGCACAATGAATGGGATGCGGTGCCGGGTTTCCTCACGGTGACCTGTGGCGCGCGCTACGACTGGATCCGGATCACCAACGATCAGGCTCTGTCGCCGGAATATGTTCTGCTCAGCGGCGTCATGCAGACGAATCCGGCCGGCCAGCGTCTCCTGTGGGCGCCGCGCGCGGGAAATGATGCCTCCTGGAGTGCGAACGGAGGACTCAGATATACGGTCGCCGCCGGCCTGGATCTCTCGGTGCTCTATGCAGCGGCGTTCCGTTCCCCCTCGCTTGAAGAACGCTACGAGTTTATCGACCTCGGGAGTGTTGTGTATGTCGGGAATCCCGATCTTCATTCCGAACGGAGCTCCTGTATTGATGCGGGAGTGCATTTGCGCACCGGAAGCGGCACGGTCGGGATCGACGGGTTTGCCAACTTCCTGGCGGATATGGTCAGTGAAATACCCGGCACGTATGAAGGGCGGAAGGCATACTACCGGACCAATATCGGGACGGCGCGCATGTATGGATGTGAAGCGGAGCTCGAGCACTCGTTTTTTCCATGGAGCACGGTCCATGCCTCTCTGGCATTCGTCCGAGGGGAAGACACATACACGCACACAAACCTCCCGCAGATTCCACCGCTCAATGGACAGCTGTCGCTGACCGGGCGGATTGCCGGCCTCGGTGCCGTCACGGCTTCGACCCTGTGGTGCGGGCCGCAGAATAATACCGGCATCGACGAACCCCGCACGCCCGGGCATGCGGTGCTGAACCTCGGCTTCTCCGGACTACCCTGGCAGATCGGCGGGGCTGCGATTACCGTCCGTACAGAAGTCCGGAATTGCTTCGACAAGGCGTATCGAAATCACTTGACCACGCTCCGCGGGATGTTGAAGGATGAACCGGGGAGAAACGTCATGATCTCAGCAACCGTGAGTTTCTGATCCGGGAGGAGGCAGTCGGATGACCTGGTTCCTGTTGGCCTTATGTTCCGCTCTCCTGTCCGCCGCCGCGGCCATTGCGCAGAAAAAAGTGCTGTTGCGTACGCACGCACTGGAGTTCTCGTTTCTTCTTTCGGTCATCATCATGCTGCTGTCGTTCAGCATTCCCCTCACGATCGACAGCATGTGGGTTCCGCCGGTGACACTCTGGGTCATTCTGGGAAAAAGTCTGGTGGGCGGGATGGCATTCCTGCTGGTCATGATGTCGCTCGAACGGGATCAGATCAGCAGGGTTCTGCCGCTGTTGGGGCTCACCCCCGCCGTCACCGCACTCGTCTCACTCGCCGTCACAGGCGAACATCTGCAGATGTGGGAATGGACCGGCATCGTTCTTGTAGTCGCCGGGGCGTATCTCCTCGAAAAACGGCCTGCGGGAGCGGAAGGGAGTGCGGCCGGAAAAATCCGCCTCTCCAGGAGTCACCTCTATATAGTCCTCGCGCTCCTCTTGTTCGCGGCCTCCTCAGTGGCGGACAAGACTCTGGTCAGCGGACTCAAGACCGACCCGCGCATCGTCCTCGTCTACCAACACGTTGTGTACTGTTTCCTGTTCGGGGGGTTGCTGCTCGTCCGGAGGGTTCCTGTCGAGGTGCTCGTCAAGGCGGGCCGGGCGCAGGCGGGATACCTGATCGCCATTGCTGTGCTGACCATCGCGTACCGGTTCACGCAGCTGGAAGCCACCAGGGATGCCCCCGTGGCGCTGGTGCTGGCGGTGAAGCGGACGTCGATCCTGTATGCGTCGTTTTTCGGCGGACGATTGTTCTCCGAAGATCGTCTCAAGTTGCGATTGGCCGGCGCAGCGCTCATCGTGGCTTCCGGCTTCGTCATTCTCCGCAATGTTGTCTGATGAGGCCTGCTGATGCGTTCTCCCCGCTCATGCGTTCCCGTCGGCTCCGGGGACGGCCTTCGGATGTGCGAGCGCATTGCCGGGCACATCCACCTGCCGGAGTGTCGACTGCAGCCGCTCCCCGGAATTCCGGAAACCCGCCTCCTCATCGCTGCTGAGATTGAGCGTAAGAATCTCCTCGATCCCCTGGTCGCCGACGACGCACGGGAGGCTGAGACACATATCTGTGACGCCGTGTTGCCCCGTCATGAGCGTTGAAACGGACAGGACCCGGTGGTAGTCTCCCAGAATTGCCTCGACGATGGCGACCAGCCCCAGGCCGATTGCGTAGTACGTGGCGCCTTTACGTTTGAGGATCTCGTATGCCGCATCGCGCACCCGGGTAAAGATCCGGTCCATCTCTTCCTGCCGAT
>PMCM01000302.1 GCA_003154155.1 Ignavibacteriota bacterium | reverse complement strand
GGTTGGGAAAACTCGTAAGATTCATCCGGGATCTCGGGAACAGGAGATTCGACCTGGCCATTGTCCCCGCGACCGTTTCCGTCTCGCTGACGAGCGACCTTCTGGCGTATTGTTCGGGCGCACGCTATCGGGTAGGGGCCGGATCACTGGAAGGGAAGGCGAATCCGGGCGGTTTCCTGTATACCCACCCCGTGGACCTTTCCTGGTCCCAAACACCTGAACGGCATCAAACGCTACGGAACATAGATGTTTGCCGGCCGCTGGGGCTTGGGGTGGTCCCCCTCAACCTGGAAATCACTCTGCTCCCGGATGAGATTGAGCGGGGAAGGAACGAGGTCCAGCCATGGAGATCGGGAGCACGGGCTGTAGTGGCATTGCATGCCGGTGCCGGCAAGCCTCCGAACCGCTGGCCCGCGGAATTATTTTCCCGTCTCGCCAAAATACTTCACGAAACTGAAAAATGCCGGTTTCTCATCGTGTGTGGACCCATGGATAAAGAACCGGTGAACGACCTCATAAGTACATTAGATATATCATATTATCTTATTGAAAACAGGCCGATTAGAGAAGTTGCTTCTATTCTAAAATCGGTGGATTTGTTGATCTCGAACGACACCGGAATCATGCATGTTGGGGCCGCTGCGGGAGTGCGGGTGCTCTCGCTCTTTGGGCCCACAGATCCGAGACAATGGGCACCTCCGGGAAGACAAAATCGTTATATATTCAGCGAGTCGGGTGCGATGGGGGACATACGCCTGGAGACAGTCCTGATCGCAGCACGGGAGATGCTCCCGGAGCACGTTGTGAGCACATGAATTGGACAGAGCAATGACTGATACTGAGTACGTAAGAGAAATAGCGCGGTTGAAAAAAGAGATGAACGCCGTCATCCTTGCGCATTATTACCAGGAACCGGAAATCCAGGATGTGGCGGATTTCATCGGCGACAGTCTCGACCTTTCCCGGCGGGCGGCAGCCACCGAAGCCGACGTCATTGTCTTCGCGGGTGTACTTTTCATGGCGGAGACCGCAAAGATCCTCAGTCCGCAGAAGCTCGTCCTGATCCCGGATGTGAACGCCGGCTGTTCCCTCGCCGAGGGGTGCCCGGGGGACGCGTTCCGCGCCATGCGCCGGGAACATCCGGAGCATATCTCCATCACGTATATCAATTGTTCGGCAGATGTCAAGGCCGCAAGCGACATCATCTGCACCTCGAGCAATGCGGAAAAAATCATCAGGCAGATTCCTGCCGACCGCCCGATCTTCTTTGCGCCGGACCGGAATCTCGGGCGCTACCTCAGCAAGAAGACCGGGCGGCAGATGTTGCTTTGGAACGGCTCGTGCGTGGTCCACGAAACGTTCAGCACGACGAAGTTGCTCGCCCTGCAACTGGAACACCCCGATGCGGAGCTTATCGCGCATCCCGAGTGCGAAGACCCGATCCTCACGCGCGCGGCGTTCATCGGCTCCACGTCTGCCTTGCTGAAGCACGTTGCGCAGTCATCGCGCACCAGCTTCATCATCGCTACAGAGCCGGGGATCATCCACCAGATGAAGAAGGCGGCGCCGGAGAAAGAATTCATCCCGGCCCCGCCCGAAGCAAATTGTGCCTGCAATAACTGTCCGTACATGAAGCTGAACACTCTGGAAAAGCTCTACCGTTGCATGATCAACCGCGCGCCATACGTGGAATTGGACCCGGACGTCCGGGAGCGGGCACGGCTGCCGATAGAGAAGATGCTGCAAATGAGCTAAAAAGGGAACGGGCCGGCGGTCCTTCCTTCTGCGGCAGCCGTTATGCACATCGCGCCGACGGGCGGCTGCGCGCAGAGACGCGCGCGATTGCTCATGTTGTTACTATTGCGTATCTTACCTCCGTTTTCCGCACTTCTCCTCTGAGTCGTTCAAGGGCCGAAACTATGAAACGCATATGCATCGATGAACTGCAACACCACGTTGGCGAAACGGTAACGCTCCGGGGGTGGCTCTACAACAAACGCTCCAGCGGCAAAATCCGCTTTCTCGTCATGCGCGACGGCACCGGGCTTGTCCAGGGTGTGCTGGCCAAAGGCGCGGTCGCCGATGACGTCTTCTCCCGCTTTGATGATCTCACACAGGAATCGTCCTTCAGCCTGACCGGTGCCGTGCGGCAGGAGAAACGCGCGCCCGGCGGCTTCGAGCTGGACGTGACCGACCTGCAGGTGATCCACATCGCACACGACTATCCCATCACGCCCAAGGAACACGGCATCGAGTTCCTCATGGACCGCAGGCATCTCTGGCTTCGTTCGAGCAGGCAGCATGCCATCCTCAGAATCCGCCATGAAGTGATCAAAGCAATCCGCGATTTTTTCGACGGGAGGGGGTTCACCCTTCTCGACGCCCCGATATTCACGCCGGCGGCCTGTGAAGGGACCTCGACGCTCTTTGAAACGAACTACTTCGATCTGGGCAAGGCGTATCTCACACAATCCGGACAGCTCTACGGGGAGGCAGGCGCGATGGCCCTCGGCAAGGTGTACGTGTTCGGGCCCACGTTCCGCGCCGAAAAATCAAAAACGCGCAGGCATCTGACCGAATTCTGGATGGTGGAACCTGAAGTCGCGTTCAACGATCTCGACGACAACATGGATCTGGCCGAGGAGTTTCTCGAGCACATCGTCCAAACGGTGTTAAAGAACCGCGCAGCCGAATTGAAAACTCTCGAACGTGACACCACCAAGCTCGAGACTGTCCGCCGCCCGTTCCCGCGCATCTCCTACGACCAGGCCGTCGAGATTCTTCATGCCAACGGGCTCCCGTTCGAGTGGGGGAATGATCTTGGCGGCACCGACGAAACCGTGGTCTCCGGGCAGTTTGACCGTCCCGTGATGGTGCACCGGTACCCCTCCGAGGTCAAGGCGTTCTATATGAAACGCGACCCGGAGAATCCCAAGGTGGCGCTCGCGGTCGATGTGCTGGCTCCCGAAGGGTACGGAGAAATCATCGGGGGCAGTCAGCGTGAAGACGACTTTGACACGCTCCTCGC
The DNA here is from genome assembly GCA_003154155.1 of Ignavibacteriota bacterium. Lineage (GTDB taxonomy): Bacteria > Bacteroidota > Ignavibacteria > UBA10030 > UBA6906 > Fen-1255. The sequence goes on along the minus strand of PMCM01000302.1, from coordinate 7,430 downwards.
CCGGATCAAGGAGCACGGCCTCCCGCAGGAGGCATTTGAATGGTATCTTGACCTCCGCCGCTTCGGCAGTGTCCCGCACGCGGGTTTCGGCCTGGGCATCGAGCGGACGGTGTCGTGGATCTGCGGACTCGAACATCTCCGCGAAGCCATCCCGTTCCCGCGCATGATCTACCGACTGACTCCATAGAAAGAACCCTATGCTCTCCGTCCAGCAGTTGAAAAAACAGTTCACCACCCTGATCGCCGTCGACGGGGTCTCCTTTGATGTGCCCGGCGGTTCCATCTTCGGGCTCATCGGCCCGAATGGCGCCGGCAAGACCACCACCATCCGGATGATCCTGCGCATTCTCGAACCGGACAGCGGTACCGTGACGTACGACGGGGCCGGCTTCACCGAGGCGACGCGCAACAACCTCGGGTATCTGCCGGAGGAACGGGGTCTCTACAAGAAAAGCCGACTGATCGACACGTTGCTGTATCTCGCGGAGCTGCGGGGAATGGCGCGTGCAAAGGCGCGGTCCGAGGCAACCCGGTGGCTGCAACGTCTGGGATTGGGCGATTCCCTCCAGCGCAGGACGGACGAGCTCTCCAAAGGCAACCAGCAGAAGGTGCAGTTTATCGGCGCTGTGCTGCACAATCCCGGGATCGTGATCCTGGACGAACCGTTTTCGGGGCTGGATCCGGTAAATCAGAATGTGTTCAAGGATATCCTGCTCGAGCTCAAGCAACAGGGGAAGGCGATTATTTTTTCCACGCACCAGATGGATCAGGCGGAGCGACTCAGCGACTCCTTGTGCCTCATCAACAAGGGGCGCGCAGTGCTGAGCGGTACCGTGCGTGACGTGAAGAAACGTTACGGGAAAAATTCGCTGCATATCGAGTTCGATGGTGACGGAGGAATCCTCAACACCGTCACCGGCGTGCACAATGTGCTTCTGTACGAGCACGAGGCGGAACTGGAGCTCGATGCGCAGGTCACGCCGCGTGACATCATCGCGCAGATCAATCCCCGGCTCGACCTGCGCAAAGTGGAGCTTCGCGAGCCGTCCCTGCATTCGATATTCATTCAGACCGTCGGTGCCCCGGATGCCGGGAGTGCGGAAAAGGAGGGACAGGCATGAGCAAGATCCTCGCCGTCGCCCGCTGGGAGTACATGGAGAAGGTCAAGAGCAAGATCTTCCTCATCGGCCTCCTGGTCACGCCCTTGATCATGGTGGGCATGGGCGTCCTCCCGACCCTGTTTGTCAGCCAGCAAGATGAACGGAGCAAGATCATCGGCGTGATCGATCCATCGGGCCGGGTCGCCGGGCCGTTCGCCGAACGGATGCAGAACCGGTATACGCTGAAGAACCATCAGCCCAACTACGTGGTGATCCCGCTGTCGTCCGGAACGGGAACGGACGTGGAAGAAGCGGTGCAGGACGCCAATGCGCGGGTTGCGCACGATCAGATTGACGGGTACGTGGTTCTCGGTCCCGACGGCCGGGACAGCATCGTCGAATACCGCTCCAAAGTCATAGGCGACTTTGCGATCGCCGCACGGATCGAGGAAAACCTGAAGGCCGTTCTGGCGGAACAGCGCGTCGTCAGCCTCGGCCTGGACCCCTCCATCCTGCAGCAACTCGTCGTGAAACTGGATGTGCGCATGACGAAGCTGTCGCAAAAAGGGGAAAAGGAGGAGGCCGGATTCGAACGGGTATTTCTGTCGGCATACGTGTTCCTGATGATGTTGTTCCTCCTGATTGTGACGTCAGGCCAGATGCTGGTCCGGAGCGTGATTGAAGAGAAGGCCAACAGGATCGTGGAAGTCCTCGTCTCTTCCTGCTCCCCGACGGAGCTGATGGCGGGCAAGGTGTTGGGGTTGAGCGGTCTGGGACTGACGCAGATGGGATTCTGGTCGTTGATCGGGGTGGCGGCATCCCTGCAGTTCGGCATGAACCTCATCGACCTCAGCCAAGCGCTGCTGCTCGTTGTGTATTTCATTCTCGGGTACCTGTTTTATGCTGCGATCTTCATCGCTGCGGGTTCGCCCCTGAACACCGAGCAGGAAGCACAGCAGATCACGTCGTACCTCGTTCTGCTGTTGATTCTCCCCATCGTCCTCGCCCTGCCTGCGATGAAGGATCCCGGTGCCACCTGGATCAAAGTCCTGACGTTCATTCCATTTCTCACCCCGACCATGATGGCGCTGAGGATCCCGATCCAGATGCCTGCACTGTGGGAGATCCTGCTTACGGTGGTGATCATGCTCTTCTCGATCTGGGGCGGCATGGTGGCAGCCGGGCGGATTTTCAGAATCGGTATCTTAATGACGGGCAAAAGCCCGAAGATCAAGGAGATTCTCCGATGGATCAAGAACGGATGAGGCCCATGAAACGTGCAACAATATTCGTCCTGGTCGTGTTGTGTGCGGGCTGTATGGCCCGTGCCCAGGTGGTCATGCCCGAGCGCGGCGCGGCTGCGGAATTGGATCGCAACGTCTTCGGTCTTGGTTTTGCGGGGGGGGCCGCCACCGGCGTCGGCCTCAGCTTCCGCCACCATCTGCCGTCGATCATGAGCTACCAGATCAACGGCGGTATCATAAAGGTTGACAACGCAATGTCGTATTCGATCGGCATGGAACTTCAGGGGGACCTTGCCCGCACGCGGGTGGCGCGGTTTTTTGCGGTCGGAGGGGTATCCTATTTTTATACGGGGAGGACCAGCCATAATGACATGGATGGGCCCGGACGGTTGGGATTCGGTCTCGGCGGCGAGGTCTATGCCGGCACGGGCGTTCATTGCACCGTCGAATTGCTCTTCACGTGTTTCAGCGACGGCACGGTGCTGCCGTTGCCGCAAATCGGCTTCCACTACTATTTCCAGTGACGGTGCGGGAGCGCGGCGACGGTGTTTTGCTTCTCTGGCAGAATTCTCGTATGATGACAAATTGTTACACCGCCCGGTTTTATCGAAGAGGTTGTTCCCGTGAGCACTGAATTGCTGGTGTTTGTTTTTCTGGCCGCGGCTGCCATTACGACTGCCGTTGCGATGGTGTTGCAACGGAACGCGGTAATGAGCGCCATCAGTCTGATCGGCAATTTCTTCTGCCTCGCAGGTCTGTATCTGCTGTTGCGCGCCCAGTTGCTGGCGGTGCTGGAAGTGGCCGTGTATGCAGGCGCGATCATGGTGCTGGTGGTGTTCGTGATCATGCTTCTCAATCTGGGCGACGAGGAGAAACTGGCCGAACGCTACGGGATCCGCACGTTGCTTGCCGCCGGCGCCGTCGTCTTGTTCGGCGTGGAGGTGGTCTACCTGGTGATGGGAACGAAGATCACGTCGGGCATTCTTCCCGGGCACCCCGACGCCGCCGTCATCGGCACCGTGGAGAGCGTCGGCATGGCGCTGTTTACGCGCTTTCTCCTTCCCCTGCAGGCCACCGGCATGCTGTTGCTTGCCGCGGTGATCGGCGCCCTGATCCTGGCCAAGAAACGTACGAACTGAGAACCCAGCATGTCTGTGCCCTTGCCATACTACCTCGGATTGAGCGCCGTGCTCTTCGCCATCGGCGTCATCGGCGTGCTGACCCGCCGCAACGTCATCGTGGTGTTCATGAGCATAGAACTCATGCTGAACTCGGTGAACCTTACCCTGGTCGCCTATTCGTCGTTTCTCGGGGACGTCTCCGGCCAGGCCCTTGTCTTCTTCGTGATGGCGGTTGCGGCCGCGGAGGCTGCCGTCGGCCTTGCGCTCGTGATCGCGCTCTTCCGCAATAAGCAAACCGTGAACATCGACCAAATCAATATCCTGAAGTGGTGATGACCACCGTCTCGCTCGTTCCCGTCGCCGTTGTTCTCCCGCTCATCGGGTTTCTCGTCAACGGCCTCGCCGGGCGCCTCCTGAAGAGGGAGGCGCTCATCGGCGCCATCGGCAGCGCGACCGTGGGAGCCGGATTCATCATCGGCTGTCTTCTCCTGCGGGAACTCCTCTCTCTTCCGGCGGACCACAGGACTTTCGGCGTGACGCTTTATTCGTGGATTGCGGCGGGGGGATTGCACACGTCTGTCGCCTACCAGGTGGACCCCTTGTCGGTAACCATGCTGCTGATTGTCACCGGCGTGGGATTCCTGATCCACCTGTACGCCATCGGGTACATGCATGGGGATCCCGGCTTCTGGCGGTTCTTTGCCTACCTCAACTTGTTCGTCTTTGCCATGCTCAATCTCGTCATGGCGGATAATTTTTTGCTGCTCTTTCTCGGCTGGGAAGGTGTCGGGCTCTGCTCGTATCTGCTGATCGGGTTCTGGTACAACCGGACTTTTGAGAGCGGGACAACGGGCGACGCGGCAAAGAAAGCCTTCATCGTGAACAGGGTCGGCGATTTCGGCTTCCTCATCGGCATGTTCCTGATCTTCAGCACGTTCGGGTCACTCCAGTTCCAGACCGTGTTCGGTTTGGCGGAGCGCATGCCTGTCGGCGCCCCGGTGATCGTGGCGATTACGCTCGCGCTGTTCATCGGGGCGACGGGGAAGTCGGCGCAGATTCCGCTGTTCGTGTGGCTGCCTGATGCCATGGCCGGCCCCACACCGGTCAGCGCGCTGATTCATGCGGCCACCATGGTGACTGCGGGGGTGTATATGGTGGCGCGCTGCTCGCTGCTCTATGCGCTGGCTCCGGTCTCCCTCCACGTCGTTGCGGCAGTCGGCGCATGCACCGCGCTGCTGGCAGCGACGATCGGGCTGGTCCAGAACGACATCAAGAAGGTGCTCGCATACTCCACGATCAGCCAGCTCGGGTATATGTTCCTGGCGCTCGGCGTGGGAGCTTTCAGTGCGGCGCTCTTCCACGTCATGACGCATGCCTTCTTTAAGGCGCTCCTGTTCCTCGGCGCAGGTGCAGTGATCCACGCGATGCACGACGAACAGAACATCCAGAAAATGGGCGGCCTGAAGAGCGTGATGCCCGTGACCTACTGGACCTTCGTGGCGGGAGCCGTGGCCATTGCCGGCATATTCCCGTTCTCCGGGTTTTTCAGCAAGGACGAGATCCTCTGGCAGGCTTTTGCCGGGGGGCACTGGGTGTTGTGGCTGATGGGGTTGGCCGGAGCCGGACTTACGGCGTTCTACATGTTCCGGCTCGTCACTCTGACATTTGACGGGGAGACCCGGTGGACTCACGGCGTTCACCCGCACGAGGCGCCGAAGATCATGACGGTGCCCTTGATGGCCCTTGCCGCCCTCTCTGTCGTCGGCGGCATCGCGGGCATTCCCGCCAGCCTGGGCGGCGGCAATGCCATGGAACACTGGCTCGAACCGGTGTTCCAACCGGCCATGGACCGTTTGGGCGCGCATGCGGGGCACGGGGAGGCGACCGAATACCTGCTCATGGCGGTATCGCTCGGCGTCGCGCTCTCGGGGATCTTCCTGGCGCGCTATTGGTATCTCAAACGGAACGATATCCCCGCCTCGCTGAGCACCGCGTTTCCGAGGGGATATACCCTCCTGATGCGGAAGTACTATGTGGACGAGATCTATGACGCGGTGATCGTGCGGCCCGTCGCACGGGGCTCCGAAAAACTCCTCTGGCGCATTGTGGATGTCGGTATCATTGACTGGTCAGTGAATGCCATCGCCCGGATCACCGGCGTCATTGGCCGCACAATGCGTCTGGTGCAGACCGGGGTCACCCAGAGCTACGCATTCATCTTTGTGCTTGGCGTCGTCGCGATTCTCGGGTGGATCCTCGCGCACTAACACCAATGGACATCAATGCCTGATCATTGTCTCCTGAGTCTGATCCTGTTTCTGCCCGTGGTCGGCGCGGGAGCCGTCGCGATCCTGCCGCGCGGATCCGAACGCACGGCAAAACTCGCCGGTCTCTTCTTCTCGCTGCTCGCGTTCGCGGCGTCCGTCGTCGTATTCCTGCGGTTCGAACAGGCCAATGACGGGATGCAGTTCGTCGAGAAGATCGCGTGGATCTCGTCGCTGAACGTCAGCTATCACATCGGCATCGACGGCATCTCGCTGCTGCTGGTCGTCCTGACCACCTTCCTCACGCCGATTGCCCTCCTGGCATCGTGGGACTCCGTGCGCGACCGCGTCAAAGGTTTCGTTGCCCTCATGCTCCTGCTGGAGACAGGCACCCTCGGCGTGTTCATGTCCCTTGACCTCCTGCTGTTCTATGTGTTCTGGGAGTTCATGCTGATTCCCATGTACTTCATCATCGGCATCTGGGGAGGCCAGGAACGCGTCTATGCGGCGGTGAAGTTCTTCCTGTTCACCATGATGGGGAGCCTGCTGATGCTTGTCGCCATCATCTGGCTTGGGTATTATGCGTCGACGCTGCCGGGCGGGCACTTTACGACAAACCTGCTGGAACTGTACGCCATCGCACCGGGCATCCCCTTCGGCATACAATCATGGATGTTCCTTGCGTTCGCCCTGAGTTTCGCGATCAAAGTGCCGCTCTTCCCGTTGCACACATGGCTGCCCGACGCCCACGTGCAGGCNNGCTCTGGCCGTCATCGGGATCATCTACGGCGCCCTCGTGTCGATGGTCCAACCCGATCTGAAAAAACTCGTGGCGTACTCATCGGTGAGCCATTTGGGATTTGTCGTGCTCGGCCTGCTGGCGCTGAATGAAGAGGGGATTCAGGGCGGGGTCGTGCAAATGATCAATCATGGATTGTCCACCGGCGCCCTCTTCCTTCTCGTCGGGATGATCTACGACCGCCGGCATACGCGCATGATCAAAGATTACGGGGGGATCGCGGCGATCATGCCGGTGTTTGCCACGTTCTTCATGATCGTCATGCTGTCGTCCGTGGGCTTGCCCGGGCTGAACGGTTTTGTCGGCGAGTTTCTGATCCTGCTCGGCGCGTTCAAGTCGAGCTTCCTCGGCACGCGCTGGTATGCGGTTGTCGCCGCCGGCGGGGTCGTCCTTGCCGCTGTCTACCTCCTCTGGAGTTATCAGCGGGTCTTTTTCGGGCGCGTGGTTCATCCCGAAAACAATGCGCTGAAAGACCTGAACATCCGCGAATGGGCGGTGTTGGTGCCGGTCGTCATTTTCATCGTCTGGCTGGGCGTGTATCCCAGGACGTTTCTCGACAAGAGCGCCGCCGCCACGCGACATGTGGTGCAACAGATCGAGGATGCGCGCAAGGGAGTGTTGCGTGCTCCCGCGGTGACGCAAATTCCGGGCGGCGGAGGGAGCAACCGGTGACGGCTTCCCTGCGGCGAATGCTGATGGGCGCGGCGTCCCTGGCGCTGGCGCCGGCATGCGCGCTGGCCGACGAGACGGCCCACGCCGTGGCGGTGCACGTCGGCTGGGTGACGCCGTTCATTGCGCTACTGCTCGCCATTGCTCTCATGCCGTTTATCAACCGGCACTGGTGGGAACGGAACTATCCGTATGTCGCATTCGGCCTGGGGGCGATCGTCGCGGCGTATTAC
>PMCM01000060.1:6016-6154 GCA_003154155.1 Ignavibacteriota bacterium | reverse complement strand
CTCCGCCCACCGTGCCACCCGGGTGATTCGCGGAGCGACAACGGACACGATGTTGATTGAATTGATGTCAATTAGCTAATCCCCATTTCAATCCTATGAACGATTGTCCTCCGGGAGCGTTTTCTGTACGTTGGCAAT
>PMCM01000060.1:0-5944 GCA_003154155.1 Ignavibacteriota bacterium | reverse complement strand
GTCGGGCCGCTGATGGTCGATCGTCGGGGGAAAAGGGGACGCAGACACGTCTTAGTCAAGAAAGGCTCGGGGTAAATCCCGAGCCTTTTGACGGCTACTCAACGATGAAGATCATTTAGACGTTTCGGTCACTGTGCGCTGAAAACGTTTCCGTGGTTTCCCGCCTTGTGGGTGGCTTGACAATCACTCCCATCATTCGTAGCGTTCAACCTACGTGTTGTACCTGTTCTTCGGCATGGCGAATTCCGCTCGTGCGTCCTTGACGGTCTGGAAGAGCGGCATTCGGAAGTGGGAGGGCTCACTGAAATGATGACGTTCTCGTCAATCCATTCCTCATGTTGCCGGACCATTCTGCCCCGTTTCGTGATTCCCTGCCTTCTCCTCCTGTATTGTATACCGCTTGAGTCACCGGCCCGGCCTGCACCTGCCCTGACAAACATCCATGCCTCCAGCGTACACGAAGGTGCACACCACACCACACTATCGTTCCAACACCTCTCGGTCGAGCAGGGCCTGTCGTTCAACGAAGTGACAGCCATACTGCAGGACAGCCGCAGCTTCATCTGGTTTGGTACCGCAAACGGACTCAACAAGTACGACGGCTACAGCTTCACCGTCTACAAAACCAACCTGCTGGATTCAACTTCGTTATCCGACAACTACATCAACACACTCTATGAGGATGCTCACGGAGATCTCTGGATCAACGCTGCGTTCAGGCTCAATCGAATCAACAGGGGAACAGGCAGGATTACCCGCCATCTCACGGAAGCACATCTCACCTCTGTATGTGAAGACTCGTCCGCCGATCCGAAGCGGGAAAGCATGTGGTTCACGACTCTGGGGCAGGGACTGTATCGCTACGACAGAACCAGCAACAGGTTCACCGCGTTCCGGTACGATCAGACCGGGTCCAACAGCATCGGCAGCGACTCGACATTTTGCGCACTCCTCGACAGCGCGAAGACGTTGTGGGTGGGAACGACACACGGTCTCAACTCTCTGGACTCATCCCGCGGGCAATTCAGGCACTACCCTTCCGGTCCCCGGCACGATGTCTACACGCTTTTTCAAGACCCGCACGATGCAAGGGGATTGCTGTGGATCGGTGCCCGCGACGGCCTCTACNNTGCCGACAGGACAGGCAGACTCTGGGTGGGTACGAAGGGGGGGATGGCCGGGTTCGACCGCTCAACGCGTCGCTTCGTGAGTTACCAGGGTGGCCTCTTTGCGAATACATGGGGCTATGTGAACAAAGCCTGGTCGATCTGCGAAGACAAAGCGGGGACCCTGTGGATGGTCTCCCATTGGGGCGCATTGNNCAGAGCCCGCAAACCATTTGTCCTTTACACCAAAGTGCCCGGCGATACGTCCAGCCTGAGCTCTGCAACAGTGACAGGAGTTTCTGAGGACGCATCCGGCACCGTATGGGTCGGCACAACCGCCGGATTGAATAAACTGGATCCTTCAACCGGCACGTTCACACACTACCTCCATGATTCCCGAAACCCGTTCAGTCTCAGCAACAACGAGATCTGGCCAGTCCTGGAGGACCGGATGGGGAAACTCTGGATCGGAACGGAAGGGGGCGGACTTGAAGAGTTCGACAGACGGAGGAATCAGTTTGTGCACCATCGATTCCTGCCGGGTGATTCCCTTAGCCTGGCAAGTGATGAAGTACATTCGCTGTGTGAAAGCCGGGATGGCACCCTCTGGATCGGGACCGNNACCCAGCGTCATGCAGTATCTCCCTGCAACGAACGGCTTTCGTCGCCATCCCCCCGATCATCCGAAAGCTCAGATCTGGAGTGAAGTGAGGGCACTCCTCGAAGATCATCTCGGTTCTATCTGGATCGCTGTTCCGGGGGGCGGGCTGCTCTCGTACGACCGGACGCCGGGCATCTGGGCCCAATACGTACGTGATCCCAAAGTCGCGACGGGAACGCGAAGCATCGGTGATATGGGGGTTCGTTCGTTATGCGAGGATCATCAGGGCACACTCTGGGTGGGGACCGATGGGGGACTTTTCAGATTTGACAGGCAAACGCAAACCTTCGCCCCATACAGCGTGAAGGAGGGCCTGAAGGACGACTACGTCGATGCGATTCTTGAAGATGGCAAGGGATGTCTCTGGCTTTGCACCGCCAACGGGCTTTCGAAGTTCAATCCCCACACCGGCGTGTTCAGAAACTTCGACGCCGGCGACGGCGTCACGATGGGCCAGTGCAGACTCCCCACAGGCTACAAAAATGCGAAAGGCGAGATGTACTTCGGCGGAAGTAACGGCCTCCTCCGTTTCCATCCCGATAGTATCCGTGATAATCCCTTCATCCCGCCAATCGTGATCACGGGGTTCAGAACGGCTGACAAACCGGTTCTGCTTGACAGTGCGATCGCTGAAACACATCTGCTTACAATCTCCTACCGGGATAATGTGATTTCCTTTGAGTTCGCAGCGCTGAATTACACAAGTTCCGAGAAGAACCAGTACGCGTACAAGCTTGAAGGCTTCGACAACGAGTGGACGTACTGCGGCACCCGCCGCTACGCGACGTATACCAATCTCGACGGCGGCAGGTATCTCTTCAGAGTGAAGGGCTCAAACAATGACGGAGTGTGGAATGAAGAAGGTGCTTCGGTGGCCGTGATCATCACGCCGCCGTTCTGGAAAACCTGGTGGTTCACGGCGCTGGTCTGGCTGACGATTGCCGGATCGCTTGCCGGGGTCGTGCGCTACTTCGAGATGGCAAAACTGAAGAGACAGATTATGCACCTGGAACTCGAGCGGGCGATGGAACGTGAACGTATGAGAATATCCCAGGACCTGCACGATGAAGTCGGGGCCAGTCTCTCGCACATTGCTATTATCAGTGAATTGGCGATCAAGAACGCCGGCGCTGCCGGCGATGTGACACAACAGCTGCATACCATTTCACACCTGTCGAGAGCAGTCGTCGACAGCATCAGTGCCATCGTGTGGGCGATCAACCCGCGCAATGACAAGCTCGACAATCTCGCGGGCTATGTGCGCGAATATGCATCGGACTTCTTCGAGAGCACACCCATCGAGTGCCGGTTCGACTTCCCCGATGACCTGCCGAGTTATCCTCTCTCCATAGAGGTCCGGCGTACACTCTTCCTCGTGATGAAAGAGGCGTTGAACAACGTGGTGAAGCATGCCCATGCGACCGTGGTGCAGATCGGCTTGAGCTTCACAAGCGCGCAGATCGAACTCCGCATCCAGGACAACGGTACGGGTTTCCTCATTGGTGACACCCCCAGGCATGGGAACGGCTTGCGCAATATGTGCACACGTCTCGAGCACATCCATGGTTTCTGCGATATTCAATCCCGTCCGGACGACGGAACACGGATAACATTCGTCGTGCCGGCGGTCCAGGAAATACCACGTTTGTAGTATTGCATCTGCCATGAAGTTCGTATAGCTTCAGCGTGAGGACTCCCATGATTAAGGTCGCTATTGTTGAAGACAATGATGATATACGCGACGGTCTGGCAATGCTTATCGGCGGCTCAGAAGGGTATCAATGCGTGGCGACCTATGCGAATGCCGAGGATGCGCTCGCGGACTTGGTGAAGAACACACCGGACGTTGTCCTGATGGATATCAACCTGCCCCGCATGTCCGGCATCGAGTGCACCCGGAAGTTGAGGCAGTTGCGCCCTGATCTGTCGATTATGGTGCTTTCAGCGTATGATGACGATGAGAAGATCTTTGAATCCCTGAAAGCGGGAGCCCAGGGATACATTCTCAAGAAGACGCCGCCGGCGGAATTGTTGGAAGCAATTCTCGAAGTGCACACTGGCGGCTCGCCCATGTCAAGTCGCATCGCCCGCCGGGTGGTGCAGACCTTCCAGGTCACAGGCGCATCAGTTGACGAACGACAACACTTGTCGAAACGGGAAAACGAAATCCTCAGCTACCTGGCAAAGGGTTATCGCTACAAGGCGATTGCCGACACCCTGTCCATTAGCACAGAGACGGTCCGCACACACCTCCGCAACATCTACGAAAAACTCCACGTGCACTCCCGCAGTGAAGCGGTGATCAAAGCATTCACCAAATAATCAGCCCCACCCCCCTTCTGCGTCTCCCACATTAGTAGTACGCTTTCCTTCCAAGTGCCTCAGTTTTACTACTTTCATGCGATTGTGCCGGGCCGGTTACGGGCATACCTTGTTCGCATTGGTTGTGTTTCTTGCGGTCCCACTCAACATAAATCACCATCACTCATGGAGGTAGTATGGTCCACGTTTCACGATTCGCACTGGTATCGGGCGTCGCTCTCGCGCTGATCATCGCGTCATGTCAGAAGGAGGACGTGACGCCGACCGGCCCTGTTGAAGCAACTGCGTCCAATTCGCTCTTGAAAGTCACAACTTCAACGCCATACGCCGTTTCAGTGTTCGCTTCCGGGTTCAACAACCCGCGCGGATTGCGGTTCGGGCCCGACGGGGAACTGTACGTGGCAGAAGGTGGATTGGGAGGCTCGATCTCAACCGTTGGTCAGTATGTTCAGGTTGTTCCGCCGGTGGGACCGTACACAGGCGGAATGACCGGACGAATTTCCAGGGTCAGCCGTTCCGGCAACCGCACAACGGTTGCGGAGAATCTCCCCTCCAGTCAAACCAGTGCCGCCCAGGGCAGCCTTGTGAGCGGCGTGGCTGATGTGGAATTCGTCGGCAACACGCTGTACGCCATTCTCGCCGGTGCCGGTGGCTCTCATGGGATACTGTCAGTGCCGAACTCAGTCATTCGCGTACGAAGCAACGGCCATTGGTCGGTGGTTGCCAATCTGTCGGCATTCCAGATGTCCCACCCGGTCGCGAATCCCGAACCGGATGATTTCGAACCCGATGGGACATGGTACAGCATGGTGAGGGTCCACGACGAATTGTTTGCCGTCGAACCGAATCATGGTGAGTTGGACAGGATCGATCCACGAGATGGAAAGATCCGGAGAATTGCCGATATCTCGGCCAGCCAGGGACATATTGTTCCGACGGCGGTTGCATATCACCTCGGCCAATTCTATGTCGGCAATCTCAACCCATTTCCGATCGTGGAGGGAGGATCAAGTATCTACAAGATCAATCCCGGCGGACACGTGGAAGTCTGGGCCAAGGGATTCACGACAATCCTCGGTCTCGAATTCGATAGTAAAGGGCGCCTCTACGTCCTGGAAAACACGACCGGCAATCCATTCCCGACACCGGGTACCGGCGTGATTCTTCGCCTCAGTGAGTCAGGCAAACGGGATACGATCGCGACGGGGCTTTTCCTGCCAACGGCCATGACCATCGGTCCTGATGGCAAACTCTACGTCTCGAACAAGGGGTTTGGTCCGCCCATTCCTGGTTTCGGAGAAGTCCTGCAAATCGATCTGCATAATGCCGGTGAGTGGGTCAGACGGGATGAGAACAACTGATGGAGAGATGATCCTTCAGAAGGATTGCATTCACCGTACTCATTCAAAGAGGCAGGGCGTAACGAGGGGGGCCGGAGAATATCCGAGCCCCCTTAGTTACCGAATCAAGCCACATTAAAACAATGCAGCGGCAGAACCTCTGGGAGCGTTCCACATTCTACACGGCCGCTACTTTGAACTCACGTCTGGTAACAGCTCAATCATCTCTTCCGAGGTTCTGTCAACATATTTGTCCAGGTCTTCCAGGTACCGGGCGTATGCCCCTGCCCCGGCAACTTCATCAAAACCCTCTCTCAGTGCTTTCGATCGCGACACCTCCAGGTCAACAAACCCTTGGGGGAGTCTGTAAGACACAATAAACTGAGGCTCCCCGGAGAAGAATGCCGACCAAACAACAACATGCATTCCCAGTTTCTGCCACACTGTTTTCCACGTTTTGAAGTACTCTACCAGGCGGGCACCTTTCCCCGGTTTGGGATAGACGTGTCTGAGCA
>PMCM01000015.1 GCA_003154155.1 Ignavibacteriota bacterium | reverse complement strand
TAGGGCAAGGGTCCAGGGATGAACAGGTTGTCGACACGGTCTGCAAGCGGGCGCAGGATGCGGCCCACCGGATCTTGCACGTTCGGATTCAAGTGGGCCGGATATACAAATAACACGTCGGGACGGGCAACCACCAGGTCAGCAATAGCGTTACAGAGAGATACGAAGGCATCGCCAAAGCTCTCACGGCGGTGCGCAGTGATCAGGACCAGAGGTCGCTCATCACGCACCCTTGCCCCCAGTGCAGCACGAAGCATACCGTCGTCAGTGCGTTCTGCCGTCATCAACAGCGCATCAATACCGGTGTTGCCGGTTATAAAAATATGGTCGGCGGGCAAGCCTTCGCGGAGAAGGTTATCTGACGATCGCCTGGTAGGAGGAAAATGGAGCGCGGCCAGACGTGATATAAGCACGCGGTTGGCTTCTTCAGGAAAAGGTGAATAGATGTCATTAGTACGCAGACCGGCTTCCACATGGGCCACCGGTGCCTGCCGGTAAAACGCCGCTAAGGCCGCGCATAAGGCCGTGGACGTGTCGCCCTGCACGATAACCATATCGGGGGTGATCCGGGAAAAAGCCCCGTCCAATTGCGGAATGGCGCGTCCGGCAAATTCAGCGAGGCTCTGATCGGGCCTCATCAAGTTCAGGTCCACGTCAGGTTTAATGTCAAATAATTGCAAGACCTGGTCCAGCATCTCCCGCTGCTGGGCCGTGACACAGACAATAACCTCGCAACCTGGCTGGGACCTGAGTCGCAGAACGACCGGCGCCAGTTTAATGGCCTCCGGACGGGTACCAAAGACTACGGCAAATTTATTCAAAGTTCACCTCGATGATTGGGGCTCACATCTCCCCCTCCAATGGCAAAGCGCGACCCGCAAGCGGGTACCCCAGCCTTCCCTTCTCGCTCAAGAATGANNGGGCTCACGCCTGCCGTCCCGAGGGATGGTCGCTAACTCCATATCTTAAGAATGTATTGTGCACTTCTCTATTCCTCATCGCCGGAAGAACCGGCGGCGGATACGGATACTTGCGTAGAGTACGGCGAGTATCACGATAGCGCTGGTTCCAAAAGCCACGATGAGAGAGGATGAGATAAGGCTCACGAAATCCAGAAATAGTCCGACCCCTTTGGAACCGGCAATGGTGACCTCATGATTCCCTGCGGGCAGGACCAGGACAGCGGCGATCTCACGCGCTCCGGGAAGGATAGTCGCATTGGGGCCATCAACATAAACTCCTGCCGGCCTCTTGCTGAGACACACATAGACCGGTCCCGGTGAATCATATCCCAGTGTCAATCCGCCGCTCACTACGCCCGCGGACAGAAGCGGCGCGCTTACCTGAAGCACTTGCGGCGTCAGTTCACTGGAATCAAACCAGTGAAACCAACTGCGGGATGCGGTAATGTCGTGCTTCCCCGGCGGTATGAGCACATACCCGGGACGCCAGAAAGACCATATCTGGTTGTCGCGATAAAACGTACGGATTCCGGATGAAACGACCATTTCGATTGCATAGGGCGTCTCTACGGACCATTTCAGATTTCCCGACGTGATCTGAGCGCCATCAGCGGCGGCGTAAGAGACAAGATCCAGGTCAGTAGTCCGCACGGTGGCATCACCGTAGAGCGCCACGCGGTCCGACGCCGCACGGGCGGCATGGACCGTTGCAGCCAGCTCGACGCCTATAGCCGGGGAAGCCGGAAGATGCGTGTCCTCTACCAGACGGTTAGGGACCACATTAATGTCGATCATGAACTGAGCTCCTGCGGGCAGAATTGATCGGTATCGCTCTGCCAGACGCACGTAGCGGGCCGGTGGGTCCTTCCACGTCGACGCGGGGTCCTCAACCTGCAGTGTGAAATGGAATTCAGGCATAAGCCCTACGATTGCCGATGAATCAATGCCGGTATCAGGGGTCACTTCCGGGTGTTCAAGACTGTCCAGCATAGTGACGATCACTTCCCGTCCTGATGACGCAAAAGCTTTCAGCTCCGTCAGGAAGGCGCGATGCAGTTCTGTCACCAGCTTCCTGCGGTATGCGAGAAATGTGTTCCAACCGATTTTATCCTGTTTCCACCAGTGAGGTGAAGCGGAATCAAAGAGTTCTTTCGGATCAAAATGATAGGCAGCGCGGAAGGAACGCCGGACATCATCGTTCAGCGGCACCATAGCCCAGGGCTTGTCGCCATCTGCCTTGCCGTCAAAACTCAATTCAGCGAGATTAACTCCGTCCCAAGCCCATTTATCGAGGACGGACGTCATAAACTGCAACGCAGCAGCGCGGCATTCCGGGTTGGCGAGGTTCATGGCGAGACGCCACGATGGCAGCTTATCACCGGCGCCAGCCTTCTCGCGCCACTCGGGATGTTGGGCCCAGAAGAGCGGGCTTACCTGCGGGAATTCAAACCACGCATATACAAGGATCCCATTGGCGTGGCAAACACGGATCAATCTATCATAGTCGTATGTGTATTGAGGAGAAAAGACCCAGGCTGAGGCATAGACCACCCTTATTCCCATGCGACGCCATAACACGGCGAGGTCTTCAATACTTACTTCGGTGCGAAGTCCCGGATCGAAATACAACTCTATGGAGCGCCGCCGCGCCGGCTGCATCCGGTCAAACGCCTTTAACGCATGCTCGAAAAGAAAGGGATAATGACTTGTGCCATCAGTCGTGAAAGGATCAAGCATGCTGCCCATGTACAATACTTTTCCTGAGCCCACGGAGAATGTCCCCGCAAGGCTGGTGTGATTTTCGGTGTCCTTGCTGATAATGACGGCACGGTCCGGTAAGCGGAACCTCTCCATGGAAATGGCGGGCCGCCATTGCAGAGGAAGGTCTACCTGGGCCTGATCGGTCACGCGCTCCACCGTCACCGTACCTCCGGGATAACGTATACCGACGGTCTCGGCGAGTCGAGTGTGCCCGTCTAATACCAGGTATCCGCCACCACGTACGAACTGTGTGATGCGGCGTGTATCGCTTACGCTGAGTGCCATTGCCGCCGCATGAGGCGCTATCAGCACCTCGTTGGGATCGAAAATCGTGTTTGGCAGGTCGGAAACCGCGACCAATCTGAGAGGCGCGCCATAGACATGAAAGGTATTGACGAAGCTCGTCTGGTCATTATTTTCGGCGCCCGTCGCTGTCTTATCCCAGAGAACAGCTACCTTCATCGCGCGTGCCTGCGCTGTCACCAGGTTCTGCGGTCGCCATTTCTGGAACGTATTGGTCAGTTTCTGCCCCAGCCGTGTGAGTATTCCGGGTGGCTTAACAGGGCGTTCGTCCATGCCTATGGCAACGAGAATCTCACCGGGGCCTGGTTGCAATGCAATCTTTACGGTCCCGGTCTGGCGCGTATTCGACCAGGTTTCCTGCCGGTGAGAACCATCACGGCCTATGATGAACTGTCTCAGATAAGAATCTCGGAGCTTGATCGTTCTCGATGCCCTGCCGGTCACAATGAGACGATCATCTACGGCCACGCGGCAATCGAAATCAGCGAGCGAAGTAAACGTATATCCCAGTTTCTTGATCCCCCGGACCGTCTGCTGCATAAGACGAAGATCAAGGAAGTCGTGCACGAACGCCGAAGCAATGCCATCACGGACCACCAGCATGGCGCGGGCATTCTCAATAAGCGCGGCCGGCGATGGGTTCTCCTCGGGTAGATAACCGATATTCTCCGGGACNNTAGTGGGGCGTTTCCCACGCGATGGGATAGAGACCACTGCGAAAGCACTCCTCAAGGGCAGCATTGAGTTTCTCTCGTGCCAGCTCCGGCGAATCGTCCGCTCGCGGCGTATTACGAAATCCGTCCCAGAACTCGAAATCATCAGGCGTTACACCACGATATTGATGTGTGTACCCGTGCAGCACCAGAGTGGCGCCCCTTGCAGTCGCATCCTGGAGGACTTTGATCATTTGAGGGCTCTCTGAGAGGCGGACCTCGCGCCGGGAGGAAGGATCAACAAAGACAGGGACCAGCGAGATCTGGAAGGGAATACCTTCCTTCACCAGCATATCGACAGCACGTTGGAGTCCCTCCGGCTCGTCATCAGGAGTCACGTCTTCGATGCGGACCATGGCCCGGTGGGAAGATGTATGGTGTACTCCAAGCATATCGTGCATGAGGTCGCAGAAGGCCAGATAACGGTCCTGTTCGCCGATGTAGGCAAATGGTACGTCCGCCACCAGCCAGAGACGCCCCGTTTGTACCATATAGGGCGACGTGTGGCCTTCGGCATCGAGCATTTCGGCTTCAATTTTCACGCGGGAGGGGTCGGTAATATGAAGAAGCGTAACCATGCCGCCGCCTTTATGCAGGGTGGCGCCATGATATCGCACCCGGTCATAGCGGCTATTGACCAGCACGCTGTCTACATGGAGTCCACGCTTTTGATTTTCCTTAGTGCCGAGGAAAGCGTCCATGCCATAGCCTATCCAGGCCAGCATGGCGGTGCGGCCGCGCGCATCTTGCAATACGGGGTCTGGCCACACGGTCTTGTCGGAGCCGCCGACAACGAAGACTGCGTCGTACCGGGCCATGCCGCCGGCGCGGTAGTCCTCGATGGCCTGGAGCGTCGGGCGATATTCGAAATGACCGAGCAGATTGGCGATATGGGTACCGTCGACAACCCCCTCGTGAAGCTTCTGCGATGTGCCGTCATACAGTATCAGTGCCTGCTTCCCTCCCGCAGCCAATGCAGAAACGGGAAACAACA
>PMCM01000201.1 GCA_003154155.1 Ignavibacteriota bacterium | reverse complement strand
TGCGCCGAGAGCACCACCCAGATGGGAACGTGAAACGTCTTCTGAAATCCGGAGGCCACCAGCACCCCGGTGATGATCCCCATGGTCTTCTGTGCATCGTTAGTCCCATGGCCGAGACTATAGAGCGCTGCCGATAGCAGTTGGAGCTTTCTAAACGCGCCATTCACCTTTGAATACGGCTTCGCGTGCACAATCCAGAGCACGATCACTTGAAGAAAGTATCCGAGGATCATCCCCATGACCGGGGCAAGGACGATGAAGATGAAGGTTTTTACCCATCCGTCCATGAGAAGCACGCCGAAGCCCACTTTTGCGACTGCGGCCCCACCATATCCTCCTATGAGAGCGTGCGAAGAGCTCGATGGCAAACCCAGATACCACGTAATGAGATTCCAGGCGATTGCGCCAAAGAGTCCCGCGAGGATGACATACTCGTTGACCGAGGCAAGATTCACCAATCCTTTGCCGATCGTCTTGGCGATGTGCACATCGAATGCAAATGCGGCGACCAGGTTAAAGAATGCCGCCCACGCCACCGCCTGTCGCGGCGTCAGGACACGGGTCGACACGATCGTCGCAATGGAATTCGCGGCATCGTGAAAGCCGTTCAGGAAATCGAAAACCAGGGCACAGCAAATGATGACGAAAACCAGGGTGATCATGTCGGTTGCGGGAGCTGTCTAAGCGTTCTTGACGAGGATGGACTCGATGACGTTGGCTGCATCTTCGCACTGGTCCGTTGCGGTTTCAAGACTCACGAGCAGTTCTTTCATCTTGATCAGTTTGATCGGGTCTTCACATGTATCGAACAGGTCGGCGATGGCACGCTCGAAGATGTCATCAGCTTCATTCTCGATGCTGTTGATGCGTACGAGTGAATCTCGAATGAATTTTCCATCCTTGAAATGATGCAGATTGAGGATCGCCTTGTGCAATTCCACAATCTGATCGTAGATCAGGCCGGCAAGGCGTTCTTGTTCCGACGAGATCTTCTTCACCTGGTAAAGGATCAGCCGTGTGCCGGCTCCCTGGATGTAATCCAGAATGTCGTCCAGTTTGGACGCGAGAGCGTGGATATCCTCGCGGTCGAACGGTGTGATGAACGTGGCTCCCAGTTCGGAGAAAATTGTGTGGGTGATCTCGTCGCCCCGGTGCTCCAATTCCTCGATGCGCTTGATCTTCTGGGCGCGCTCCTCTTTTGAGATCGCATTGGACATCAATTCCTTGAAGACCCCTGCAGCCACGAGGAGGTTGTCAACGTCCTTTTCGAAGTACTGAAAAAACTTGTTCTCTTTTGGGAGCAGGGCGTGGAGGATGGCTTCGAGCTTCATTGGAGGCCTGGCAAGTGCGACACTGACTGAGGATTTCCTACCGTCGGAATGCCGTCCGATGAGAAAGAGGCAATGCGACCAAAAAGTAGTACATAATATACAGCAAAGCAATGACGGGTGCAAACCGACTGGAACAACGTGTGAACATGTCACAAGGAAAGATCTTTTCACCGAACAGATCGCTACACTTCATCGCGCCGTCGAACTGACCGCTGCGCGATGTCGTTCATGTTTCTGCTACGGCACAAGAAGCAGTTTTCCCGTCGACTTCCGGCCTTCGAGATCGCGGTGAGCTTGAGCTGCGTTTGCGAGGGGATAGCGCTGGCCCACGGTGACAGCAAGTTCACCGGACGCAACCATGGTGAGAACTGCGTTCGACCGCCGAAGCAGCTCGTCCCTGCCGGCCGTGTAATGGACAATCGTAGGACGCGTCAGAAATAGCGATCCCTTCTGGGAGAGCAGCATCGGATCGAAAGGAGGCACGGCACCGCTTGATCCTCCGTACAACACCATCATCCCCCTGGGTCTGAGTACGTCCAGTCCTTTATCGAATGTCGTTCGCCCTACGGCATCGTATACGACATCAACGCCTTTGCCGCCGGTCATGCTCTTGACTTCCACTGCGAAGTCCTTCAGGGTGTACTGGATGACTTCATCGGCTCCTGCCTCCCGCGCCATCCGTTCCTTTTCGGGTGTTGAAACCGTGCCAACCACCCGGGCGCCCAACCGATGCGCCATTTGCACAAGGAGATGCCCCACGCCGCCCGCAGCCGCATGGACGAGCGCAGTGTCACCTGTGCCCAGGCGAAAGGTGTCATGGGTAAGGTAGTGTGCTGTAATCCCCTGTAACAGTACCGCGGCAGCTTGCTCCGCGGAGACGCCGGCCGGAAGAGGGACAATGCGCTCTGCCGGTGCGGCCAGGTATTCGGCATACGAGCCCATGATGCCAAACCATCCGACACGGTCTCCGATGCTGACATCCCTGATCCCGGCGCCTACAGCAACGACGGTGCCGGCGCCTTCTTGCCCCGGGACAAATGGCATGGGCATTTTATAACGGCCTTCCCGGTGGTACACATCGATGAAATTTACGCCCGCGGCGGCGACCTTCACAAGGATTTCGCGGTCTGCACAGCGGGGCGTCGGAAGATCGGCAACGGTGAGAACATCCGGTTCCCCGGATTGCGTGACCTGTATTGCTTTCATGGTGCGACCTCCATTGTCTGGTAGATTCTCTGGTTTCATGTATTCCGATATCACAGTGTGGAACACCGCGTCGGCAATCCGGGGTTCCGGGGATCAATCGGCTGGTGACTGTCCAGTGTCCCTTCACAACTGGCAGCCGGGTCGTGGCGTCTCACGATACGGTCGCGACCCGTTGCAGCGGCGCGGAGCGCATTCACCTGGCAGTTCCTCCATGGCTGCCAACGCTGTTGCGGTGCGGGGAGGTCTCTGTCAGGAAGTAGCTAGCTCATCTTCCATCCTTCCGGCCTATTGGATTGCGCGGCTATCGTCTGTACACTGTAGTACAATCTCGCCAATGAAAGCGGGTTTGTGTGAAGGATCTAAAAGCTCAGTTAAGGAGATTGCCGTGAAACATCTGCGTGTTACAACAATGAGTGTCCTTATTGCGATTGCTGGCGTGTTGTGTGCTGCGACCGCAAGCTCTCAGGTGAATATCCATGTCAATACCGCTCACCGTGACAGACACAACATCGTTCATCATCCCCGGCAGCCAGCGCGCGTCCACGTCAATGTGCCCGTGCGGCATCATGTGGTGCGCCATCAATATGAACGTCATGCCCAGCTTCCTCGCCACGAAGGTCCGGAGAACCACTAGCATAGTCGCGAGTGCCATCCAGCAAACCGTGCGGGCGGGAATTCTTCCCGCTGAGGAGTGGTGCATCCGGTCAACCAGGCAAGGCTCATACGCTGCCATGCGTACGTGGTCCATTGACTATGCGCAAATCCCGTCGTACTATGAGCAATGCAGCGGGGAGGGAAGAGCACCGCACGCGCTGCGACCCCGTATCCGGGCAAGGTGATAGCATACATGCATACCTCCGTCACGCCACATCCCTTGCCGGCGGGAACGAGCACTCGCATA
>PMCM01000246.1 GCA_003154155.1 Ignavibacteriota bacterium | reverse complement strand
GCGAGTTGGGCGGGCGAAAGGCGGTTTTCGGCGAGCTGCGTGCTGGCATCGTACTTGACGGCAAGGTCGCTTCCGTCGTACTTCATGTCCGGTCCGAAGTTCGACATGCACATGCCGATCGCGAGATCTTCGATGCCGATGCGGTACTGTGTCCCGACATCGAAGGCGACTCCGCTTGCGGACTCATTCCATATCCGCTGGTTCACGATCTTCATTGTCACGCCGACGGCAAAGTCTTCCGTCAGGTGGCGCGCGTAGCTCACTCCTACCATGAGATCCTGGGCATCGAACTGCTGCCCCGTGCCTTCCGGCTGCAGTTCCGTCGTCACATCCATCGATCCCATTGTGAGCACGGACATCGACAGGCCGAACGATCCGATATCATCGGTTGACACCACGACCGCGGCGTGACTCATGTTGATGCCCGCCCAGAGCGACGTGTAGGAGGCGAAAAGCTCGTTGTCCTTCACGTTCACGATCCCGGCCGGGTTCCAGAAGAGTGNNGACACTGAGCACGAGGCCGGCGACAAGAAGAAGGGTTCGTTTCATGGCTGGTCTCCTATTTGATCACCGCGAAGCGGCCCAGCTTCTGGGCGGTCTCGGTCTTCACGAGATACAGGTAGATTCCGGGAGCGATCTCTCGCCCGCCTACGGCCCGCATATTCCACGTCTCCGTCCCGTTGTCGCTGGCGTGTTCGATGGTTTGCACCTTGTCACCTGCAATGTTGAAGATAGTGATCGTGCAGTGAGCGGGCAGATTATTGAACTTTAATGCGCGGATCGGTTCCCGCAGCAACAGTCCATATTCCTGTTCATACAAGGATGATATCACATAGGGATTGGGGACGACCTTGATCTTCTCAAGATCCGCATCGGAGAGGGATTGCACCCCGCCTTCTGGAGAAGTTGTGAACGTGAACCGGTCATTGTAGGTCACCCTGTTTCCCTGCAACGTATCAGCAAGCTGGATGGACAGCGAGACTTGTGTATTCGTCGTATAGCGCGTCCCATAATTGAACTGTTGCAGCGGCAAGACTGTGGTGCTGCCGCCCTTCACCATCACACCCGGACTGACGACGAGAGAGTCGCCCTGCGTTGGACGATCGGTCAACAGCGATGAAGTATCGGTAAGGGTGAGACGCAGGCCTTCGAAGACGATGGGGACGCCCGATGCGTACGTCCCTGTTGCGTTCAGCACGGTCTTCTTCGTCTCGTCGCGGAGAATAAACGTTGTCGGGGATGTGAAGGTGAGGCTGAAGACGTCCGGCGTATTCGTGCCATTCGCATCAACGCTCAACTGGATAAGCGAAAGCACGCTGCCCTGTTCCATGGTCGCCATGGGGGCAAAGCTGATGGTGTTCGATTGGCCGCCCGCAGTTGGGATGTCTGCGGCCTCCAGGTTGAATCGCAGGCGGGCAGTGCCGGTCCCTGATTGTTGCGGTGTCGATACGCTCACCGGGATCCTCCCCTGGGCCGCCGACCGCGGTGTCGCGGTGCCGAGGTTCGCGTCGGCCGTCGTTGTACCCCTGGCGGATTCCAGGGTGGTGCCGTTGCTCGGAAGGTTGTACGCCGTGACGGTGTACCAGTATTCAAACCCATTCGTGACGCTGGTGTCGACGTAGCTGTACTGAAGGCCCTTATCCTTGCCAATCCCGTCGATCCGATCGAAGGATGCCAACGGTACGGGATCCGCGCCCAGATTCGGCTGCAGGTTGCGGTCAAACTGATCCCAGTGCTGGCCCTTGTCGATGCTCCTGTAGAGCCGATATCCCTCGAAGCTGAGCTTCTCTGTAAGTTGATCCCGGCCCGATTCAGAACGATTATCCCAGGTGATCGTTGCCTTTTTGTCGCCCGGAGTCACGGTCACCTTTGGCGATTGGGGGGGCTGCACGATTGCAAAGTTGTTCGCAAGGAGTTCATAGCCATGAACTGTCGTCGAATCGAGTTCTTCGACCGTATTGCCGGCGACCATTGCCGTGACAAATTTCAGGGTGTCACCCGGTACCAGTCTATACGGCCCCGAGCTGAGGATGGTGATGGGAGCGGTGCCCACTGCCGGCTGTGTTTCGAAGTCGTCAAAGTGCATATTGGGCGCATTGGTGCCCAGGTGGAAGAACTTCGGCCCCAGGCTCGATTGGAACAACGCCTGCGTACTGGCCATGCGGCCGTACTCGGTATTGTCATCATCCGTTTTCTCATCGTTGTACACGCACCAGTGCGCATCCGTCGCGCCAAGTTCCACACCGTTGACTTTGGGAGTTTGCATGATCATGAGCCCGAACACTCCTGTGGGCGCATTGTACTCGACCGAGTATCCATTCACATGATAGGCATAGACCCGGTTCCATTTCTTATCGAGAACATAGCGGTTGTAATTGTAGTCGGCGGCGTCATCATACCCGCCCGGTTCTATGTCGGCGTACAGACCGAAGTACAGGCTGTCATACGTCTGCATGGAGTTATTCGAGATCTGAAAGATGAAATAGATCATATCGCGAACAGATTTCTGGCTGAACGCATATCCAGTCTGATTGATCTGGATGCCGAGGATCTTTTTGTTGTTGTTGGAATCGGCGTAGACGCAATAACTATCCTGGTTTGAGACGAAGATCGGCTTGCCTGACGCGTCCTTGACCGGCCAGCCGGTTTTCGGCCAGGTAATGGGATTGTCACTGAACGCGATTTTTGCGCTGTCAGTGTTGGCGTATCCCCTCGCTGCTTCCCATTCTTCGTTCGTTGTGAAGCGGGCTTGAATCACGTTGCCCGGGATGCCCACATAGGGAGCAACCCGGTAAATGTATTCATGACCGCTGCCGATGGGAAATTCGCCGGACACCCCCTGCGCCAGGGTTCGCGCATAGAGCTTTCCGCGATTCTCGAAGAACTCGCCGATGTTACTTTTGTTATGTATCCCGCCGGCCCGGTCGATGATCCCAGTTGTCTTCCCCAGCCGGTTTGCACGCGCGTCGTCCTTGGGGTCGCTTTTCCCTTGCCCGTGCAGTCCCGCAGGGACCAGGAAACAAGCGGTGAGAAGAATTCCAAGAAATGTTTTCATGGTGAGTAGCTCTCGATAGGATCATTAGAAACCGAATCGTGCGCCCAAGCGAATCCGGCGCGGGGGGCCGAAATTGCTTGGATCCTGTATGTATTCCTGCGAATGGCTCGTGTCGAGTGTGACATCCGGTTCGCCGGTGTCCGTGTACACGTAGACAACGTTCTTATGGTCTGTCAGGTTGAGAATCTCGGCGAAGATCGTCCAACGGGTCGGCCCCAACTGCCATTCTTTGCTGATCTCGAGATCAACCGAGTAGGTCATGGGCATCCGGGCAGAATTTTTTGGTATATAGCTGATCGCTCTCCCGAATGGTGTCGGGGTATACGGATACCCGCTGTTCGCCCGGAACACGACATTCCAAATGGTGTTTTCAAGCGGGTGGTGGCCGAACAGGGCCGGGCCTTCGTTCTCCGGCATGTAGAAATTCGCATTGAGATTGATCAAATGCGGCTTGTCGAATGCCAGCGGGTACAGCAACGATGATGTCTCCGTTCCCGGATAGTCTTCCGTCTCCGACGATGCGCTCCCTTTTGCGACCGAATAGGTGTACGTCATCGATCCCGAGAAGTATTTCGTTCTTCGCACGTCCAGGCGTATTTCAAAGCCTTTGATATTCGCATACGCTTCATTGACGTAGAGGGTATAACCGACATACCGCCCGTCGACGTACGGAAAGAAGTACTGTGTGCCGACGAGCCCCGTGACGTCCTTGTAATATGCAGTGAATGAACCGACCATCGCATCGCCGAACTGGTGGGAAATGCCGACCTCATACGCAGTGGTTCGTTCGGCATCGAGGTTCGGTTGCCCAAAGATCGGCTCGCGCACATTGACATCGTACTGGGAGTTTTCGTACAGCCGTGTGTAGTCCGGGTTCTGGAAAAAATGCCCATACGAAAAATGCAGGGACGTCCGGTCACTGATCGGGTGGGCAACACCGACACGGGGGCTCCATTGCACTTTCGGTTTCGAGGGGACGATGGAGTTGGGATCCAGGGGGTTGCTCCGGAAGGGGGAGAGTTGATCGGCATAATCGAACCGGAGCCCGAGATTCATAACCAGCGAATTGAGCTCGATCTTGTCCTGAGCGTACGCCGCAATCTCGAGAGGCTGTTTCTGGAAGTTCGTGACGTACGGATACGTGCGTTTGGGGTCATAGACGTCGAAGTATGCGAGCTTGTGCTTCTTGACCTCCACCCCGCTTTTC
Source organism: Ignavibacteriota bacterium (assembly GCA_003154155.1). Taxonomy (GTDB): domain Bacteria; phylum Bacteroidota; class Ignavibacteria; order UBA10030; family UBA6906; genus Fen-1255. The sequence goes on along the minus strand of PMCM01000246.1, from coordinate 2,316 downwards.
ACTTCATGATGGCTTCCGATTTGCCATACGAGATCCGCCTTGACATCCCATGTCTGTGTCTGGTTGTTGGTGAGCTCAATGGGATCTTCCAATGAATAGAATTCGAAACCGTTGCCCTTGTCGGCAAAATACTGGAACGCCCCCGGCCCGATGTACTGCGAGGTATCCTTGTCCACGCCCGAATAGTACGATTGGCTGAAGAAGGAGGCGCGGATGTCATAGAAGAGATTGGAGGCCACGGAATGGGTGATCGAGGCCATGAGTTGCCTGCTCTTTTCACGGTCTTTCAGATACTGATCGGGGATATACTTCCATGCCTCGTTGTACGACCGGTGCTCATTCTCGCTGTAGCGCCAGGTCAGGATGCCTTTCACCTGGGGAAAGATCTTGCCGCTCAGCTTCGCCATGCTGCTGAGTGTATTATCATAGCCGAAAGGAAGCCATGAACCGCGGGCATCCCGTTCCGCAGTGGCAAAGAAGGTGAAATCCTCGCCGGTGATGGGGCCGCTGACTGTGGCATCAACCCGGTTCTCTTTGTAGTTCTTGTACGGTGCAACGAAGAACTGGCTTGTTCTTCCCTCAAGGTTGCCGGAGAATGCTTTGGCGCCTTCCTTGGTGACCACGTTCACGACGCCGCTCAGGGCGTTGCCATACTCGGCATTGAACGTCCCGCTCAGGAAATTCAGCTCGGCAATGGACTCATTGCTGATACGAGTTGCCAGCCCGCCCATCACGGGGTCATTGACGTACATGCCGTCGATCAGATAGGCAACCTCATTGCCGCGTCCGCCGCGCACATAGAGCGTCTGGCCATCGGCAACGACACCAGCCTGCATGCCGAGCACTTCAACGAAGTCCTTGACCGGCAGCATATGGATCTGTTCGCTCGTCAAGCTGTAGGATGTCGCGGTCAGATCCCGTTGCACCATCGGCCGTTCGGCCTGGATGACAACGTCCGCGAGCTGCACGGCGGAACTGGTCATGGAAGCATTGATGACCGTTGTTTGATCGGCGGTCACCCTGACCCGGGTAATACTCAGCGGGCCGTAACCGACCAGCGTGACGCGCAGCTGATAGGTCCCGGGCTGCAGGTTCATAATCACATAGGCGCCGTCGGGGTCGGTGGAGGCGCCGGTGTTGGCACCGACGACCACCACATTCGCGCCGGGGAGCCCTTCGTTTTTGTCGTGGTCGACGACACGTCCGGATATCTTTCCGGTTGTTCCCGCCCATCCGGCGACAGTGCAGACCAGCATGAGCGCAATGCAACAGCGCACGAGCTTCATCGGGAGTCTCCTCCGTTTACAGAGAGCGCTTAATCGGTGGTGAAGTGACCGGCTGCCCTGTGCAGGCGGCCGATCTCCTTTTGCAGACGCAACGCCCGGGACCGGTTCTTGACGGCGATTTCGGTCACCAGCGCATTGATGACAACGGAGATTGCAGATATGGAATTGGTAAAGATCATATTCGTGCTTCGCATCGGCAGCACATACGCCGCGTGGTAACTCACCGGCGATGTGATCCGGTCGGTGATACCTACGATACGCACCTTCCGTCCCGCCGCCGCCTTGACGGCATCGACCGTTTCCCGGGAGTACGGCGGGAAGGAAAACGCGATCAGCAGATCAGTCGTGGAAAGGAACGGCACCTGGTCGAGGAACGTTTCGTAGTCGTGTACAAACGCTGTGGCGGGCACTGCGACCTGGTTCAGCGAGTAGGCCAGCACCTGGGCCATGAGTGAGGAGATGCCCAGGCCGACCGTGTACACGTGACGCGCCTCGATCACCGCCTGTGCCACACCGTGAAAGACTTTCCTGTCGATGTGGTGTATCGTTTCCTGGATATTTTTGACGTCCTGCTGTGCCACGGCATCCAGTGTCCCGGTGAGGCGTATGCCGGTGGGAAACGGGTATTCATCGGAGATGCCCATTTCCATTTGCATGCCGGCGCGCATGCGGCGGCGGAGCTCGAGAAAGCCGGAAAAACCGAGGCTTTGCGCGAGCCGCACGACAGTCGCCTTGCTTGCGCCTGCGCGGCGTTCAATTTCGGTCACCGAGAGGAACGGCACTTCGCGGGCGTGGGAGAGAAAGAAATCTGCGACTTTTTTCTGGTTTTCCGGAAGCACGGGATACCGGTCGCGCACCGAGCGCTCCAGTTCCGGCATCCCGTATCTCCCGTTCTGCGGCATGACGGGTCTTACTTGATCAGCAACATCTGGTGTACGGACGCATAGTTCCCAGCGGTGAGGCGGTAGAAATAGACGCCCCCCGCAAGGCGCGAGGCATCGAACGTCCGGGCGTGCATCCCAGCGCTGAG
>PMCM01000244.1 GCA_003154155.1 Ignavibacteriota bacterium | reverse complement strand
TCTCCGGCCCCTCCTCGGGATTAAACCGCATACGAGCACCAAAGGGATGGGATTCCTCGCAGGAGGATACCTGCAGCTGGCGCAACTGACCGGCGACAAGAAATATTACGACCGTACACAATGGGCGTTCGACTGGCTGATGACCAACAAATCCCCCGGCTACACCGGATACTGCTGGGGCAATGCGTTCGACTATATCTCCCGCGGCTCCGATATTGCAAAATACGCACCCACGGTCGTCTGGAGCGGTCTCATCGGACATGAATTCATCGACGCATGGCGCACGCTGAAAGACGAACGATACCTCGACGTCGCACGCGATGTCGCGCGGTTTATCATGACCGATCTGGCCCATTTCCCGGTGCCGCATGGCACCTGCATAAGCTACGTGACCAATGCGCAGCTCTACGTGCACAACGCAAACCTCCTCGGAGCCCGCATGCTCAGCGAGGTCTACAAGGANNGACCGACGCCGTGCGCGCCAGCGCCATGTCCCAGCTTCCCACGGGAGCATGGTACTACGGCGAAGACCCGATGTATCACTGGATCGATAACTGGCACACGGCGTATAACCTCGATGCCATCCTGGGCTACCAGCTGAATTCCGGCAATACGGAATTCCAGCCGGTCCTCGACAAGGGGCTGCAGTTCTTCGTCGACAACTTCTTCACACCGGACGGCGGCCCGAAATACTACTGGGACCGCGCCTACAAATTCGATATCCAGAGTTCTTCACAGGCCATCGATACCCTGACACTGTTCAGCCGTGAATTCCGCCGGCCGGACCTGCTGGCACTGGCTGAAAAGGTCGCCCGGTGGACGATCGACAACATGCAGGATTCGTCAGGCTACTTCTACCTGTGGAAGAACGCCTATTTTACCAACCGTACCCCCACCATGCATTGGGGCGCTGCAACCATGTTCCATGCACTTGCACACCTACTACGAGAGAGGACGGCACGTGAACATTAGCATCTTTGGGCTCGGGTATGTGGGCGCCGTGTCCGCCGTGTGCCTTGCCAAACAAGGTCACCGAATCATTGGCGTCGATACCAACCCCGTCAAAGTCGACTTGATGAATAAAGGAATCGCCCCCATCGTCGAACCGGGTGTGGGTGAATTGCTCCAGCAGGCGGTCACCTCGGGCCGCCTTTCCGCAACGACCAATCTCACCGACGCGGTGCAGCACACCGACCTGAGCCTCGTCTGCGTGGGTACCCCCAGCAGTGCAAACGGAAGCCTGAACCTGGACCAGGTGCTCCGGGTCGCGGAACAGGCCGGCCAGGCGTTGCGGCTCAAGAACACGTATCACGGACTGGTGATCCGCAGCACGGTGCTGCCGGGGACCGTGGAAAAGGCGGCGAGCGTCATTGCGCGCGAATCGGGCAAACAGCTCGGACGCGATTTCGGCGTGGCCGACAACCCCGAGTTCCTTCGCGAAGGGACGTCAGTGTTCGATTTCGAGAATCCCCCCTATACCGTCGTGGGCGGCACCGACGAGACGATCGTGAATATGCTCGCCCAGATGTACGCCGGCATCTCCGCCCCTTTCCATGCCGTCAAGGTGCGGGAAGCGGAATTGCTGAAATATGCCTGCAACTCCTTCCACGCGGTAAAGGTCACGTTCGCCAACGAAATCGGCGCGGTCTGCAAGAAGCTCGGCATCGACAGCCACGCGGTCATGAAGATCTTCATCGAAGATACCAAGCTCAACATCTCGCCCTACTACCTCAAACCCGGTTTCGCCTTCGGCGGGTCGTGCCTTCCCAAAGACGTCCGGGCCATCACCTATGAAGCACGCCGCCTGGATGTCGCCGCACCGCTGCTGCAATCGCTCATGCCCAGCAATGATGCGCAGATCCAGCGGACCATCGACTGGGTGGTGCAAACCAAACGCCGGAAAATCGGCATCCTCGGGCTGAGCTTCAAACAGGATACGGATGACCTGCGCGAGAGCCCCATCGTCACGGTCGTTGAAGCGCTGATCGGCAAGGGGTACGACCTCTCGATCTACGACGCCAATGTGAATATCGCCCGCCTCATGGGCGCAAACAAAACGTACATCGAACAGGAAATCCCCCATATCTCCTCGCTGATGAAGAGCTCCATGGAGGAAGTCCTGGAACATGCCGAAGTCATCGTGATCGCCAACAAGGGCGAGGGCTTCCGGCATATCCTCGGAAAACTGAAACCGGGCCAGATGGTCTACGACCTGGTGCGCATTGCGGAAGAACGGAATACGGAACATGGACACTACGAAGGAATTTGCTGGTAAACACTTTCTCCTGTTGATTGAAAATGAGGCCGTGCCGTTCGACCGCCGTATGTGGAACATCGCCCGCGCACTGCACGAAGCAGGTGCCGAGGTGAGCGTGCTCTGCCCCATGTTCGGCAAGGACAGCGAGCCGTTCACCGTGCTCGACGGCATCAACATCCACCGGTATCATAACGTCTTCGCCGACGGATCGGTCACGGGTTACTTCAGGGAATATGCGACCGCGTTCTTCAAGTCGCTGGTGCTGTTCCACAAAATCTTCCTCCGGAAACGGGTGCATGTGGTCCATGCCGCAAATCCGCCGGACATCTTCTGGCCGCTCGCCCTCTGGCTGAAACTCTGGGGGGTGCGGTTTATCTTCGATGAACACGACCTGTCGCCCGAAGCCTATCTGAGCCGCTTCGACAAGGACGAAGAACATCCGGACCTCCTCTTCCGCGTGCAGAAACTCTTTCAAAAACTCTCCTACAGATTCGCCGATGCCATCCTTTCGACGAACGAGACCTACCGCGAACGCGCCATTGCAACCGACCGGCGCAACGCCGGCAAGATCTTCGTGGTCCGCAACGGACCCGATACACGGACCTTCCGGAGCCGCCCCGCACGGCCCGAGCTGAAAAAGGGGCGCCGCTATCTCGCCGCCTACATCGGGGTTATGGCGATTCAGGACGGCGTGGAATATGTCATCCGCGCCGTGGACGAGCTGGTGCACCGGAAGGGGTTCCGCGATATCATGGTCTACCTGATCGGCAAGGGGGACGACTGGCCGCGGCTGAAACAGCTCGTCGACGAATTGGGACTGTCCGAGGACATCGTGTTCACCGGACGCATACCGGATCCGGACGCCCTGGATATCCTCTCCACGGCCGATGTCTGCCTCTCGCCCGACCCCTACAGCCCGCTCAACGAGCTCTCCACCATGACGAAGATCATGGAGTATATGTCGCTCGGGAAACCGATCGTCTCATTCCACCTGAAGGAGAATACGTACTCGGCGGGAACATCGGCGATCTACGTCGACAACAACAATCCTGCCGCGTTTGCCGAAGGCATCCTCACGCTGCTGCGTGACCCCGGGCGGTGCCGCACCATGGGCGAAGCGGGGATACAACGCGTCGATGCCGAGCTGTCCTGGCAGAAACAATCGGAACGTCTGCGAGCAGCGTACGCGCACGTTCTCGGCCTATGACGGTCGTCGTCCGGATTGACCCGGCGGACGATCCGCGATGGAAGACCTTCCTGGACCGCCACGCAGGTGCGACGGTGTTCCATGATCCCGCGTGGATCACCCTGCAGATGCACTCATACGGCTTTACGCAGGCGTCGCTGGCATGCATCAGCGAAGGCCGGATGACCGGCATTCTTCCGCTGCTGCAGATCAGCAGCCCCCTCACCGGCAGACGGGGCGTCTCCCTGCCATTCTCCGACTACGGCGGCCCCCTCGCCGATGACCCCGCATCCATGGACGCGCTGATGAAAAGCGCTGCCGCACTCTCCGCCGAGCGCCGCTGGAAGTACCTTGAGCTGCGCGGAGACATCCCCCCGGGACTCGGACAACCCGCCGCGGCATTCAAACGCCATCGCCTGCAGCTTTCCCCCGGGCCCGACGCGCTCTTCCGTTCGTTTGACAAAGGCCAGAACCAGCGCTCGGTTACTAAGTTCGGGAAGAGCGGCGCCGTCGTCGAACGGCGCACGGACATGGAGGCGGTCGTTTCCTTCATGCGCCTCAACTATCAGACCCGCCGGAAACACGGCCTCCCACCCCAGCCGGACAGGTTCTTCGAGGATCTGCACCGCACATTGCTTGCAACCGGACGGGGGTTCGTCGGTGTCGCACGCCTCGACACCACACTCCTCGGTGCCTGCGTGTTTCTGCTGTTTAAAGATACCGTCTATTATAAATTCGGGGCCTCCGATGAAGCACAGCTCGTGCACCGGCCCAACCACGGCATCATGTGGGATGCCATCCGCTGGGCGGCGGGTGAGGGATACCGGATTTTCGACTTCGGACGTTCGGATCTGGACGGCGAAGGGTTGATCAAATTCAAACGCGGTTGGGGAACGGAAGAGACCGACCTGACCTATTACCGGATGTCTGCAGGC
>PMCM01000281.1 GCA_003154155.1 Ignavibacteriota bacterium | reverse complement strand
AACTTCTCGAAGCCGCGGAATTCGTTCACGTGGAAGCGGGCGTCGGTGACCGCGCCTTTGTCGTCCACCTGAATGGTGATTTTGGCGTGCCCCTCGATGCGGGTCACGGGACTGATGGTAATGGTTGATGTTGACATCGTTGCTCTTCCTCTCATCCGTAGCGCAGAAACACGTGGGACAATACGGGGGTCTTTCCTTCCAGCAGTTCGCTGACCGCGGACCAGATCTGGTCGGCGGTGGGCGGGCAGCCGTGAATAAACGCGTCGACGCGGATGAATTCGTGCAGCGGGCGCGCCTGTTTCAGCAGCTCTGCGATGGTGGGATAGTCCCGCGGGATCTGCGGGGTGAGATCCGCCAGTTCCACGTAGGCCCGATGGAGCACGTCTTCGGTGTTCAGCGGATTGCGCATGGCGGTGACGTTGCCGGTCACGGCGCAATCGCCGAAGGAGACCACACAACGTGAATTGCGGCGGATGATATGGGCGAATTCTTCGTGTTCGACGTTGGCAATGGCGCCTTCCACCAGTGTCACGTCGACATCACGGGGGAATTCCTTGATGTCGGCGATGGGGGAATAGACCAGCTCGATTTTGTCCGCCAGGTCGATCAGGCGTTCATCCAGATCGAGGAAGGACATATGGCAGCCGGAACATCCGCCCAGCCAGACAGTTGCGACTCTCGGTTTCATAAGTAGGGATCTCGGCGATTACTCTTCGTTATTTTCAAAACTGATCCACTCGCCTTTGCGGCGGGCGGTGACGATGTATTTGAGGAACTCCGTGTGTTTTTCCATCTCGGCGACGGACTCGCCTTTTTTCACCAGTGCGCCGGTGGGGCAGACCAGCACGCACTTTCCGCAGGAGGTGCAGCTTTCGGCTGAACCCCAGGGTGCGTTCAGATCGGCGACGATGGTGCAGTCGATGCCCCGTCCCGCGATGTCCCATACGTGCGCGGCTTCCACTTCGTGGCAGACGCGGACGCAGCGGGTGCAGAGCACGCAGCGGTTTCTGTCGATGATGAAGCTCTCGTGCGAGGCGTCCGTCTCCTTCTTCGGATACAGGTACGGGACGCGCACGTAGAGGAGTCCCACATCGTACGCCAGGTTCTGGAGTTCACAGTGGTTGTTCACCATGCAGACCGAACACTGGTGGTTGCCCTCGGAGGCAAGGAGGGCCACGATCATTCTGCGGTATTTCTTCAGCCGGTCCGAGTTGGTGCGGATCACCATGCCTTCCTGCGGGCGGGTCGTGCACGCGGGTGCAAGCTTGTTTGATCCTTCCACTTCGACGAGACAGAGCCGGCAGGCGCCGACATCGGAGAGGCCGTCGAGGTGGCAGAGCGTGGGGATGTCGATTTTATGCTGGCGCGCAATCTGCAGGAGGGTTTCATCTTCCGTCGCGCTGAGTTGTTCGCCGTCGATGGTAAGTGTGACGATGGCCATGAGTGTGTTCCTGCTATGCGTGCGAAGTCGTGTCGTTGCCGTTTCCCGACGGCACGAAGGTTTCCGGTGTTTTCAGAAGCGCTTCGTACTCGTGTTTGAAGAAACGGAGGGTNNTCCAGCAACGCGAGGTCATCGGTGGTTGCCTTGCCCTGCGAGATCTTGTCGAGCAGACCGTGAATATGCACGGTGCCGACGCGGCAGGGGACGCACTTACCGCACGATTCATCCCGGCAGAAATCCATGAAGTACTTTGCCACATCCACCATATTGGACGTGGAATTCATGATGATCATGCCGCCGCTCCCCATGATCGAGCCGAGGGCGGTGAGGGATTCATAATCGACAGGCACATCGATATGTTCTTTGGGGATACAGCCGCCGGAGGGTCCGCCGGTCTGTGCAGCCTTGAATTCGGTTCCTTCGGGTGTGCCGCCGCCCATGGCGAACACGATTTTGCGGAGCGGGATGCCCATCGGCACTTCGATCAGCCCGGTGTTGCGGATTTCGCCGGCGAGTGCGAACACTTTGGTGCCTGCGCTTTTTGCCGTGCCGATGCCCGAGAACCAGCCGCTGCCGCGTGTGATGATGGGTGCGATGTTGGCGTACGTTTCCACGTTGTTCAGCAGGGTCGGCATGCCCCAGAGGCCGCGTTCCGAGGGATACGGCGGCCGGGGGCGCGGGCGCCCGCGGCGTCCTTCGATCGAGCGGATCAGCGCTGTTTCTTCGCCGCACACGAACGCCCCTGCGCCGATGCGCAGGTCGATCCGGAAATTAAACTGCGATTCGAAGATGCGGTTGCCCAGGAGTCCGATCCGTTCCGCCTGCTTGATCGCGAGGCGCAGACGGTCGATGGCCAGCGGGTATTCCGCGCGCACATAGATGAACCCCTGCTGTGCGCCGACGGCGTATCCGGCGATCGCCATCCCTTCCAGGATCCTGTGCGGATCCCCTTCGAGCACGCTGCGGTCCATGAATGCGCCGGGGTCCCCTTCGTCGGCGTTGCACACCACGTATTTCGCGTCGCTGGTCACTTTGCGCACGATGCCCCACTTCAGGCCGGTGGGATATCCCGCGCCGCCGCGGCCGCGCAGGCCGCTCTTGCGCACTTCTTCGACCACCTCCCCGGGCTGCATCTCGGTTACCACTTTGGCGAGCGCTTCGTATCCGCCGACGGCAATGTACTCCTCGATCTTTTCCGCGTCGATGCGGCCGCAGTTCTCGAGCACGATCTTCACCTGCTCGGCGAAGAACGGGTGCGCGGTGTCGACCTTGTGGTCGGCCACGGGCGTGCCGGCAAGGAGATGTTCATCCACGATGCGGCGTGCCGTCGGTTCATCCACCCGCTGGTAGAGTGTGCCTTCGGGGAGGACTTTGACGAGCGGGCCTTCGCCGCAGAGTCCCATGCAGCCGGTGCCCACCACCTCGACCTTTCCGGCGAGGTCCTTTTCCTGGAGGGTCTTCTTGAGGATGTCGCGGATATTGACGCTGCCGCAGGAAACGCAGCCGGCGGCCGCGCAGTACATGATCCTGTGCGTGAACTGTGCCTGGCGCTGTTGTTCGTGTTCCGCAAGTTCCTGGAGATCTTCGACGGTCATGCGGGCACCTCATCGGGTTGTTGTTGCCACGCCTTGATACGATCCACCGCGCTCTGGGGGGTCAGCTTGCCTGCGACCTGGTTGTCGAGCACCGCCACCGGGGCGAGACCGCAGGACCCGACGCAGCGTGCCGAGACGAGGGAGATCTTGTCATCGGGGGTTGTCTCGCCGAATTTCACCTTGCAGCATTCTTCCACGGCATGCTGGAGGTGGGCGGCGCCCTTGACGTAGCATGCCGTGCCCGTACAGAGGACCAGGGTGTGTTTGCCTTTGGGCTTCAGCGTGAAGAAATGATAGAACGTCGCGACGCCGTAGACCCTGCTCAGGGGCAGTTTCAGTGCGCGCGCCACATAAATGAGAAGATCGTTTTCGAGGAACCCGAAAATGCCCTGGGCGGCATGGAGCACTTCGATGAGTGCATCACCCCGGCCCTGGTGCTTGGTGATCACACGGTCCAGGAGTTTGAACCTGTTATCACCGCTCGGGTGCTGTTTCTGTGTTGTCGTTGGAGGCATGATTGACTGTTGTCGTTAGTGTAAGTAAGGCCCGCCTCGGGAAAAGAGGGCAAGCAAGTGCCACCCCAACTGAATGATTTTACGCAACAAGTGGCACAGTGCCCGTTCCTCCGAAGGAGTCCCTTCGGGACAACTTTGGCGAAGAACCTTGAGTGCTCAAAGGGTAGGTTGGAACGGCACCAGAAGAAAGCACGCAAGTGCCATGCCACGGGGTAACAGGCCAAAACGGGTGGATTCGGCCTTTTTTCGATTTTGGGAAAAGGGGGGTTATCAGAATTGCGAAAAAAACCGTGCGGAATTTCTCTACGATGCCGGTTTGCGGCGCGAGTTCTCCATGAGCCATTCGCACCAGGCATTGATGCCCTGCTTTGACGTGCAGGAGGTTTCAAAGACCGTCAGCGACGGGTTAATCTTGAGCGCATTGTCCTTCAGCGTCGCAAGATCGCAGGGAAGATAGGGCAGAAGGTCGATTTTGTTGATCAGCAGGACGGAGGCGTTGCGGAACATGGCCGGGTACTTCAGTGGTTTGTCGTCCCCTTCGGTGGTGCTTGCCACGACGACCTTGACGGCTTCACCCAGGTCATAGTTCGAGGGGCAGACCAGATTGCCGACGTTTTCGATGACGAGGAGTTCGATCGTATCGAGTTTCAGGCTGCCGAGGGCTTCGCGGACGAGGTTGGCTTCGAGGTGGCAGCCGCCGCGTGTGACGATTTGCACGGCGGGCACATTGTACTTTGCGACGCGCCGGGCGTCCAGATCGGTCTGCACGTCTCCTTCGATTACGGCGATTTTCAATGTGTCGCGCAGGGTTTCGAGAGTCCGTTCCAGGATGCTCGTTTTCCCGGCGCCCGGAGAGCTGACCATGTTGATCACAAAGATGCCGTGGTCGGCGAACAGCTCGCGGTTCTGGCGGGCGACCTCGTCGTTCTTTTCCAGAACCTTCCGTTCAATCGTGATGACGCTCATGCTCCTCCTCCTGACGCCTCGTCGACATCAATAGACACGACCTGCAGCTCGGTTCCCGACACGATGTCGGTGTCGGCCGATCCGCATGCGGGGCAGAGTGCTATGCCCGGTTCCGATTCTGTCGTTTGTCCGCACGCATGGCACCTGACGCAAAACGGGACGGTCTCCATCACCAGCACGGCATCCTGCAGGGGCGTATGGTGGATCACCGCGGCAAAACAGAATTCCAGGGAGTCGGGTACCACCCCGGCCATCGCCCCGATGCGCACGTTCACCCGCCGCACCTGTTCCTGTTCCGCGCGAGTCACGTACTGTCCGACGATCTCGATGATACTCTGGGCGATGGAGAGTTCGTGCATGGTCTACTTCTGCAGGCGCATCGAGTACCAGTACACGTAGGCATCCCCGAGGTTATCCAGATCGAAGGCGACGTGTGTCTCCGGCGTCATCCAGGTGTGAGCCATGGCATTGCGTGCCGTTCCCTCACCGTACTCATTGTGCAGGAGGGAGAGGAGCCGCCGGGAATTGTCGGCGCCGCGTGTCGTGACGATCACGCCGGCGAGGCTGCCGCTCACGAACTCCACCTCACAGCAATCGATCGGTGTGTCGCCAAGTTCGTGGAGACCCGTGGCGTAAAAGACAAGATCCCCTTCCATGCGGACAGTGTGCAGCTCGAGCGGTTGGGCGACCGAAGCCACGGGCGTGCCCCACGGGTGCCCGAGGATTCCATCGCGGACCTGTCCCTGTGCGATCTCCGGAATAACGCGCAGACAGAGCACGAGAGCGAGAAGGTGTTTCGCGTGGCGCACCATACGCAGTAACATAGAGAATTTCGCCCTCCGGGTCAACAACCGGGAGGTGCCTTGCATTGGGAGGGGAGGCTGGAAAGGGGGGGAGGTACCGGGGGCGCCGGATCGGCCGCCCCCGCACCGGACTGCTCGTACCGTCCCAACTCTCCTTTGCCAACAAAAGGCTCGGGTTATCTCTGTTGGGACGTGCACTGCGTCCCTTCGTTCATGGTAGACGGTAGTTGTAGGGCCGCTAGTTATTCATGGAGGAAATGACGCCCATGAAGATGCTCGCAAAGACCACAAGAATAATGATTGCGAGGCCGATGCCGACCAACATCCATATGAGGGATGCCTTAGCCCAGTTCTTCTTATTCAGGTTTGTCGTGCTGTCGAATGCCCAGATCAGCAGCATGATGAGACCGACGAGCGGGATGTAGGAGATGAGCAGGGTGATGAACCA
>PMCM01000222.1:225-6850 GCA_003154155.1 Ignavibacteriota bacterium | reverse complement strand
AAACATCAGATTGTCGTACGATGTCAGTTTCAGCACGCTCTGGTGGTCCCCGTCATCATGACAGCCCGCCAGTGCACAGGTCTGATTAAAAAGCGGCTGAAACTGACATCGTACGACAATCTGATGTTTGGCGGTGCGCTGGTCGTGGTACGCAATCAGCCTGACCAGAGTACGATCGTCCTCAGTATCGAAGGTCGTGTGGGATCACGCATGCCGTTGAACCGGAATCCCCTCAATCAAAATCAGATTTCGGGCATTCGAGCGTGGATCGGTGAGGGAGCCCTGAACAATTAGGACGCCGAAAGACCCAGCGGCGTCCGCGTAAGATGGTCTTCAGAGTTGTCGCAACCGGCTACATCGACCGCGCATCCGCTCCCCAGAACAGTTTTGCCCGCAAAACGTCGAAGTACGATCGATCCTTCCGCTTGACCAGCCGCACTGGATACGGGGCTTTCCGGATCAAGATTTCCGCCGGAGGGGTCAAAAGGCATTCCTCCTGGCCGTCCGCCGAGAGGAGCACTTCTCCGGCGCTGGCGTGAACGAAGATGCGGATTGTGCTTGTCGCCGGCACGACGAGCGGCCGGCCGTTGAGCGTGTGGGGCGAGATCGGCGTTATCCCGATTACGTTGCATGTAGGAATGACGATGGGACTGCCATTGGAAAGAGCGTAGCCCGTAGACCCCGTCGGCGTGGATACGATCAGGCCGTCACCGCGGTACGTCACTGCGAAAGCCCCGTCGATGTGGGTGTCCAGGTCGATGAGTCGGGATGAACGTGACTTGTCAACAACGATATCGTTCACTCCCCGCACGAGCAGGCCAGGACGGGACGGGACGATCGCTTCGAGCACCAGGCGTTCTTCCACGACATAGTTACCGGCGAGCAGGTCCGCCACCGCGCGCGGCACCTCTTCCGGAGAGAACTCGGCCAGGAACCCAAGTTTCCCGAGGTTGACCCCGAGAATCGGCGTCGATCGTTCGCCGACAAGCCGGGCGGCGGAGAGGATCGTGCCGTCACCACCGAACGCAATGAGCATCTCCCCTTCCCGCACGCACTGTTCCGGTGAACCGGCCTGAGACACGGGGATGGTCTGCCCCGTCGATCGCAGAAGCTCAGCGATCCGGTTGTCAAGAAGAAAGTCACCGTGCGCTCGTACGAGTGCCGAGACCAGCGGACCCACGGCATCGCACAACCCCGGCTTGGCCAGGTTGCCGATGATGGCGAATATCATACCTGTTTCTCCTGAACGTACGCAAGCCGGAGTTCCTGCAACACCTGCGACATCAGCACATCCTCGTCCTGGGCCAGATTGCCTTTGGTTTTTGCCTGCAACATTTCCAGGATATCGATGGTATTCTGGGCGGCCTCAAGGTTCTTTTCGATCTTCTCGGTGACCGGATGTTTCACTTTACCGAGCTGTTGCATGGTTGCAGCGTGGAACATAATCACCAGCTGGGTGAAGAGTAATTGGTGTTTGTGCAGTGTGTCCATCGTGTTCTCCTCTCAGCGTTCATTCGGTGTGTGTACACGATTGGCTTTCCGGGCCGGTGCTTGCATGCGCTCGCGTAGCTTTGCGTATTTGGCAAAGACATAGGCCGCGGACAGTACGGCGAGAATCAATCCTTCAACGCCGTCGAGGAAACCGCCGCGCAACACGTACATTTTGACGAACTGGAACGGGGGGCGGACCAGCATGTCGGCCATCCGGAATCGCCGGCCCGCCATGAGCATATCTTCGGCTGCCAGCGAAGTATACTTGTTTGATTTCGCCAGATAGTGTTCGAGATCCGGATCTGTCAGGTGAATCAGGTCGTTGGCTGTGGCCAGCACCGTCCCGTCGATTTCCAGTTGTTCATGCACGTGGCTTTCGGTGAACCGCGCGTGTCCCCTGCGGAACAAACGGACGACTCTCCCCGGGTACCATCCGCTGTGGCGGATCCATCGGCCGAGGAAATACGCGCGCCGCGCGATGGCATACCCGCTCACGGCCGCCGGGTTTTCGTGCAGGATGGCCCGGATCTCCTTTGCAAGTTCCGGGGTTACGCGTTCGTCGGCATCGAGCCAGAGAATCCAGTCGCCTCCGGCGCGCTGGAGGGCATAATTGCGGGCTGCCCCATAGCCCTGCCATACGATCCTGTGCACTTTCTGCGTGTAGGTTCCGGCAATCTCCACGGTCCGGTCAACACTCCCGGAGTCGATGACAATCATCTCGTCCGCCCAGCGAGCACTTTCCAGACAGGCGCCGATGTTGCGTTCCTCGTTGAGAGTGAGCGTGATCACTGTGAGCGTTGCCATGGAGTCAATCCACCGCCCGAGATGATATTGGGATCGCATCCATCCTTCCGACCGCCAGCGACATGCCGACCGTTACCCACAGGAGGATCACTACTTCCTGATCGCCGAAGCTCCACTCCGTCAGCCCCATCACATGGAAGCCGACAAAGACGGCGAGGGCACCGAGGGCGACAGAGCCCCGGAACCACTCGTCCCGTACGCGCGTGTACACGCGCCATTCGGTCACGGCGATTGTGGCGAACAGAGCTGTCAGCGCGATGAAGCCCACCAGCCCGAGCGTCACAAGGATTTGCAGGGGCACATTGTGGAGGTGGCCATGGTGTTCGGGATTCACTTCGTCGGCATAGCGGTCGTACATTTCACGCAGATCGATATCGCCAACCCCGACAACGGGATAATGGGTGAAGATTTTCAGCCCTGTTGACCAGAGCATGATGCGGGTGGCATTTTCCGGATGATGCAGATCGGTAATGCTCGCAAGCCGCTGCTGCACGTAGGGCGGGGCAAACAGGAAGACGAGGACGATCACCAGCACCAGGGGTACGATCAGCCGGATGTTCCTTGTCAGAGCGATGAACAGCATGCCTGCCGCCGCGGCCAGGTACGCTCCCCTGGTCACCGTGGCATAGAGCGAGATGCCGAGGGGGAGCAGGGCGAGTGCCGCCGCGCTGCGCCACCGGCGGGGGGTTCCGGGATGCACCACAAAAGGCAGGAGCAGCAGCAGCGCTATCATCAACAATTCCGACGTCGTCATATAGAATTGGAATATCCCGAGCCGCACGACATCTGCGGGTTTCGCAAACAGCAGTTTTCCCACCCCGATGATCCCAACGAGGGTTGCCGTCCCGAGCAGGGTCCCCATGACCACTTTCGCCTTTCCTTCCGTTGTCACCTGCGCCGCGAAGAAATAGACGATGCCGGCAAGGAGAAGGCGTTTGGAAAACAGCAGCGATTGCGCGGGATTCTCGGAAAAGGCCGTGGCCAGATACTCTGCCACGATCCAGGCAAGGAAGAGCCAATCGTACGGAGTCCGAACGACAGACCAACGGTGCTCCATGGCCATGAGCGCCACCCAGCAGACAGCCATAAGTCCGAGGGAGAGGGAATTGACGGCGATCGAAAAGTAGCATGAAGCGAGGAACAGGAGCATTGCCCCGTCCATGATGCGGCGCACCGTGACCATGTTATATCCGGAACTGGAGATCGAACAATTTCTTATACAGGCCCCCGCGTTTTTTCAGGAGCTCGTTGTGCTTCCCTGTTTCCACAATCTTCCCGCCTTCGATCACCACAATCCGATCCGCATGCTGAACAGTGGAAAGCCTGTGCGCGATCACGATCGATGTCCGGCCGGCCATCAGGCGTTCGATGGCCTCCTGCACGAGAATCTCGGATTCCGTGTCCAGGGCGGATGTCGCTTCGTCCAGAATCAGGATGGGGGGATTCTTCAGAATAGCGCGTGCAAGGGCGAGCCGCTGGCGTTCCCCGCCTGAGATCTTGACGCCCCGTTCACCGATCAGCGAGTCGTAGCCGTCAGGCATCGCACTCACAAACCCATGGGCATTGGCAGCCCTCGCCGCATCCACGATCCGTTCAAGACTGCAGTCTTCAAGGCCGTAGGCAATATTGTTCCGCACCGTATCATTGAACAGGATGGTCTCCTGGGTGACGATACCGATCTTGTCGCGGAGGGCTTTCAGCTCCACGTCGCGCAGATCCACGCCATCGATGGTAATTGCCCCCCCTATCGGGTCGTAAAACCGCGGCAACAGGTCTACCAGCGTGCTTTTTCCCGCACCGCTCGGTCCCACAACCGCCACCACTTCTCCCTTCCTGATGGTCAGAGAAACATCCTCCAGGACGGGGTCGCCTTCGACATAATGGAACACCACGTTGTGGAACTCAATGGACTCATTGAAGGCGGTCAGGGGCAACGGCCGGGCTGCGTCCTTGATTCCCGGCTCGGTATCGAGAATCTCGAAGACCCTCTTGCCGGCNNCTCGGCATGCAGGACCTGCATGCCGCCGTACCAGATGATCACCGCACCGGCTGCCGCGCTGAGGAACTCGGTGCTTGGCGAGGCGAGATTGCGGATACGCGTGACGCGCAGGATGGTGTCCAGGTACTGCTGCCCCTCACGCGCGAACTTCTTGTTCTCGAAATCCTCCATGCCGAACGCCTTGACAACCTTGACTCCCGAAATCGTTTCGTGCAACACCGAGGTCAGGTCTGCAATCCGTTCCTGCACGAGACCGGATTCCCGGTGCACGCGGCGCCCGATCCAGGCAATAATCAGGAGGGCCAGCGGGAAGACGACAAAGGCGATCAATGTCAACTTCCAGCTGATGACGAGAGTAATGGTCAGATAGACCGCGATAAGCAGGGGTTCGCGGATCAGCGTCTGAAAAGTGGCGGAAATCCCGGTATTGATGACGGGGACGTCGTTCATGATCCGCGAGATCAGGTTCCCGGTCCGTTCATTCGTGAAATATGCGAGCGGGAGGGCATGGATATGACGGTACAGCGCATTCCGCAAGTCTCTGATCAGGCCCTGCTCCACCGCCACCATCATATTGGATTGAAGATAGCCAAAGATGTTCCGCATGAAGAAAGCCACCACCACAACGATACAGATGTTGAACAGCGTATCGGCGGGGTTGGGCCTGAACATCAGGTGCTGGAATGCCCCGGCCACCTGATCCTTGATGTGCACCAGCCACTCCGGCAGAAATGAGACGCCGGAGGGTGCAGCAGCGGCGGGCGCAGGCGCCGGCTCCGGCCGGATGAACAGCGTTTCCAGAAGCGGGATGGTCAGGTAGATCGACAAGCCGCTCGACAGAGAAAACATGATCGAACACGCCATCGACCCAACGAGCTTCAGCCAGTAAGGACGCAGGTATTTCAGTACACGTCTGTAGATCGTCATGCTTTCCTTTTAAGGACGTTCAGTTCCGCATTGGTGATAGGTGGAAGCTGACCCTTCCCCTCCGTCAGCCGCATGCGGTACTCCCAGAGCTTTGCGTACATCAGCATTGCATAGGTCGCATCCAACAATGCAAGCACGAAGCCGTGGAAACCGTCCTTATAGCCTTTCCGCGATATGAACATCCTGAGGAAATGTGACAGGGGATTCAGCAACAGGTGATGCCATCGGACCACGATATCCGGCGTATCTTTCAGTTTGTTCGACACATGCAGCGAAGTATACTCATTCATTTTCTCCACGTACGCATAGATGGTATCGTACGTATGGTGATAGAGATATCCCTGCAGTGCCCCCCGCTTCCCCCGTGTATTGAATCCGCCGTGGATCTCCTGATGCTCCGGATAGTAACTGTCACGCCGGAAGAACCTGAACTGGTGATCCGGGAACCAGCCGCCATGTTCGATCCACCGGCCGAACGCTCGCGGTTTCCGGATGAACGTGTAGCCGGCGCAGTCGCTTCCCCCGCGAAGGACCTGTTCCACCTCCGCACGCAGTTCCGGTGACATCTCCTCGTCTGCGTCAATCACGAAAATCCAGTCGCCGGTGGCATACCCAATCCCCCGTTCCACCTGTTTGCTTGTGCCGGGATATTCGTGCTGATAGACTTTATCAGTATAGTGTTTGGCAAGCTCCACTGTACGGTCGGTGCTGAATGAATCCACCACCACGATCTCGTCCGCCCAGCGGACGCTTCCGAGACAACGGTCGATATTGCGTTCCTCGTTGCGCGTCACGAGGATGACACTGAGGCGTTCCATGGGACTACCGGACGACGATGTTCACGAGTCTGTTTTTTACCACGATCATATTGACGACAGCCTTGCCGGCCGTATATTTTGCCACGCCTACATCGGCGGCGGCACGGCGCTTCAGGTCCTCCTGGGTCCAGCCGGTGGGCATCGTGAGTTTGCCGCGCAGCTTGCCGTTGACCTGCACGGGAATCTCGATGGAATCCTGCACGAGATATTCCTGCCGCCAGACGGGCCACGCTTCGTAGGCGAGCGTATTGGCGTGCCCGAGCCGCGACCAGAGTTCCTCGGCGAAGTGCGGCGCGAAGGGCGCGAGCAGCAGCACGAAACTTTCCATGATGGATTTCGGGCGCTGCGTCCAGCGCTGGCACTCGTTGGAGAATTCCATCATCGTGGAAATCGCGGTGTTGAAGTGCAGCGTCTCGATATCGCCGGACACTTTCTTGATCGTCTCGTGCAGCCAGCGGAGCTGCTCCTTCGTCGGCTCGACATCGGCGAGTTCCGGCAGGAGCGCGTCGGCGCGGTCATCCATGAACAGCCGCCACACGCGGTTGAGGAAGCGGTGCGCGCCCTCGACGCCCTTCATGCTCCACGG
>PMCM01000222.1:0-191 GCA_003154155.1 Ignavibacteriota bacterium | reverse complement strand
AAGGCGCGCGCGTTGACGCGCACCGCAGGCTGCTCCTTGAGCACGAAGAAATCGCCCTGCTTCTCGACGAACTCGTCCTCGACGCGCTCGGCTTTGAGCTTGGCGCGCGTGCGCACGTCGTGATGATCCTCGCCCGCGAACTCGGCGGAGACCGGCTCGCCGGATTCGCTATAGAACGCGGTGTATTCCAC
>PMCM01000248.1 GCA_003154155.1 Ignavibacteriota bacterium | reverse complement strand
GCTGAATCCATGGCGAAGAAACCGCCGCTGATGCTTTCGAGGATGCTTTCGTAGCGAAGCTGGTTAAGCATGTATTTCTGCAGGCGCCTCGTGGTATAAGGAAGGGCTCAATCCGCCTGTAAATAGCTAATATTACAAAGAAATGCAAGAGGTTTCTTAAGGGATACTTTAAGTGAACCGGCGTGCGTCAGAGGGGATGGCCCGTGAGGCGTTCCAGGGCGTCGCGGTATTTTTGAGCGGTTGTGCGGATGATGTCGGGCGGGAGCGAAGGGCCGGGCGGGCGTTTGTCCCATTTCACCGCGAGCAGGTAGTCGCGAACAAATTGTTTGTCGAAGCTGGGGGGTGACGTGCCGGGGCGGTAGGTGTCCAGCGGCCAAAAACGTGATGAATCGGGCGTCAACGCTTCGTCGATAAGCAGCAATGTGCCGTCTGAGTCCAGCCCGAATTCGAATTTTGTATCGGCAATAATGATCCCGCGCGTCTGGGCATATGCTGCGCCTTCCAGGTAAAGACGGATCGAGAAATCGCGCAACTGCGTCGCGAGCACGGTACCCACAAGATCTTTGACCTGTGCAAACGTCATGCTCTCATCGTGCACTCCGACTTCCGCCTTCGTTGTGGGCGTGAAGAGAGGTTCAGCCAGACGGGCCGATTCCTGGAGTCCCGGCGGGAGAGGGATCCCGCAGATGGATCCGCTTCGCAGGTAGTCGTTCCAGCCCGAGCCCGTAATATATCCGCGCACCACGCATTCCACCGCGAGGGGGGTGGTCTTTTGCACCAGCATGCTGCGTTGGGCGAACAGGGCGGGATGCGACCGGAACGGTTCGGGAAAAGCCGTGATGTCGGTACTGACGAGATGATGCGGAAGAATGTGTGCGAGGCGGTCGAACCAGAACGCCGAAACCTGGGTCAGCACCTTTCCCTTGTCGGGGATGCCATCAGGCAGGACGACATCGAAAGCGGAGAGGCGGTCTGTGGCGGCGATGAGAAGTTGCCGGTCGAGGTCATAAATATCCCTCACCTTCCCTTTCTTGGAAGGAGTGAAGCCTTCAACCGCGGTGGTGCTGATGATCTGTGACTCCATGGCCCTGCGGTGATCAGCGATCGATATTGGTCCCGAGGATCTCTTCGATCGTCCCGCGGACGATTGTTTCAGAGGGCGGAGCAGCCATCGTCGCCCTGCCGATACTCTCCAGCCGCAATCCCCGCCACTCGGTCTGAATTTTCTCGTCCACGAACTGTTGCACCGCTTTTTGGAGGTTGCGGGCAGGGAGTTTCCCCTTTTTCAACGGATCAAGAAACAGATCGACTTTGATCTCGCCGCTCGAGATTTTGGTCGGCACCAGCATATAGTTCAGCGAGCCAGCTGTGTGCCATGAATACGTCCGCTCGATCTGGTTGAACGTTGAAGGTATCTTCAACAGACTGCGTTCGTCTGTGCGGGGAACGAGGGTGAGCGTCACCCGTTCTGTTTTGTGTGGTTCGCGCGCAAATGGCATTGCCATTCACTCCTCATGAGTAGAGCAACCTGAGCAAAATTTACCCCATTCAATATATGCACAAAACCAGGACAACGCAATACTCAGTTCCGGGCATCGCGGAGGCTGTGATCCAGATCACATCCGGAGAGGAACTTCGGTGAACGAGGCCCGCACCTCGAGGGCCTCGTGGAGGAGCAAGAGGTATTCCTGACGGGGGATTTCGCGGGCGCCGAGGCTGGCCAGATGGGGGGTCAAAAACTGCGTATCCAGCAGAATAAAGCCCTGTTTCGTCAGTTGCTTGACCAGGCAGACCAGCGCGATTTTCGAGGCGTTGGTGACCAGGCTGAACATGGATTCTCCAAAGAAGGCGCCACCCATGGCAACGCCGTAGAGCCCGCCCACAAGGCGGCCGTCCTGCCAGCATTCCACCGAGTGCGCCGCCCCAAGCACAAACAGCCGGGTGTATGCCTCAACGATCTCTTCGGAAATCCATGTTTCTTCCCGCGCCGCGCATCTGTGCATCACCTGTTGGAAATCCGTGTCATACCGGATCTCCATCTTTCGTGCGCGGATGCTCTGCCGCAGACTCCGGGAGATCTTGAGACGATCCAGCGGGATGATCGCACGCGGGTCCGGCGAATACCAGCGGATCGGACCTCCGCGGCTTTCGGCCATCGGGAAATACCCCGCGGCGTACGCCCGGAGGAGAAACTCAGGCATCAATTCCTGTCGTGCGTCTTTGCGCATTTCCATCAGGGCTGCGGATCGACGACAACAACTTCGCCGAATTGGAGCTCATCGGGTCCGCCATGTTTTGTGACGACCACCGCTTTCATAGCCGGCGCCCCTTCCGCACAACATATTTCTCGTAGAAACCCTCCAGCTTCTTCTGGGCAACCACGTCCAGATCTTCATCGTCCTTGTCGCGCTTGACGAACATCGTGAACAGCTCTTCGTCGTCGCGAGTCATACGGTGGACGCTGTCTCTCAACTCCAGAATCATCCGGTGCTGTTCGTCGTGGGTCATGAGTATCCCTCCATCTGTTGATGGTACTAAAATTCCCGTGAAGCCACAACGCCGGCTTCTTGCTTTTCTAAAACGGATTGGTGACATTGAGCGCGAGGAAAGGAAATCCCATGGCATCCCAGACCAACCCGCTGGCTGCAGCGCTCAAGTTGATCCGGCCGAAACAGTGGATCAAGAACAGCTTTGTNNACCGCAAGCGCGGTGTATATCATCAACGACATCGTTGATGCAGAAGCGGACCGGGCACATCCGAAGAAACGCTTCCGGCCCATCGCGGCAGGGACCATTTCGGTCACCCAGGCACTGGTCCTCCTGGGCCTGGTCGTCTGTATCGCGCTGCTGATCGCCTGGCCGCTCCCGGGGGCGTTCAAACTGCTCATCGGGCTTTATTTTGCCATGAACCTCGCTTATTCCTTCAAGCTCAAAGAAGTCATGCTCCTCGATGTCTTCATCATTGCAGCGGGGTTCATCCTGCGCGTCCTGGGGGGCGCTTATGCCATCGGCGTCGCCGTATCGAACTGGCTTGTCCTCTGCACGATGTTCATATCATTGTTTCTGGGGTTTGCGAAACGGCGGGGAGAGCTGGTTGCCATGCAGGCCGCAGGAAAAGAGGCAGAACGGAAGGTTTTGCAGCATTACCGGCTGGAAGTGATCGATCAGATGTTGACCATCACCGCCGCGGGCACGGTTATTTCGTATGCGCTGTACACTGTTGCCCCACGCACGCTGGAGGTATTCGGGACCGACAGGTTGATTTACACTACCGTTTTCGTCATGTACGGGGTGTTCCGTTACATGCACCTGATTCACGCCACCGACAGCACGGAGAACCCCACAGCGGTCGTGGCTTCGGATGTCCCCATCATCGTCGTCGCCGGCCTGTGGGTTCTCAGTTGCGTGATGTTGATCTACTTCAAGGGCAACATCCCGGGGCTCTGAGAAGCATCTGCCGGCTGTCCGGGCAAATCTAGTTCATCCCGCACGAACCGTCACAGCCGCCGCCGCTGGCGCACGGCGGGAGATCCCGGGTTGCGCCCATGTTGATGCTCGGCGCCGAGAGCAGCCGGGTGTGTTTCGTCGACCTGCACTCGGGACAGACGATGTCCTCTTCCACTTCCTTCACCTTGTGAAACACGTCAAAGACCTTCCCGCACTCGTCGCATCGGTAGTCGTAGATCGGCATACACACTCCGCCTGTTCTGTCTGTTCTCTATAGGATGCGCAAATCCACCCTCAGGTTCAACCCTTTTCACCCTCAGAGTGGCGGAATCGCCCATTCTGGGGGTCAATTTGACTTACCTGGCGCATTTGGTTATATTTTTGCCTGACCGGGCGCGGAAGGGGCCCTGGAACCCCGACCGCGCGGAAGAGTGTTAAACATGTAGACGGATAACCGTCATAGGATCATACTAGAACAGGCACGCGAATGGAAGGCAATTTTTCGAACAGGGTGCAGGACGTGATCCGCCTGAGCCGCGAGGAAGCGATCCGGCTGGGGCACGATTACATCGGCACGGAACACCTGCTGCTCGGAGTAATCAAAGAGGGTGAAGGCATCGCCGTCAAGATCCTCCGTAATCTTGGCGTCGACCTGTTCAAACTGAAAAAAGCGATCGAGGATACCGTACGAACTTCAGGCGGCACACTGACCATAGGCAATATCCCGCTCACAAAACAGGCGGAAAAGGTGTTGAAGATCACGTATCTCGAAGCAAAACTGTTTAAATCCGACGTGATCGGGACCGAACACCTGCTCCTTTCGCTCTTGCGTGACGACGATAATATTGCCGCGCAGATTCTCCATCAGTTCAACATTCATTACGATGTGGTGCGCTCGGAGCTGGACAACATTATCAGCGGCAAGCCCACGGGCACGCCTCCTCCCGGCGCCCAGCAGCAACACCAACAGGCGTCCGAGAAGAAACCGGAGAAATCCAAGACCCCGGTGCTGGACAATTTCGGTCATGACCTGACGAAGCTCGCTGCCGAGGACAAACTGGATCCGATTGTCGGCCGCGAAAAGGAAATCGAGCGTGTCGCTCAGGTGTTGAGCCGGAGGAAGAAGAACAACCCCGTGCTCATCGGCGAACCGGGTGTAGGCAAGACCGCGATCGCCGAAGGGCTTGCGATGCGGATCGTCCAGAAGAAGATCTCCCGGGTTTTGCACGGGAAGCGGGTGGTCACGCTCGACCTGGCAGCTCTCGTTGCAGGGACCAAATACCGCGGCCAGTTCGAGGAACGCATGAAGGCCGTGATGAATGAGCTGGAAAAGGCCAAGGACGTCATCCTGTTCATTGACGAACTGCATACCATCGTCGGTGCGGGGGGGGCTTCGGGTTCGCTGGACGCCTCCAACATGTTCAAGCCGGCTCTTTCCCGCGGCGAATTGCAGTGCATCGGCGCCACCACCCTGGATGAGTACCGCCAGTACATCGAAAAGGATGGCGCGCTCGATCGCAGGTTCCAGAAGATCATGGTCGATCCGACGACGGTGGAGGAAACCGTCCAGATCCTGAAGAACATCCGGCACAAATATGAGGAGCATCACGGAGTGCACTATTCGGACAAAGCCATCGAAGCCGCGGTGAGGCTGAGCGACCGGTACATTACCGATCGCTACCTCCCGGACAAGGCCATCGATGTGCTCGACGAGTCCGGATCGCGCGTCCACCTCGCCAACATCCATGTGCCCCAGGAAATTCTGGACCTGGAAGGGGAGATTGAAAAGATCAAGCTCTCAAAGAATCAGGTCGTCAAGAGCCAGAACTTTGAAGAGGCCGCGCGCCTGCGCGATCTTGAAAAGAAACTGTTGTCCGATCTGGAAATCGCAAAACGCGAGTGGGAGCTGAAGGCACAGGATACCGTTCACGAGGTGACCGAAGAACATATGGCCGATGTGGTCGCCATGATGACCGGCATCCCGGTGAATAAGATCGCGGAATCGGAATCCGCCAAATTGATGCGGATGGAGCAGGTGCTTAAAGACCAGGTCGTCGGCCAGGATGAGGCCATCCAGAAGCTGACAAAGGCGATCCGGCGCACGCGCGCGGGATTGAAGGACCCGAGTCGTCCCATCGGTTCGTTTATCTTCCTCGGGCCGACCGGGGTCGGCAAGACCGAGCTCGCGAAGGCACTGGCACGCTACCTGTTCAACACGGAAGATGCGCTGATCCGTATTGACATGAGCGAGTACATGGAGAAATTCAGCGTATCCCGGCTCGTCGGCGCTCCTCCGGGGTATGTCGGTTACGAAGAAGGAGGGCAGCTGACGGAGAAAGTGCGCCGGAAGCCGTACTCCGTGGTGCTGCTGGATGAAATCGAAAAGGCTCATCCGGATGTGTTCAACATCCTCCTCCAGGTACTGGACGACGGGCAGCTGACCGACAGCCTTGGCCGGAAGGTCGATTTCAAGAACACGATCCTGATTATGACATCCAACATCGGGACGCGGGATCTCAAGCGTGCGGGCGGCATCGGGTTCGGCACAGTGACGGCCCGTGACGAGTATGGCTCGATGAAATCGACCATCGAAGAGGCGCTCAAGCGCGTGTTCAATCCTGAATTCCTGAACCGCGTCGACGACACGATCGTGTTCCATCCACTGGAGAAGACGCACATTCAGGAGATCGTGCTGATCCAGGTCCGCGATCTGTCGAAGCGTCTCGTCGCGCAAGGACTCACATTGGAGCTCACACAGGAAGCCAGGGAATTTCTTGCCGACAAGGGGTTTGATCCTGCGTACGGCGCCCGGCCTCTCCGCCGTGCCGTGCAGAAGTACCTTGAGGACCCGATCGCCGAAGAGCTGCTGAAGGGGGCGTTCGTCGAAGGGACGGCTGTGCAGGTAAAGGTCAATGCCGAGTCCGGAGAGCTGGTTTTTACGGGTACGAACTCACCCAAGGAACCCGGCGACATCCCGCAGGAGAACTCAGCGGGGATCGGCGACGGTCCTCCGGGTGATCCCGCACCCGGGAAGAAGGAATAGCCCTTCGTCAGCAGTGGGAAAGCACCAGAGAGCCCTCTCCCGATTCCGGGAGGGGGCTCTCGCACGTTACGCCCGCCTGCAGCAGCAGTTCAATTTGCGCCAGACCCCGGGCACCCAGAGCCACCACATGGGCGTTATCCTCCCCCGCCAGGGTGCACACTTCCCTGCCAAACCTGAGGCAGGTACGCACAAGGGCTTCGGTTCCTCCTCCCCGTGACGCGGAAGGGACAAACACCAAACCGGACACTGCCGCCACGAACCGGTTCCGTTCACGGGCGAGATCGCGGGTGACCCGCCGTTGCGCTGGTACAAATGGGGAAAGAATCAGGAGACGCCGTTCGGTCAGCGGAGTTTCCCACGCCCGCGGAATCCCACGTACGTTTAGTCTGCGGGCCGGACAATAGATGACCGGCACGTGGCGCGCCAGGAGGGTATCCAGGCAGGTCCGCTCCATGGGAGAATGGAATCCACCCGCAATCGCGGCGCCCCCGGGCGGGGT
Organism: Ignavibacteriota bacterium; assembly: GCA_003154155.1. Lineage (GTDB taxonomy): Bacteria > Bacteroidota > Ignavibacteria > UBA10030 > UBA6906 > Fen-1255. The sequence continues at coordinate 5,511 of PMCM01000248.1, read as the reverse complement.
CTTCCGGGCGAATTCAAACGTCGCCAGGACGACCCAGCCCGGACAACGGACCGAACAGACAAGGCCGATGCTGAATCGGGAGAGCAGCGTTCTGTCGCCGATCGCCGCGATGGGGATTCCGGCGATGCCGGCCGGGGTGAAGAGGCCGTCAATCGGCGCCGTCAGGGGCCACACACCCGGGAGAGAGGGATAGTCCGCTTCGCCGGGTGCAATCGAGTACAACCGTGGGGCAAATGCGGGAGTGCGGGCGATGTGCTGAACCCTGGACATGCAGTGGCCTCCGGATTGAGTACACTGCAGGCGGAGGATTTACGACGCGCGATAATTACTTTTTTTCGTCCGCGTGGTGTTTCACGACCCGGGCCTGAGTCAGGAACACCACTTCTTCCGCGATATTGGTGGAAAGATCTGCCACCCGCTCCAGGTTTCTGCTGATCCTGATCAGATCCAGCCCTTCTTCCACGGGCAGGCTCTTCTCCTGAATCCATCCGATCACCTGGCGGGCGTTCGACCGGTTCAGATCGTCGATCTCATCGTCGCGCGTGAGCACGGTGCGCGCCTTTTCCGGATCCAGATGGATGAACGAATCCAGCGCATCCCGGAGCATCGAGCGCGTGGTGTCCGCCATTTTCGGGATTTCAAGATGCGTATGCACCGTGGACGCCTCGATAAGGGTGAGGACCGATTGCGCGATATTGACCGCGTGATCGGAGATGCGCTCGAGGTCGTTGTTGATTTTGAGTGCGGCAACGATCAGCCGGAGATCGCTGGCCACCGGCTTTTGCAGTGCCAGGACGTCGACGACGGCATTGTCGATCTCCAGTTCCAGGGCATCGACCCGTTGATCGGTTTCGATCACCTGGGCTGCCAGCTGCCGGTTCCGCTCCGTCAGCGCCTTGATAGCATTGTGGAAGTTCTCCTCCGCCATGCTCGCCATTTTCATCAGCATGGTCTTGAGGCTGTCGATTTCCTTTTCGAAGTGCCGTTCCATTCGATCTCCTCGTCTTTCCCGGGAAGTGCGGCGGTCAGCCGAACCGGCCCGTGATATACTCTTCCGTCTTCTGTTGTGCCGGCGCGGTGAAGATCTGCTTTGTCCCGCCGAATTCGACAAGTGTGCCGAGATACAGGAACGCCGTAAAGTCGCTGACGCGCGCCGCCTGTTGCATATTGTGGGTCACGATGACGATCGTGTAGTTCTTTTTGAGCTCGCGCATCAGCTCTTCGATGCGGAGAGTGGCGATCGGGTCCAGGGCGGAGCAGGGCTCGTCCATGAGGATGATGTCGGGGCGCATCACCAGGACCCGGGCGATGCACAGCCGCTGTTGTTGCTCGAGGGAGAGGGAGAGCGCCGAACCCTGGAGACGGTCCTTCAGATCATCCCAGAGCAGGACGCTGCGCAGCCCGTCTTCCACGAGCGCGTCGAAGTCCTTCCGCGAGCCACGCCGATGGATCTCCAGGCCGAACGTGATATTGTCGCGCACGCTGAGCGGAAAGGGGTTCGGGCGTTGGAACACCATGCCGACCCGCGATCGGAGGGAGATCAGATCCACATTCGGGGCATAGATATTTTCGCCGTGGACGCGGACGTCGCCGGTGACGCGGGCGCTGTCGATCAAATCGTTCATCCTGTTGAACACCCGCACGAGCGTCGATTTGCCGCATCCGGACGGACCGATGAGGGCGGTGATCTCCCGTTCCCCGACATCGAGGTCGATATCGTTGAGCGCGTGGAAATTGCCGTAGTACAGATTCAGGCGCCGTGTCTGGATGATGGCGGGGTCCATGGTCTAGCCGAACTTTCCGGTCACATACTCGTCGGTGCGCGAGTCTGTCGGCCTGGTGAAGACATTCTTCGTTTCCCCCACTTCCACCAATTCGCCCATCAGGAAGAAGGCCGTCCGGCTGCCGACACGCGCAGCCTGGGCCACGTTGTTAGTGACGAGCACGATCGTATACCGGTCGCGGAGGATCAACATGGTCTCCTCCACACGTGCGGTCGATATGGGGTCGAGCCCCGAGGTCGGTTCGTCGAACAGGATCACCTCGGGCTGTCCGGCGAGAACACGGGCGATGCAGAGCCGCTGCTGCTGTCCGCCGGAGAGCTGCATAGCCGGTTGGTGGAGGCGGTCTTTGACTTCGTCCCAGAGATACGCTTCGCGGAGGCTCTGCTCCACCAGGTCCGCCAGGACTTTCTTCTGGCGCTCGCCGTGCATGCGGGGGCCATAGGTGATATTGTCAAAAATCGACATGGGAAGCGGAAACGGCAAGGCGAAGACAATACCTACGCGCGCGCGCAGGGTTTCGACTTCGATCCCGTCGATATCGTCTCCGTCCAGGGTGACCGAACCGGTCTTGCGGAATCCCGCATGGAGGTCGTTCAGACGGTTCAGTGTTTGGAGGAACGACGATTTGCCGGAATTCGCGGGGCCGATGATCGTAAAGATCTCGTTGCGCTCGATGTCCAGCGTGAGATTCTTGAGAACGCAATTGTCCCTGTAATAGAGGGAGAGGCCCTTCACCGTGATGTGAGTCGGCATCAGATCACCATCGCTTCTTCTTCCGGAACTGATACCGGAGAATGATTGCGGCGAGGTTCAGGATGAGGACCAGGAGCAGCAAAACGAGCGCCGTGCCGTAGCGGATTTCCTCGTGGATCCCCGGCACCTGCGTCGAGATGACGTACAGATGATAGGGCAACGCCATGGTCTGATCGAATACCGATTCCGGCAGTGTCGGAAGGTAGAACGCCGCCACGGTAAAGAGGATCGGGGCCGTCTCTCCTGAGGCCCTGCCGAGGCCGAGGATCGTGCCGGTGAGGATGCCCGGCAGCGCGTGGGGGAGAACCGCATAGCGGATGGTCTGCCACCGGCTTGCGCCCAGGGAGAAGCTCACCATCCGGAAAGACCTGGGCACGCTTTCCAGGGCCTCGCGCGACGCGGTAATGATGACGGGCAGGATCATGATCCCGAGGGTCAGTGACCCGGACAGAATGGAGACGCCGAAGCCGAAGAAGATGACAAAGATACCAAGGCCGAAGAGGCCATAGACCACCGAGGGGACTCCCGCGAGGTTCACGATCGCCAGCTTGATCAGACGGCTGACCGCATTGTCCTTGGAATATTCCACGAGATAGATCGCCGACAGGACCCCCAGGGGCACAGCCACAAGGATCGCACCGCCGACGAGGTAGAGCGTTCCGAGGATGGCCGGGAAGATTCCTCCAGCATTCATCCCTCCTTCGGGCATGGCGGAAAGGAACTCCCACGAAAGGGCCGGTGCTCCCTTGTAGGTGATGATGGCCAGGATAAGGAGCACGGGCAGCACGACGAGCACGGTGCAGGTAAAAAGGACGGAGATCGCGATGCGTTGCTGTGTCCGGACATTCATGGCTATCCCCTTGTGGTCCGGTGGAGATAGAGGTCTGCGATGCCGTTGATAGCAAACGTGATCACAAACAGCACGATGCCGATGGCGAAGAGGGCCGCATAGTGATCGCCCCCCTGCACGGTCTCCCCCATCTCGGCTGCGATGGTCGCCGTCAGCGTCCGGACAGGCTGGAGGATGCTGTGCGGGATGAGAGCGGCGTTACCGGTCACCATCATGACGGCCATGGTCTCGCCGATCACGCGGCCGAGGCCCAGCATGACGGCTGCGAGCATGCCCGGACGGGCTGCGTAGGCGACGATGCGCCACGTGGTCTGCCATTGGGTGGCGCCCATGGCCGCCGCGGCTTCGCGGTACTGGCGCGGCACGGCCGTGATGGCGTCTTCGGCAATGGAGACGATGGTCGGCATGGCCATGAATGCGAGGGTAATGGAGCCGGTCAACGCGGTGAGGCCCGTGGACAGATGGAAGACGGATTTGATCACCGGACCCAGGGTGACCATGCCGATAAAGCCTATCACCACCGAGGGTATGGCGGCAAGAAGTTCGATGCCGGCCTTCAGGATTTCTTTGATCCTGCGCGGGGCGATTTCAGCGATGTACAGTGCGCTCGCAACCCCCAGGGGGACCGAGATTGCAGCCGCGCCGAGTGTCACGAGCACCGACCCGATCACCAGCGGCAACACGCCGAACTGCGGGGGATCGGATATGGGATACCAGCTCTTCCCGAGGAGGAACTGGAGGAGACCGACGTGCCGGAAAACGGCCAGGCCTTCTTTCAGCAGGAACAGGAAGATGAGGACGACGATCACGATGGAGGTGATGCCGCACAGAAAGATCACGCGTTCAATGCACCATTCCCTGATCTTACGCAGGGTGACGGAAGGGCGGGTTTGATGCATATCAGGGAACCGGAACAAAGTCCATCTTCCGCACGACCTCCTGTCCTTCGGGCGACCGGATGAATTCCATGAACGTCTTGGTCAGGCCCGCAGGGGCCCCTTTGGTATACATGATCAGGGGCCGTGATATGGGATAGATGTTTTTTTGAATGAGTTCGATCGCGGGAGCATAGGCGGGGGACTTGTCGTCGACCGCGATCTTCACCACTTTCAGGCGCGGCGTGATGTAACCCATGCCGAAGTAGCCGATCGCATCGGTGTTTTGCGTCACTTCATCCACGATCGCCTGGGAGCTCGGCAGGAGGAGCGCTTCGGGGGAGAATTCGTCTTTGGCCTCGGCGTTGCCATGCCGGAGCACATGTTCCTTGAAATAGACGTGGGTTCCGGAATTGACCTCGCGTGAAAGCAGGACAATCCGCCCCTCACGTCCACCCAGTTCCTTCCAGTTTTTCACCTTACCCGTAAAGATATCTGCAAGCTGGGCGATGGTCAGCTGGTTGACGGGATTGGCGGCATTGATCGCCACCGCCAGCCCGTCCAGTGCCACGATATTTTTCGTCGGTTCGACCCCCTTCTGGCGGGCAAGGGCGATTTCGCTTTCCTTCATCTCGCGCGAAACTTCGGCGATGTCGCAGGTACTGCTGATGAGGGATGTGATGCCGTTGCCTGACCCGCCGCCGGTGACGGCGATCGACGTGCCCGGATGGGTCTTCATGAACTGTTCCGCCCATGCCTGCGACAAGTTGACCATGGTATCGGAGCCTTTGATCTGCACCGTGTTCCTGGCGGAATCGGACTTCCGGCTGCAGCCGGAGGCGAGCAGCAGGAGGAGAGTGGCGAGCGCCACGCATGAGCGAAGGATGCGGTTGGACATAGGAAGACCTGCGATTACTGTGGAAGTGGGGTTCGACTTGACGCGTTGACCGACATGCAGGCGACAACATACACAATTCGGGTGAAAACTTCCAGACGGGGGGGGCGTCGTGGGGGCCGTGCCGCGCAGCCGCCGGTTGATGAAGTGACATCGTCGCGGCATATGGAGCGTTGATGCGGCTGCACCGGCAGGGGCACGGTGCGCGCCGACCCTGCGATGGGGCACGAAACAGAAATCCCGTCAGGGGTTGAAGCCTGACGGGATTGAGAATAACTCTGGCAACGTCCTACTCTCCCACACGTTCGCACGAGTAGTACCATCGGCGCTGGAGGGCTTAACTGCCGAGTTCGG
>PMCM01000049.1 GCA_003154155.1 Ignavibacteriota bacterium | reverse complement strand
TTCCCTGATTCGGCGGCAGCATATCCAGGGACGTGGTCTGTCGGGTTTACGCCGCTGTTCTTCGCACAGGCGGGGAACAACGCGGGGTACAACCCGGTCGGTCCGTCGAACGATTACACGTTCGCATTCCCGCACGTGACCAGTTTCGACTGGACGCAGTACAAGCTCAATGTCACACTGCCAACCGGTGTGGGCGCACAGTTCATGGAGGTCCGCCTCCACGTCTACAACCAGTTTGTCGGCACTGTCTACTTCGACGATCTGAACATCAGGGTTGTGGGTACGACAACTTCGGTTGCACCAGGATCGGATGGACTCCCCAAGACATTTGAGCTGTCGAACAACTATCCCAATCCCTTCAATCCCTCCACGACGATACAGTTTGCCGTGCCGCACGCGGCGGAGGTGACGCTGGACATCTACAACGTCCTCGGAGAGCAGATCAGGACGCTGGTGGATCATGAGCAGCGTTCGACGGGACGGTATTCCGTGGTATGGGACGGCAAGGACAGGAACGGCAACATTGTCGGTTCCGGCATGTATTTCTACCGTCTGGAGACCGGCCAGGTTGCGCTCGTGCAAAAGATGCTTCTGTTGAAGTGACAATTTCCGGAGGGTGCCGGGAGATCCCGGCACCCTTCCGTTACTCTCCTATCGACAATCGTCGAGGCGAATCGGCATGCCAACGAACAGGCGTCTTGCGTTCCTTGCCCTCTACCTCTCTCTGCATGTTCTCGCCGCGTACGCCGGTACCACCGGCAAAATCGCCGGCAAAGTCACCGACGCACAGACAAAAGAGACACTTCCAAGCGTCAATATATTGGTCGTCGGCACTTCGTTGGGTGGTGCTTCGGATATGGACGGCGAGTATTTCATCCTCAACGTTCCTCCGGGGATATACCAGCTGAAGGCGTCAGCCGTCGGGTACACTCCTGTCAGCGTCAGCACCGTCCGGGTCACGGCCGATCAGACAACGCGCATACATTTCGCGCTGCAACCTGAGTCCGTTGTGCTCGGTGAGGTGTTGGTGGCCGCCACGCGCCCGATCGTCCAAAAAGACCTGACTTCCACAGTCGCAAGTGTCGGGAGCGACCAGCTTTCAAAGCTTCCCCTCGAGGACGTGGGGTCCGTTGTGAATCTTCAGGCTGGCGTTGTCGAAGGGCATTTTCGCGGCGGCCGGGCCGGCGAAGTGAAGTACCTTGTTGACGGAGTTTCGGTCAACGACGTGTTCTCCGGCGATCCCTCGATGGAGGCCGAGCTCAACAGCATCGCGGAGATTCAGGTGTTGAGCGGAACATTCAACGCCGAATACGGCGAGGCCCTCTCGGGTGTCGTCAACCAGATCACGAAAGTGGCGTCCGACCATTACACGGGGGAATTGTCGGCGTATACCGGCGGGTATTTCAGCGGACGTACATCGCTCTTTCCGAATATCGACCATGTGGATCCCAGAACCCTGTATAACTTCCAGGGGAGTGTGAGCGGTCCGATCGTGGGGAACGTGGTGAAATTCTTCCTGTCGGGAAAATACCTGTACGACGCCGGATATATCTACGGAAAGCGGGTCTTCAATCCGAAAGACTCGACGAATTTTTCCGATCCCGATCCGTCCAAGTGGTACGTCGGGGCAACGGGTGACGGCAAATATGTGCCCATGAACGATTCGAAGAGGTACACCGTGCAGGGAAAAATCGCCGTCGATGTGGGTGGGGCGAAGGACCTTGTGGTGAACGGGATGTACCAGAATCACGATTACAGGATCTATGATCATCAGTTCACGCTCAATCCGGACGGGGATTACACGTACCACCAGAAAGGATATCTTGGCAGCGCAAGCTACACGGAGGTGTTCAGCGATGCCGCATACCTCGATCTGAGCGGGTCGTATTTCAGGACAGAATATAAACAGTACGTTTTCCCCAACCCGATCGAGCCCCCGGTTCCCTTCGGCGCTCCGGTCACCATCGATCCCGGCTATGTGGACCCCACCGTGATGCAGCAAGCGGGCGCCAATGCGTTTCTCACCGGGGGGACGGAGAACTGGCATTTCAATCATACGAGTACAACGTTGACCGGGAAGGTCGATTTCACTGCTCAGGTGACCTCCGTGCACCAGATCAAGGCGGGCGCCGAGGTGAAATGGAACCACCTCCAGTACAACGACTATCAGATTCTTGTCAATTCCTCGACGAATTTCGTTCCGCTGCTGCCCACTCCCGGAAGCTTCAACTTCAGCATCTATGACAACCATCCGTACCAGCTTGCCCTGTACGCTCAGGACAAGATCGAGATGGAGTATCTTGTGATCAACGTTGGCTTGCGGTGGGATTACTTTCAGCCGGACGGGCAGGTGCTCTTAAATCCGGACAACATTGCTGGTCTTGACTCGCTGACGCCTCCTTTCCCTCCGGGATATTTCAGAAAAGCGAGCGCGAAACAGCAACTGTCTCCCCGGATCGGCATATCGTACCCGATCTCCGACAAGGGGGCAGTGCACTTGTCCTACGGACATTTCTTCCAGATCCCGGCGTACGATTACCTGTACAAGAACCCCAACGAGCGGATCGCCCTGACAGGCGTCTATCCCGATTTCGTCGGCAGCACCATTGGCAACGCCGATCTCGAACCGCAGCGCACGACAATGTACGAGATCGGACTCCAGCAGGAGCTGACGCCTACACTGGGTATCACCGTCACGGGCTACTACAAGGACATACGCAACCTCCTGGCTTTGCAGATTCATGTGAAGAACAACTTCGTGAAGTTCGGCGAGTACATCAATCAGGACTATGGCGCCGTGCAGGGGTTCACGTTCTCGCTGGAAAGGCGGCTGACGGATGGATTCGGGGCCAATCTGGACTACACCTTCCAAGTTGCCAAGGGAGATGCTTCGGATCCGAACGACGCGTACAACAAAGCTCAGGCATCACCCCCCATCTCCGTGAACAAGGAGCTTGTCCCACTGGCTTGGGACCGGCGACATTCGCTGAACGTGACGCTGACGTTCGGCACGCCCGACGATTTCATCGCGAGTGTGATTGGCCGGGCAGGGTCCGGCCTTCCATATACGCCCGCACTGCAGAACCAGCGGACAGGTCTTGAGAACAGCGACAACATGCCCGGATATTACAGCTTCGACCTGTATGCGACAAAGTATTTGAAGCTCTTCGGGGACTACCGGCTCTCGGTCTTCCTGAAGATCTACAACCTTTTTGATACGGCGAACGAAACTAATGTGTTCACAGACACGGGGAGGGCGGGGTACACGCTCGCACTCACGCAGCAGCAACCTCTCGTCCGAGGTGTCAATACGCTGGCGCAGTACTACGCCCGGCCCGATTTCTATTCGGCGCCCCGCCAGATTATCCTGGGCGCGGCGTTTTCGTTCTAGAATCCCATATCACGATTCATCATCAGGTGTTCGCATGAGCAGGACCCGCACTCTTCTCACTCTCGTTGCCGGTATTCTGACGTTGTGTACGGCGGCCTCGCAGACGGTTGTCGACAAGAACAGGGGAAACGTGAACGAGACCAGGCACGGCCTCATGGACGGCAATCTTGTGGCCACCGTCTACTATAACTTCGGCGAGGTGGCCGACTGGAAGAACTGGCCGACGATCAGCGGCGTCTGGCCGAAAAATACGAACCATACATATCTGGACGGTGTGGCAGTCATCGTTCAGGCTGAGGCGCAGGACGCCACGGGGGCGCTCATTCATCCCCTAGAGACAAACTACTACGAATACACCAGGGCTGATCCTGCGGGGGTCACGTACGGCTGGTGGCCTCTCCCCGGCTATGCAAATCGCCTCCAGTCCACGCCGGCCCAGAGCACAGACCCGGGAACGTGGCCCGCACACTGGCCCGACCGTCCGTCGTCATGGGACGGATCGTGGAACGGATTTTTCGGCAAGGGGGTGCTGAACGCGGATCTCGAGACCTATTTCGCCTTCGATGACAATGCCGACAGGCAATATATGCAGGCCCCCCATTTCTTCCATCCGGACGCCGCCGACACAACGAGGGGCGGGCTGGGGATGCAAGTCCACGCCCGGGGCTTCCAGTGGTCGCAGGTGCTCGCCGAGGACGTGATATTCTGGTACTATGAGATCACGAACATGGGGACGACGGACTATCCCAAGACCCTCTTCGCGCAATATGTGGACTGGGGGATAGGGGGACACGACAATTCGTCGAACAACGCGGGAAGCTATAACAAGCTACTGAATATCTCCTATGCATGGTCGACCGTGTCGTACGGCAGCCCCGGCCAATGGAGTCCAGTCGGGTATACCGGCTATGCCTTCCTTGAAAGCCCCGGGATTTCGGACGACAACATTGACAACGACCAGGACGGCCTCACGGACGAACGGCGCGACAACAATGCGAGCGTGTTTATCAGCGATGCCTTGCACGACCCCTTCCTTCGCGATGTGCAATCTGACACGACGAAGTTTCATTTGTTCTACGGACGTCCGTGGCAGGCCCACTGGGACGCGGATGAAAACTGCAACTGGAATACGTTCAAGGATTTGAACAAAAACGGGAAATGGGACCCGGGCGAGCCGCTCGGTGATGACGTCGGGAGCGACGGACTCGGGCCGCTGGACCCCGGCTATCCGGGGCCCGATCCGGACGGGAGCGAGGGGGACGGAAAACCGGAACAGGGGGAGCCGAATTTCGGGCAACTGGACAAGGACGAGTCGGATCAGCTCGGCCTGACCGGGTTCCTTATCGCCGCGGTCCATACCTACGACCTGAACAACGATGAGGGGAACTGGAAGGCGTTCACCAAACTCCCGCCGCCCCCCGAGCAGGTGCCCCCGGTCACGAACGTCAACCTGGGAAACTGGTTCTCCAGCTTCCTGTTCCATATGTACGGCCGCAACACATACAGCTCCTCGACGGGTCAGAACCAGCTCACCGGCCAGACCGAACGGTTCTCTATGGCGCTGATATTCGGGAACAACACCGACGACCTTTTCCGCAGGAAGCGGACTGTGCAGCAGATCTACAATGCAACCTACCAGTTCGCCAAGCCTCCTGCCAAACCGATCGTCAAGGCCATCCCGGGGAACGGGCGTGTCACCCTCTATTGGGACGGCCACGCAGAGCAGACGTTCGATGCATTCTACCAAAAATACAATTTTGAAGGATACCGGGTCTACAGGAGCACCGAATCGAATTTTCTTTCCGAGAAGATCATCTCCGACGCCTATGGTAACGCCACATTCAGGCAACCGATGGCGCAATACGACCTTGTGGACAGCGTCAAGGGGCTTTTCCCTCTGAACGTCAACGGCGCGCTGTTTAACCTGGGAAATGACAGCGGGCTCCAGCATTCGTTTATTGACTCCACCGTCCAGAACGGCCAGACCTACTACTATGCCGTCTGCTCGTACGATCAGGGTTTCCTGACCACGACGGTGACAGGGGAGGTGGTAGGCATCCCCCCGTCAGAGTGTACGAGTATCATCAACGTCGATGCGAACGGCGTGGTGAAGACAGACGTGAACACAGCTGTGGTTGTCCCCCGTGCGCCGTCGGCCGGATATGTTCCCGGGAAGATCTCGACAGCGGCGAGCGGCCCGGCCACCGGGAGCGTTCAGGTACAGCTCATCGACCCCGACTCGATACTGAACAGTCACAACTATATCTTGTCGTTCGTCGATTCGACGGCGTTCCACGACAACCCGAACCCTTGGTTCACCCTTGTTGACCTGACCGCAGCCGACACGCTCCTCAAGATGGTGAGGCTGAAAACCAACCAGGATGTCACAACCGTCATGCAGGGGTTCGCCCTGCAGATCAACAACGCACAAACGGTAGCCATCAACACGGACAGTACACGCTGGAGCGTGGGTAAGCCCACGCTTGTGGCGCAAGCCGGATTTGATTCCAGATACGCCCCCGCGCTCCAGGCGCACCGGGTGAACCTCCCCGATGAATTCGATATCACGTTCACACAGCCGGGGCAGGGAGATATCTCATTTCCGTCAAATTCATTTGCCACACAGGGAATCCAGTCGAACATCACGATACGCAACGTGACCGAGGGGATCAATCATGTGCCGTTCCTTTTCTATGACGACAACGCCGACGGGCTGTTCAATGCTGGGGATGCCATTTTCATCGTGTGCGGCGACAGTGCAAACCTGCCCCCGCCAGACTTCCCCACCGCGCACAAGTCATGGTCCGTCACGCTCAAACTGGACTCGTCGATAGCCACGTCGAAGCAGGTATTCCCTAGTCCGGGAGACGTTTTCCATATCGCGACGACGAAACCGTATCGCACGGGGGAGTATGTGAAGTTCCAGACGCAGTCTCCGATTCTTGACCCGACGAAGGCCCGCGTGAACATGAGCAACATCCTCGTGGTCCCGAATCCCTACGTGGGGGCTGCGTCATGGGAACCCCAGCCGACGAGCGTCGGTCGAGGAGACCGTCTCATCTATTTCATCCACCTCCCCCACCAGTGCACGATCAGGATTTACACGATCAGCGGCCACCTCGTGCAGACGCTCCAGCACCAGGCGGGCATTGACAACGGTCAGGAGGCCTGGAATCTCATCTCGCGGGACGGCATGGACATTGCTTTCGGGGTATACGTCTACCATGTCGACGCCCCGGACATAGGCACGTACATTGGCAAATTCGCGATAGTAAAATGACGATCAGAATTTTCCGGATGCTTTCCCTATGAAAAGATCCCTGCTTTGTTTCGTGACGATCGCGGTTCTGTCTCCAGGCCTTCTGCTCGGACAGGGTGTCTCCAAGACCGGAACCGTCGCCGCACCGTTTCTGGAGATTCCCGTCGGCGCTTCTGCGGTCGGGATGGGAAGCGCCTTCGTGAGCCTTGCAAATGACGCGACATCTCTCTACTGGAACCCGGCCGGGAGTGCATGGCTGGCCCAGAGTGAGGTCCTTGCGATGCACACCACCTGGATCGCCGACACGCGGTTCGACTATGCCGCCTTCGTCCTTCCCCTGGAGGATATCGGCACGCTGGGCGTCAACTTCACCTCACTCAGCATGGACGATATGAAAGTCACGACGGTTGAGAAGCCCGAGGGGACAGGCGAATATTTCAGCGCAGGCGACCTCGCTGTGGGTCTTTCGTATGCGCACCGGCTGACCGACCGGTTTACGATCGGGTTCAATGCGAAGTTCATACAACAGACAATCTGGCACGAAAGTGCGTCTGCCTTTGCGCTTGACGTGGGCACGATCTTCCGGACCGACCTGATTGGCGGCCTCGTTATTGGGGCTTCGCTGTCAAACTTCGGCACTCCCATGAAGATGTCAGGACGTGATGCCAGGCAGTTCGGGATCATCGATGCCACGAAGCCCGGGACAAACAGCCAGATCCCTGAGGATGTCGAAACCGACTCATGGGACCTGCCGCTCCTGTTCCAGATCGGCGTCTCCACGACCCCGCTCAAGACGGACGACTATCGCGTGACGATTTCCGCCGATGCACTGCACCCGAACGACGACTATGAGAGCATCAATATGGGAGGTGAGTTTGCCTTCGAAGAAATGGTCTTTCTTCGGGGCGGATTCATGTCACTTGTCAAGGGAGGACAGAAGCCGTTCGGCCGGGATCAGGCGGGAGGCCTGTCGTTAGGGTTCGGCGTGTCGTCGGGGAGCTTTCTCAGCAGCACGACCACGTTGAAGTTTGACTATGCATACCGCGACATGGGAAGACTCTCGAGCATCAATGTCTTTTCGTTGTCGGTGAGGTTCTGATCCGTGTTGGAACGAGCATCTCTCGCCGGCCGGAAGACATGCGCTCTCCCTTTTCTGGCTCTCCCGTTCGTCGCCGCAGTGTTTGCACATTGCGCTTTTCCTCAGGAGAATACCGGATTCCCCCGGCACTTTCCCATCACCGATCCAAAGAACTTCACACGCGTGGTGGCGAAGGTGGGGGATGTCGATATCACTGCACAGGAGTTTCTTCTCAGCTACGAGTTCGGGCCGGCATTCACCAAACGGCAGAAAAACTCCCGGGAGCGGTATCTTGATTTCATGATCAATGAGAAGCTTCTTGCGTTGGATGCCAGGGAGCACGGACTTCAGCTTTCGGTCCGCGTCAGGAGATCGCTCGAAGAGCTGGAAGGGGACATGGCCACGGAGGAACTGTACAAGGATGATGTCCTCAACAAGGTCACCCTGACGAAGTCCGAGATCGCACAGGGAATGCGGGAGGGGCAGGTCCACTATGCACTTCAGTGGCTCCATGTTTCCGGGGCCGAAGAGGCGACGGGCTTAAAGGCTGCATTGGATCGGGGCACACCGTTTGACACCCTCTTCGCGCATCAGCTCCGGGGTGGCGTGAAGCGTGATGACCGCTCGATGGAATCGACGCTGTTCAAGCTCAGGCGCACAAGCCCCGTCCTTGCGTCTGTGGCCGAAACCCTCCGGGTCGGCCGATATTCGGCACCCGTGCCCGGACCCGACGGGTACTACATTATCAGGATCGCGGACGGCCGGCGGGAGATGACGTTGAGCGCAACGGAATCTCAGAAGCTTGAAGAGGACACACGGCGTGCTCTTACGCAGGAGAAGTCTGACAGCCTCTCGGACCGCTACGTCCGGCAGATGATGCTGGGGCGCGACCCGGTAATCATCCGGACAACATTTGACAGGCTTTACGCCTGGCTCGGAGAGATCTGGGTCAAGCCCGAACGATTTGCGGAGTGGGACATTGCTGCCCGGTTCAGCCGCGGTGGCGACTCCGCGGGCGTGTACCCCATTGACAGGTACGGGCGCGATACGCTCGTCGCGCTCCGCGGTGGCTGCATACTCCTGAAACAGTTCCTTTCCTGGTACAGGGTGCGCGACACATACTTCCGTCTCCACACGACGACGCAGCAGGCTTTTTTCACCTCCACCGAGGATCTGGTCTGGCGCATGGTGCGTGATCGGCTGCTGGTGGAGAGAGCTCTCCGCAGGAATCTGCAGGAGAGGGATGCCGTGAAGAAACAGCTCATGTGGTGGGAGGACAAGATTCTCTTTGGCGAGGAGAAGA
>PMCM01000045.1 GCA_003154155.1 Ignavibacteriota bacterium | reverse complement strand
ATCAACACCTGTGGCTTCATTGATGCCGCAAAGCAGGAATCGCTCGACATGATCATTCAAACGGCCCGCCAGAAGGGAAAGGGCCGGCTGCGCCGTGTCTATGCCATGGGATGCCTGGCGGAACGGTACCGGATCGATCTGGAAAAGGGGTTGCCCGAAGTTGATCGGTTTTTCGGCACGAGCCAGCTTGCTGACGTGCTCGAAGAGCTGGGCGGGCATCTCCGGAGGGAGCTCCTTGGCGAACGCGTGCTTACCACCCCCGCGCATACGGCGTATTTGAAGATCTCGGAAGGGTGCGACCACCCGTGCGCGTTCTGTGCCATCCCGATCATGAGGGGCAGGCATACGAGCAGACCGATGGACGACGTGTTGGGCGAGGCACGCGCACTTGCAAATGGCGGTGTGCGGGAACTTGTTGTCATTGCTCAGGATACGACGGCGTACGGTATGGACTTTGGAGGCGCCAGCAGGCTCCCGGGGTTGCTCGAACAGCTGGCAGACGTGGATGGCATAGACTGGGTGCGACTGATGTACGCTTATCCGGCCCATTTCCCGATCGAGGTGCTGGACGTCATCGCCCGGCACCCGCACATGTGCAAGTACCTGGATATTCCGCTTCAGCATGTTTCACAAAAAGTGCTGAAATCAATGGCTCGGGGCATGTCCCCCCGCGCACTACGGGAACTGGTGGGCACAATCCGCGCCCGGGTCCCCGGAATTGCCCTTCGGACCACACTCATAGTGGGCTATCCCGAAGAGGGTGAGCGGGAATTCGAGGAGCTTCTGACTTTTGTCCAGGAACAGCGGTTTGAGCGGCTGGGCGTCTTCACGTATTCGCAGGAAGAAGGTACATCGGCCTATCCCCTGGGGGATCCGGTGAGGCAGGCGGAAAAAGAACGCCGTCGCGCCGTGATCATGGAGCTTCAACGCGACATCTCCGAAGACCGCAATGCCCGCCTCGTGGGGAGCCGCCAGCGGGTACTGATCGACCGCGAAGAAGGGAACCGGTTATATGGCCGGACGGAGCATGACGCGCCCGAAATCGACAACGAAGTGGTCCTCCCGTACGACCGGCGGCTGCACGTCGGGACCTTCTGCGAAGCGGAAATCGTTGAAGCTTATGAGTATGATCTCTTGGGAAAGGTGATCAGATGAATCATCGTGGCGGATTCCTGCTGGCGCTGTTCCTGACGTGTTCAGGAAGTGTGGCCAATCTTCCGGCACAGGTGGAAGTCAACGGAAATTTGACCGACCGGGGTGAGTCCTCACTCTATATGGACGTGATCAGTTTTGCCGCCACCAGTGGTCCGGGAAGCCGGGTTGACGTCTTTGTCCAGTTGGGATATGAAATGCTGAGTTTCGTCAAACAGGGGGATCTGTACGACGCGTCCTACGAGATGACGATATCGCTCTTCGATTCGACGAATGCTCTCATCAGTGAGAAACTCTGGACGGAATCGGTCAAAGGTGTGACGTTCGAGCGTTCCGCGTCGGCGAACGCATCCAGCATTACGCAGCGCAGTTTCGCCGTGGCTCCCGGAACCTATACCATACGCCTGGCTATCCGGGACAAAGAGAGCGGAACCTCACATATGCTTTCGAAGACCGTCCACGTACAGGACTTTTCCGCGCCCGATTTCGCTTTGAGCGACATCATGCTCCTGAGCCGGGTTGCCTCGGTGGCGGGCAAGCGGACGATTGCGCCCAGCGTGTCGCCAAACGTCGGGACCATAGCGGAGGCATTTTGGATTTATCTTGAAGCATATAATAAACGGGGGGCGGACAGTGCCCGGTTCACGCTGGACATCGTGGGGGGAAAAGACGAGCATCAGGTGACGGTCGATACTGTCACCGCGCTCAAGCCCGGACGCGGGGAGTATATTCTGCGTGTGCCCCACGGAATTCTGCCTCTTGGTGATTACCGTCTGCTCGTCGTCGCCCGCCTTCCGGCTTCCGCGCACGACAGCACGGCCCGGCCGCTTGCAAGCGCCGGCCGGATCATCTCCGCGCGATGGGTCGGGCTGCCGCGTTCGGTCAAGGACCTTGATCTCGCGATCGAGCAACTGAGGTACATCGCCAAGGATGATGAAATGTCAAAGCTGAAAGATGCCAAGACCGCCGAGGAAAAAATGGTGGCCCTCGCGGAGTTTTGGAAGAAACGCGATCCCAACCCGAACACTCCCCGCAATGAGAAGATGGAGGAGTACTATGGCCGCGTGGAATATGCGAATAAGCATTTTAGCCACTATATGGACGGTTGGCGGACCGACATGGGGATGGTCTATATCATGTTCGGCTCCCCCAACAATGTCGACCGTCATCCTTTTGAAGTGGACTCCAAGCCGTATGAGATCTGGGCATACTACGATCTGAACTATTCATTCGTGTTCATTGACCAGACGGGTTTCGGCGACTATCGCCTGGAAACACCCGTCTGGGAAGTGTGGAGCAGGATGCGTAACTGAAGTGAGCAACACAGCACGCCGGCATGTCCGCCCCGCGGGGGGATGGGAATTGGTGACACTTGTGCTGGCAACACTGGTAGTAGGTGTGTCCCCGGTGCAGTCGAAGCCCGCCGCCGTGGTGCGTGATCTGACGGTCCACGGCGCTGCAGCCTTCACTCCGAGAGAAATCCTCTCCTGGCTGACCATGCGTCCTGGTGTCCCCTTTTCGTCCGCGGCGTTCCATGCCGACAGCACGACCATCGTGGAGCGCTTCCGGAATGAAGGATACCTGGATGTCCGCGTCTCTTCCGTGGAAAGCTTCACCGGGGACAGCACGGGTGTGGACCTGGCGATTACCATTCAGGAGGGACGGAAGACGCTTCTGGGATCGCTGGCCATCACAGGAAACACTGTTGTGTCTACGGAGGAATTGCGCTCCCTTCTCGATTCCCGGGAAGGGGCGCCGCTGGATGAGCACCTGCTTGAGTCCGATCTCGCGGCGATCGTTGCCAGGTATGAGAAGCTCGGGTATCCGACGACAGGATGCCGGGTCGATTCCATCGGCCTGGTTCAGGGTGAAGCTGCCGACTCGCTGCACGTGCTGCTCCGCATTGAGGAAGGCCCCTGCATACGGATTCAGGAAGTCCGGGTGGAGGGCAACCGTGAAACCGCAACCGGAGTGATCGTTCGTGAAACCCGCATACGGATGGGCGAACTGTATGATCCCGACAGGATGCGCGCGGTCAAGCAACGGTTGCTGCGCCTGAACATCTTTACTGCTGTCGCCGAACCCGAATTATATCTGCGGAAGGACGCAGGAGGAGTCATGATCCGCGTGCAGGAGGGAAACACGAACACCTTTGATGGGGTGGTCGGGTACATGCCCGGAACCGGGACCGGTGATGAGGGATACCTGACGGGTCTCGTCTCGGTGTCCATGCGCAACCTCTTCGGGACGGCACGCAAACTGCAGTTCCGCTGGCAGAAAGAAGATCGGAATTCGCAAGAGCTGGCGGTGGGATATGTCGAACCATGGGTGTTTGGCGTACCGTTGAATATCGGCGTGGACTTCCTGCAGCGAAGGCAGGACACAACGTATGTCCGGCAGGGGGGGAGCGTGCGGGCGGAATGGATGTTTTCGGAGGCCTTGGCGGTGAGTCTCATCGGCAGTACCGAGGTTGTGATTCCATCGGCGGACAGCGTCGCCGCACGCGTTCCGCGCAGCTCCACGGCCAGCGGCGGGATCGAGGTACTATTCGATACCCGCGATGATCCGTACAGTCCTGCGGGCGGTGCACGGTACAGGGCTGATTATCATTTCGGGCGGAAAAGGATCAACGATGTCAACGCACAGGGGCTCACCTCCGGGAACGTGCAGCAGTTCACCGTGGATCTTGATTCGTACATCCCCGCATTCACGCGGCAAGTGGTTGCCGTCGGACTGCATGGCCGCCAGGTACAGGGGGCTGCTGTGGATGAGAGCGAGATGTTCCGGTTCGGGGGGACGAACAGCCTCCGGGGTTATCGGGAAAACCAATTCCTTGGCACGAAGGTGGGATGGACGAATCTCGAATACCGCCTGCTCCTCGCCCGGCATTCGTTCATCGCAGGGTTCATCGATGCGGGCTACTATTTTCGTCCAGCCGACATTACCTCGGGGGCCGGCGCTGCCCAATCGTTCCTCTACGGTTACGGAATAGGTCTGCGGTTTGATTCACCTCTCGGGAACCTGGGAGTGAGTTTCGCCCTCGGCAAGGGGGATTCGTTTGCCCAGGGTAAGGTCCATATCGGGATTATCAATGAATTCTGAGGAACTCCTCCGGTTTGAACGGGATCTCTGGCTCTCCGGCGTGCATGCCGTTGCCGGGGTAGACGAGGCAGGGCGCGGACCGCTGGCCGGGCCGGTGGTGGCCGCCGCCGTGATCCTGCCCGAAGGGCACTTTATCGCGGGCGTGGATGATTCGAAGAAACTCTCTCCTGCAAAACGGGCATTGCTGTACGAACGCATCTGCGGGGAGGCTGCTGCGGTCGGCACGGGCATTGTCGGGCACCAAGAGATCGACACGATCAATATCCTCCAGGCGACCTTCAAGGCGATGCATCTTGCGCTCGGGTCCCTCCCGGTGCGGCCCGCGCACATTCTCGTGGACGGGAATCGGTTCAGGGGTACGGGCATCCCCTTCACGGCCATCGTGGACGGCGACGCGCTCTGTCATTGCATTGCGGCGGCATCGATCATCGCAAAGGTGACCCGTGACCGGATCATGGTGGAGCAGGACGCCGTTTTTCCGGTCTACGGATTTGCCCGGCACAAGGGGTACGGCACCCGGGAGCATCTGGCGGCCATTGAACAATACGGACTCTGTCCGATTCACCGCCGCAGTTTTTGCACGCGCGCAACGGTACCGAAGGAGCAATCGGTGTGAGCGATCTGGGACGCTACGGCGAGCAACTCGCACAGGCATACCTGGAAGAACATGGCTTGCGTGTGGTGGAAACCAACTACCGCTTCCACCACGGGGAGATCGACATCATTGCCGAAGAGGGGGATATTCTTGTGTTTTGCGAAGTGAAAACCCGCCGCGACGCTGCCTTCGGCGCTCCGGAAGCGGCGTTGACTCAATTGAAAGTGCGGCACATCCATCGGGTGGCGGAGGCGTACCTCGCGAAGCGTGCGATACGGGACCGCCAGTGCCGGTTTGACGTCATCGGGATCTTTCTGGTGAACGGCGTTGCGCGCGTGAATCACCTGCGCAACGCCTTCTGGTAACCCTTGCAGTTCGTGACAAATTCTCCAATATTTGCGCTCTGCCGTCGGTCCCGCACACGGTGACGCGGTCAATCCAAGCCTAAGGAACATTCGATGCATGCACTCCCGATGATCCTCATCGCACTCTGCGTGATGGCGATCGCATACCGGTACTACAGCGCGTTTATCGCGGCGAAGCTGCTCGTCCTTGACGATACGCGGATCACGCCCGCACACAGACTGAACGACGGGCAGAACTACCACCCGACAAACAAGTGGGTCCTGTTCGGACATCATTTCGCCGCCATCTCGGGCGCGGGACCGCTGATCGGGCCCGTCCTTGCGGCGCAATTCGGATTCCTCCCCGGCTTCCTCTGGCTCATCGTGGGCGTCGTGATCGCCGGTGCCGTTCATGATTTCACCGTCCTCGTGGCATCCACCAGGCATGACGGAAAGTCCCTGGCGGAAATCGCACGGAACCAGATCAGCCCGATGGCGGGACTGATCGGCTCGATCACGATTCTGATCATCCTTGTTATTGCACTCGCCGGATTGGGACTCGCAGTGGTGAACGCGCTTAGCGAGAGCGCATGGGGGACGTTCACGATTGCCATGACGATCCCGATCGCGCTTTTTGTCGGACTCTACATGTACCGGCTCCGTCCGGGCAGGATTGCCGAGGCGAGCATAATCGGCGTGACAGCGGTTGTCGCCTGCGTCCTGCTGGGAAGCTACGTCCCCGGGTCATTCCTTGCTCCGTACTTCACGCTGTCGCGGAACGGCATCGTGATCGCACTGATTGC
Source organism: Ignavibacteriota bacterium (assembly GCA_003154155.1). Lineage (GTDB taxonomy): Bacteria > Bacteroidota > Ignavibacteria > UBA10030 > UBA6906 > Fen-1255. The sequence goes on along the minus strand of PMCM01000045.1, from coordinate 3,193 downwards.
CTACGGCTTCTTCGCTTCCGTGCTGCCTGTCTGGCTCCTCCTGGTCCCGCGCGATTATCTCAGCTCCTACATGAAAATCGGGACCATTGCAGCGCTGATCGTCGGGGTCATTGTCGTCAACCCCGAACTGCGGATGCCCTCGTTCACCCCGTATATCTACGGAGGCGGACCCATCATCGCCGGAAAACTCTTTCCCTTTCTCTTCGTGACCATTGCCTGCGGATCCATCTCCGGTTTCCATGCCCTTGTCGCCTCCGGCACGACCCCGAAGCTGATGGACAAAGAGACGGACGCCCGGTTTATCGGGTACGGGGCGATGCTGATGGAAGGGCTTGTGGGAATCGTGGCGCTCATCGCCGCATGTTCGCTTCATCCTGCGGATTATTTTGCCATCAATCTGCCGGCCGCAAAATTCGCCCAGCTTGGCATGACCCCGGTCAATCTGGACGTCCTTTCGCGGGAAGTCGGCGAAACCGTCGCCGGGAGAACCGGCGGGGCAGTCTCGCTGGCGGTGGGATTTGCTCAAATTTTCACCGGGCTGCCGGGTCTGACACGGCTGATGTCGTTCTGGTATCACTTTGCCATCATGTTTGAGGCGCTCTTTATCCTGACGACGATCGATGCCGGCACACGTGTCATGCGCTTCATGGTGCAGGAATTCACCGGACGGCTCTGGACGCCCATGGAGCGGACAAATTGGCTGCCTGGCAATATCATCGCCACCGGGATTGTCGTCGCCTCCTGGGGCTACTTTCTCTTTACTGGCAACATCAGCACCATCTGGCCGATGTTCGGAACGGCAAATCAGCTGCTCGCGGCCGTTGCGCTCTCGGTCACGACGAGCATGCTGATCAACATGCGCAAGGTGCGTTACGCGTGGGTCACCTTCGTTCCGATGGTGTTCGTCGCCGTCACGACATTGACCGCGGGTGTGCTGAATATCACGGACAACTACTGGCTGCTCACAGCAAATCCGGCGACGGCGACGCAGGGGTATGTCAATTGCGTCTTCACCGTTGTCATGATCGTATGTGCGGTGGCGGTATTGATCGAGGCCGGCAGGAGATGGTACGGAGCGCTCGTGCTGGGTGAGTACGAGGTGAAGCTGCCCCCCCGCAGTCACCCTCATCCGAATCCGCCGATTGTGGGGTGCTGCTGAACGCTGGGTCAGCGTGGCCGCGTGTTCGTTGTTCCGGGGACCTGTCCGGGTCTGCGCGCTGCAAAAAAGCAGCGCGCATTTTTATTGTTGTACTTCTTGACCAGCGAACAATAGACCGCCTGTTCCCGCCTGCACGCACCTGATGCGTCAGGAGGCGCGAACGCCGCGTGCATGCACGAGTAATCGCAATACGGAGGGAGGGGAGGTGTGTGTCTGCGTGCCATGGTGGAAGCCCTTTTCCCCTGCTATGGGTTGACCACGTTCCGGTGTTCCCCGCGCTGGAAAGCCCGGAGATTCTCCACCACTTCATGCATCAAACGCGTGCGCGCCGCCGTGCTTGCCCATGCGAAGTGGGGAGTGATGGAACAGTTCTTCGCCAGAAGAAGCGGCTCGGTCGGAGGGGGCGGCTCTTCGGCGAGCACGTCGAGGCCTGCGCCGGCGATGGCTCCTGCGTTCAGGGCCTCGGCAAGCGCGATATGATCCACCAGAGGCCCCCGGCTGGTATTGATCAGATATGCGGACCGCTTCATGATCTGCAGCTTCTCTCTTCCCACCAAGCCCATTGTCGCTGGAGTGAGCGGGCAATGGAGGGTGACCACATCGCTCCGGCGGAATAGATCGTCAAGGGGCACTATCGTGACACCGTCCGGGGTGTCAGGGGCTGCGGAAGGATCTGCGGCGATGACCTGCATGCCGAGCGCCACCGCGATCCTTGCGACGGCGCTGCCGATACGTCCGAGGCCAACGATCCCCATCGTCAACCCCGACAGCTCAATCAGCGGCGCGTCCCAGAAGCTGAAATCCGGATGAGATGACCAGCGACCCTCGCGCACGGCCGACGTGTGGTGCGCCATGCCATGGGTCAGATTCAGGAGATGTGCAAAGACTACCTGGGCGACAGACATCGTGCCGTATGCAGGCACGTTGGTGACGGTAATGGATCGTTCGCGGGCCGCACCTACGTCGACGATGTTGTATCCCGTCGCCAGGACGCCAATGTACCGGAGTGCGGGAAGAGCATCGATCGTCGGTTTGGTGATGGGGGTCTTGTTGGTCAAAACGGCTTCGGCGCCCCAGGCACGTTCCGTCACCCGCGTGGGCGGCGTACGGTCGAAGATCGCGCATTCGCCGAGGGAACGGAGGGCTTCCCAGTTCAGGTCGCCGGGGTTGAGCGTGTAACCGTCAAGAACGATGATGCGCATGAGATATCCTGCGGGGAAGTGGTACCTGTATTGTACCCCTTTTCACGGATTTCCGCAATCTGCATCGAAATCATTGCACAAGACCACGAAGGTTTGTATATTTCGATCCGACCAATTCGGAATCCCACTCGTTGCCCAAACGCACTGACCTTACGTCCATCCTTCTCATCGGCTCCGGTCCTATCGTGATCGGGCAGGCCTGCGAATTCGACTATTCCGGGACGCAGGCGTGTAAAGTGCTCCGTGAAGAGGGGTACCGCGTCATTCTCATCAACAGTAATCCTGCCACGATCATGACCGATCCGGATATTGCGGATCGGACCTATATCGAGCCCATCACACCCCAGTATGTCGAGAAGATCATCGAGCGCGAGCGGCCGGACGCGCTTCTCCCGACAATGGGGGGCCAGACGGCTCTGAATACCGCAGTGGCGCTCGCCGAAAGCGGCGTTCTTGCCCGCTACAACGTGGAGTTGATCGGCGCAAAGCTGGAGGCGATCAGGAAGGCTGAAGACCGCGAACAGTTCAAGGCGACCATGGATGCCGCCGGCCTGGAGACTCCACGGGGGGGATTCATCCGCTCGTTCCGAGAAGCGGAGGAACTGGTCGATACGATCGGTTTTCCGGTCATCATCCGCCCCTCATTCACGCTTGGCGGCACGGGGGGGGGGACGGCCATGAACGAGGCCGAGTTCGAAGAGAAGGTCACGCACGGGCTGGAAGCAAGCCCCATCCATGAGGTTCTCCTCGAAGAATCGATCATCGGGTGGAAAGAATTTGAACTGGAGGTCATGCGGGACCTCAGGGACAACGTCGTCATCGTCTGTTCGAT
>PMCM01000271.1:3777-5429 GCA_003154155.1 Ignavibacteriota bacterium | reverse complement strand
ATCGAGATGAAGGCCGTGGTGCCGCCTCCCGATGTGTTCACCCTCGCCTGTTCGTAACTCCCTTCCGGCGGCTCCCATGGGTTGCGGTAGACCAGCTGCTGTAGACTGTATCCGAGCTGGAAGCTCATACGCAGTTCGCCGGCTCCCCCCACCCCGGCATCAGCGGAAAGAAAGAGCCCTTCGTAGAGCGATGCCGGATCAAAGAAGTTCCTCGTTGTCGCGCCATCGGTGTTGGTCTCCTGCGTCAGGGCAGTATTGACTCCCCCCTGAAATGCCACACCCACCGATGATGCCGAGTCCCGCATGAAGTTGTAGACGGGGCGCATGGCATACTCGAACAGGCTTGGCCCCTTTACGGGCAGTTGCCCCGTCGAATGGCTTTCCTCGTATTCCATGCGCAGGGCGTTGTTGAAGGCAAACCGGTTGAAGTTCGCTCCGAAGCTGAGATCAAGCCCAGCCCCCCAGCAGAAAACATCACTTACGGTCGTACCGGATGAAATGTCCAGACCGGAATGCCCGAGGTAGATCCCGAGACTGGGCCTGGGCTGAACGTACCAGACATTAGGCCGGCGAAACCCGAAGACCTGAGCGGTGAGGCTGTTGACAACAAGGAGGGACAACAAGGCAACGAGGCACACGTTCCGCATGATCGCCTCTCGTAGTGTGGTGGGAAGTCCAGCTCAGTGAGGCCGATGCCAGAAACAGCGGATGAGAACTATTTCAGAGACCTCATGTCGCATTCAGCGCCGCACGAAGATAAACTGACCTCCCGCGTCATCCGTGTTTTTGATGGGCAGGAAGGTGGGAGTTTGATCCGAGTTGTTGGCGACCGGGATTTTCAGTTCCTGATAGACTTCTTCAGCAGAAAAGTAGTTCTTCTTGATGCCATCGAGGGATTGAAGAAAATACCAGGCAAAGAGCGAATGTCCGTTCGCTCCGCCGTCGAGCACCGGCTCATCACCTCCGGAGGTCAAACCATCTCGTGATTTCTTCTCGGCGACCTTTCGATAGTAGTTGTCGTTATCCTCGAAGGGATACTTCAGCGTATTGCCCTTGAAAATGTCCCCGGCGAAGCAGGCATCTGCGACCAGCAGGACATGCTTCGCTTTCATGGCAGCAAGATAATCCTGGATTTCCCTGTTGGAAATATATCGTCCGATCGATCGTTCCGTCGCGTCGACAGGCACCCAGTAGCCTTTGTTCAGGGGAGGTTCCTTGCGTCCATGCCCCGAGAAAAAGATCAGGAGATTATCATCGGGTCCGAGCTCTTCGGCCAGACGGTCAAGCATGCTGAGGACATTGTCCCGGGTTGCCTCCTGGTCATAAAGCGTATGGATCACCTCAAATTCGAATTTGTTCGTCAGCATTTCGGCAACCGCCTTTGCGTCGCGAACAGCGTTCTGCAAGGGGGGCCACTTCCCTTTGTACGTGTCGATGCCGATCACCAATGCATAGCTCTTGGAAGTCAAAAAGTCCGGCCTGACTGGCTTTGCCGGGGGAACAATGACGACCCTTGTGGTCCTGCGTCCCGCATTATCCACGGCAACCAGGGAGACAGTGTCAGGAACTGCTTTCGGCGGAAGTTCGGTCCGGAAGACGCTGTCAGCGCCAAGCGTCACCGGCACACCGTTGATCGTGAATTCTCTCACGCC
>PMCM01000271.1:0-3752 GCA_003154155.1 Ignavibacteriota bacterium | reverse complement strand
GAAGCCGCCGGTTGCAGACGGCAGGGTCGTGATCCCGTTGACCTCGATCTTTTTGATGCCACTCTCATCAGTTGCAACACCCTTCACGATCAGCACATTAGATTCGACGACGGGGGCCGCATATCCTTCCAGCCGGGGCTCCACCAGGGTTAGCCGTGGAGGCTGCTGGTCGGTCTTGGCTTTGAGGATAAAGGGGTCGCTGAGAACGATGTTTGAGGGTGTTTGTGACAGCGCAGGTGCAGCCATCACAACTATCAGCAGGATCACGAGGAATCTCTGTGGCTTCATACGATCGCTCAGTCCCTTGCAATGATTTCCTGGATGCGACAACCTGGTATAAAAGCCATTCTCAGCATGCCGGACGGGCGGCGCCACCTCATCGGCCTGGTGGCAATGGAATGCCGGGAGGAACGACGATATCCGGAGTGGAAGAGGGTGGCTGCTTGACGGCAAGGTAGACCGCGCCTCCCACGACCGCCGCACCCGCATAGAGATACCATGGCAGCCCGCTCCCCGCCTTTCGGAACTCAAGGGCGAACTGATACCGGGCCCCTCCAATAGCGTCGGAGACCTCGGCCCTGTCCCAATACATGGTGCGCCGTACACCTGAGAATTTCCCCTCGCCGACGTCGCCCGACACCTTTTCAAGTTGTCTCATCGACTTCGGATCGTTCTCTCTTTGAATGTAGAGTATGACAACGTATTCCTCATCAGGAGATCCCACCAGATCATAGATGATGCGAACGGGATCCTGATCGACCGCGATGCTCACGATCCGGCCTGTCGGCTGGTTCTGAGCATGGCCGGTGCTTGCCTGAACCAGGAGAGCGAGCAGAAAAACCGCCAAAGAGAACGGTATGGATCGCATCGTGAATGCTCCTTATCTGAGCAGCAAGATTTTCCGAGAGAGGGCAACCCCGTTTTCGGGCCGCAGCAGGCATATGTAGACGCCTGTGGCACTCGGCTGCATGTTCTCGTTCATTCCATCCCAGTCAAAGGCAAACCGCCCGGGTCCGATAGTGCCTTCATACAGAGTCCTCACCCGCTGCCCGAGTATATTGTACACCTCAAGCAGAATCCTGCTTTCCCCCGGAATGGCGACGGGTATCGTTGTTGCAGGATTGAACGGGTTCGGATAGTTCTGCAGCAAGCCAAATTCCTTTGGCACTACCAGCGCCGCCCTTGCCGCGACCGCTTCCGGCTTTCCGACAGCAAGCAAGAGTACCGTTACCGTGGTTTGCGGAATTAGACGATACGTTGCCCCCTTGCGCAGATCCGTTGCCCGGCCCGCTGCTTCATCCATAAGGTAGACCGCGAGATCTCCGGGCACATCCTCAACTCGAAGGAACTCAAGTTCCACAGACTTCCGCTCCTCAGATCTCACGTTCATCTGCCATATCTCCATTTCCTCAACAGGGGGCCGGATATCAGTGGCAAATTCATTGAACTCCCTGTCCCAATCGGGCTGGTCAAAGTAGACGTCAGGGATGGCAGCAAACCTCCTCGGCTTGTGCTGTTCGTATGGATCGAATCCCTTGAGTGCATCGCTGGAAACACCAAGTGTAGCAGTCTCATCGCGGAACCTGCCACATGTGGCAACTACATCGATCCTCCAGCCATCCGTCCGGGTCTTACGCATGGCCGGCAATGCAGTCTGATCATAGGGTATCCGTATGGATGTCTTATTCTGGCCATTGAAGAAAAGGTAGCCCCGGTACGGCTCGAACACATCCGCCCTCGACCAGCCGTACCCTCCCCATGCCCTGAGGGAATCGTTGATGCCGTTTGCCGCGGCAACGCTTGACCAGGGGATCGCGGTGGTGAACGGATTGGTGATCAGGTTGTACTTCTGTCCGGGCGTCAGGAGAATATCGACATCCCGGTTAGTGTCCAGCGGGGCAGCGTTGACTGTGCGGCTGCCCACTACCCAGTCACCGATATGCAGCAACCAGAATGCTTTCCCCGGCGTGCACTGGAATGTCGAACTCCCATCGTATTTCACGTAGTAGTCCTTGGGGTCTCCCTGCTTCCCATTATCCCAGCAGATCTCCCAGGTCACTTGATGCTGGCCGTCGAGAAATGCGCTGAACAGATCCCCGGGGTTGCCCGGAAGCCCAACGAGCCGGTAATCTTCCGATGCATAATCTGTCAGCGCACTGTGCGTCATAAACGTCGTCGTGTTCGACAGAACGTATGTCGAAGGGTACGCACGGAGCGATGTCTGTACAGTAACGGTATTTGAGTTCGGGCCGATGCCGCCGAGATTCACACCGCGCACGCGGTAGTAGCAGATAAGGCCCTGCGTTAGTCCTGTCACGGAGGAGCTTGTCGCGTTGCCGACATCCAGGCCATTGTATCCCGCTACGAACGATGTGAAGAGGTTATCTGTCGCCACGTCCAACCTGTAACCGGTTGAGCCGGCCACGGCGGTCCAGTGCGCCGTGAAACCCGTCGCGCTCACATCGCTGGCCGCCGTTGCGGTCGGAGCGAGCGGTGCGTTCGGCAATGTCACCACCGAGACGACATTGGAATTAGGACCCGGACCTCCGGTGTTTGTCGCTCTCACGCGATAAAAGTACTGCGTTGCGGCAGCGAGCCCCGTTACTTTCATCGCGGTCGTGTCGCCGACGGCCTTGTCCTGGAACCCGCTGATCATGTTTGCGAAGGCGGTATCCAGCGCCACATCCAGCTTGTATCCGATGGCCCCACCCACCCGGCCCCAGTTTGCCGTGAAGTTCGTCTGACCCACGTTGGTGGCTGGTGCGCAAACAGCCGCACCAGGGGTGGTTGCCAGCGTGACAGATGAAATCACATTCGACGAACCGCTGGATCCGGTTGTGTTCCGAGCGCGAACCCGGTAGAAATATTTGGTCTCCTGGCTCAGGCTTGACACTGCATATGAGGTCACGTTCCCCACATCACGGTCGTTGAAACCCGTCACCATGACGCCGAAGGCGGAATCGACTGCCACATCCAGCCGGTATCCGGTGGCTCCGCTGACTGTGCTCCAGCGGGCGACAAAGCCCGAAGAGCTCACATTGGTCGGCGCGAGCGCCGTGGGTGCTGCAGGAACAGGGATGACGGCGCCTCCGTAGGAAAGGATCGTGCCGTTGGTCCCGACAGCCCACCCGTGCACATCAGGGTACGAGCCGGTAAGCGAAAGGTGGGCGAGCGATCCGCCTATCGAGTCCTCGGTCTTCCATGAGCCCCCAGCGTCAGTGGTGACGAAGACATATCCCTGACCTGTCATCCAGAAGATCCCTCCTTTGGTGGCGAGCGCAGAACTGTTGCCCGCGGGGGGAAATGTGCTCGGTGTCCAGGTCGCTCCTTCGTCCGTCGACTTCTCCAGAGAGGTAGATCCCACGACCAGTCCGGTACCGTTTTCTGCGAATGCAACAGCTCTGATTCGAGGCAGAGTAGCAATAGCCACAGAGGTCCAGTTGAACCCTCCATTCGTGGTCTTGAAGAGAATATGGTCCACTGAGCCAAACCACCCGGTCTGGTTATTCAGCCAGAACGAGGTGTTCTGATACATATTGTCACCCACCGCTGCGATGGGAGACCCCGGAGACGGCGGCCACGTCACTCCCGCATCGGTGGTGTAGTAGATGCTCCATATATTGTTGACGGGATCGCCAAGGAGAACTCCATTGGCCGGGTCGAACATTGTGATGGATCCGATCCAACCATTGGCTATACTGAAGGGCTTGCTCCACGAAGACCCCACATTCGTTGTCTTGAAAAGTGCGGCC
>PMCM01000017.1:4586-4788 GCA_003154155.1 Ignavibacteriota bacterium | reverse complement strand
CCCCCTGACATCGCACGGTACATGTAGGCAAGGGCGAACTTAGGGTCCTTCTGAATCGCCTGGTCGAATAGCGCGGCTGCCTTGTCCAACTCCGCGTTTTCCATTTTGTCCCTTCCCTGCAAGAAGAGCATTCGCGCATCTTCCGACACGGTGGTCATCGGGATATCCGGTAGAGGTTTCTGCGGACTGCAGGCGCAAAGGA
>PMCM01000017.1:367-4554 GCA_003154155.1 Ignavibacteriota bacterium | reverse complement strand
CAGAGGAACTGGATCAGGGTCCAGGGCGGCGGCTCGATGGCTGGGGAAGCCTCAAGACACACTCGTACGGCTGAGATAGTGCTTCTAAAAAAAGGGAAAAGCAATAAGCACAACTACTCATTTTTCCAGTAACCGAGCGATGCATCGACAGAGATGTCCTCCTGCTCAACCGTCGAAACCGCTTCATTGTCAGGTTATCTTCCACATTCGGCGTGGGTTACTACTCCCGCATTGATCAGGGTTTCCTTTTTGCCTTGGACGCATTTTCAACCACTCTGAATCTCACCATTTTCCTGATCAGTTCGACCGGCAACGGTTCATCCATCGGGAATTGCACCGACCCTTTGGCACTCTTGAATGTTGAGATCTCCCGCTTGAACCTGGATATCGCGCTCGCCTTTGGATAAAATCCAATGTGATTCGTGTGAGCGGCAAACCAGACCAGAACACCGTTCAGAAAAAATGCGGGCATTTGATAGCTGATCCGTTCCTCTGCCTCAGGTGCACATTGCGATAGAAGCTTCCTAAGTTGGGTAAGCTTTTTCCGGACATCTTTAGGAAAGAGAGCAATGTACTCGTCAACTGAAGCAATTTCCGATTTCTGAAGCACTCAATCCTCCTCCTTGGGTTTGGGGTACCGTTCTTTTGATTGCCACGCAAACTCCCAGAGAACTGTACTATCAGCGTGAGAGAACGAAGTGGGTGGCGTTCTCCGTTGCGACATGTTGCGTGCATTTGTATCCCAGTCCAGGGAGATTGAGGCCGTCAAAAGGTCTCTCGCCAGCGCCGAGGAGAACTGGTGCAATGACAAAATGCATTTCGTCCACCAGCCCGGCCTGAATATATTGCCTGAGCGTTGCCACACCTCCTCCAAGCCGCACGTCTTTTCCGTTTGCCGCTTTCCGGGCGCGCTGGAGCGCAACATCGATGCCCTCTGTCACGAAGTAGAACGTGGTGCCTCCCTTCATCACAAGAGGTTCGCGCGGGAAGTTCGTCAGCACAAACACCGGCACGTGGTATACGGGATCATCCCCCCACCAGCCCTTCCACTTGTCGTCGGGCCAGGGACCCCGAATTGGACCAAACATGTTCCGGCCCAGTATCCAGGTCCCCACATTGTCGAACCCGCGCGCGGCAAAATCGTCATCGATGCCGGTCTGTCCACCAGCAGTCCCGAACAGGTGCTTCTGAAACGTGCGAGTTGTTAATGCCCATTGATGAAGTGCGGATCCGCCTATCCCGAGAGGATTTTCGAGGCTCTGATGCGGGCCGGCGCCGAATCCGTCAATCGAAATCGTGAAGCTCGCAACTCGGAGTTTGGACATAGATCTGCTCTCCGGATGTGGGGTTTACGGGTGTTCTTATGAGGAATGAAACGAGTGTACGGGTTGAGAGGTTCCCGGACGGCAAAATCAGGAGGAAAGCCATTGTCAGTTACCTCCCATTCCGAATTACCTGATGGCGTTCCGATCGATATCGACGTGTGCAATCGCAATGCGGGGTGACGCATTATGCCCCCCCTTCGACTCCGGACGATAAAGTGAAAATGAGGTCTAACGGAGCACCATGAACGTACGCGTCTGCACAAAACCTCCAACCCGGTTCCTGGAGTCACGCCCGATGGCGGAGTCCAGGGGGCGGACCTCCAACCGGTAGAAATACGCGCCACTCGCAAGATGTGAGGCGTCAAACCGCACTTCGTGGTAGCCGGCTTCCTGTTCTCCATCCTGCAGGAGGGCAATTTGCTGGCCGAGAAGCGTGAAGACGGCAAGCGTAACCTTCGAATGCTGCGGCAAAGCGTACGTGATGATAGTTGAAGGATTGAACGGGTTTGGATAATTCTGCCAGAGGGCGATACCGGATGGAATCTCTACCGGCTGCCTTTCCTCCACGGAGTTGAACAGAATCCCGGACCATTGGGCGATAGTACCATTGCTGCCCACAACCCATCCTGTCTGTCCTCCCGGCAGGAAGGAGAGCGCAAAGAGGTTCTCGGTTACCCCGGTGACGCTCTTTTGTGTCCAGCTATTCCCGTTGTCCGTACTCAGAGCGAACCCCCCGGGACCTCCCGTCGCGGCAACCGCCGTTGACCCCAGATATTGTATTCCACCTCCCCCCGAAAGCCCCGTGGGCACAACAGATCCCCACGTCGCACCGCCGTCAGTCGATTTCGCCACGCTTCCGTTGCTGCCTTGAATCCATCCAAGCGTCGTTGTTGCAAACGTGATAGAAACGAGATTGTCTCCTAATCCGTTGAGAGCAGCGCTTGCCTTCCAGCTTTGGCCACGATCGGTGGATCGGAATACTCGCGTCACTCCTGCACTTCCGTTGGTGCCAAACCACGCGGAGTTGCCGGAGAGGGCAAGATTGTTGTCCGTCCCATATTCACCGGTGAGCATTGCTGGAATATTCGTACTTGGCGTCCGGGTCCATGTGCCGCCGCCGTTGGTGGTAGTCAGAATCATGAAGTAGCCGTCCTCCGGATCGCCAACCATCAACCCGTTGTCTGCATCAAAAAAACGGATCGCGTCAAAGTATGAGTCCGGGTTGCCGGATGAGCACTCTTGGACCCAGTTGCTTCCTCCGTTGGTCGTCTTCCACACGATACAGCTATCCGGTCCCACCCCCGTCACCCACGATGTTGCGTCGTTCAAGGACTCGATCGAGGGGAGATCGTAGGTCGTATCCGGCGGATTGCTTTGAGTCCAATGTGCGCCGCTATCCGTCGTCCGAAGCACCGTCCCCTCATCGCCGCATGTCCATGCAACGCTTGCCGTCACAGCCTTCGCCGCTCTCAAAGGCTTCTTCGTCGGACTCGATTGTCGCGTGAATGCTGATGAAGCGGTGGCAGTGAACACCTTGAGTTCATACGTGCCGCCACTGGACGCACGGAGATGGGCAACACCGTCCGCCACCGCGACAGGCGTACCGCTTTCTCCATCGATTCCCATAACAACGATGCGATATGTTCCCGGACTTTGCAGTGTTCCGGCCCCATGCCCGGTCATCGGAAGTTTCAACGTCATGGCTGGATATTTTCCCCGGGCCGTAGCGTTGTCGCTGGCACCAATGAGGAAATCCTCGGCATCATACAGCTCCACGAGAGGATCCGGCAGTGCTGGGCTGCCAATCCCAGTCACAACGATCGTGACGGTGGTGCCCGGCGCTGCCTGGAAGAGATACGAGTCTCGTTGCCGCTTTTGAGTGATCGACCCCTGTTTTTGCGCTGTGATCTGTTGTTCGCTTCCTTGATGCACCTCGAGCTCGACGGGATCATAAATGCCGCCCGTTTCCAACCTCGTAAAAAACCTGCCCGCACCTGCAGCGTCGGCCTGCCAGTCGTATCCACGTCCCAGATACCGGTAGAATCCCTGTTGCGTCAGCGCCTTGTTGACGAGAAGGGCATCCGTCCGGCCGGTTTCCGTGTCGTCGCCGAAGCCGCTGTCATTTTTTCCCAACGATGTCCCATCCACGCCGATAAGTTCCAGGAAGGGGTCAAGGGTGCCAATGGGGGATTTCAGCCTGCGCATCGTTATTGTTGCATATCCCGCATCGGCAATGGGACCGATGGTGGGATGGACCTGATCCACAAAGAAATGCAGCGATTTCACGGCATCAATCGTCACTGATCCGGTTGTGACGGCCAGGCTCACGTATCGCACGCAGGTGAGCCCGGTACCGGCGATATCAAACTCCGTTTCCCCTGTTCCGGTCCCCAGCGACTTGAAGTCATCAACGAACGGAGTGTTACTCACGCCGACTGAATACGTCCCGTTCATGCCATACACGGTGAAGTCCTTGCCTGTCCCGTCAACAATCTCGTTCCCTGAACCCATGTCCACGATCAGGCTGGTGATGGGTCCTCCCACAGGAATCGTGAGAGGGAGCGTGACGCCGCTCCCATTGTTCGTTCCAAGGATGGCCGCAACTCCTGGTGGGAAACCCGCTGCAAGAGGAGAAGCGGGAATCGGTACCTGAGCCAGATCGATCACTGTGCCTGGTACCGGAGTGATCACCCCGGGCGTTGGGGCACCTGGGACGGTGGGATCGGCAATAACGGCAGGGGGCGCCGCCCGCACAGGCGCCACACCTAACGGAAACCCTCCCGGGGAACCGCTCGGTGGAATCAAGACGGCAATCGGAAATCGTGATATGGAAAGGGGATTGCCGAACTTAAAGAGCCCCGT
>PMCM01000017.1:0-357 GCA_003154155.1 Ignavibacteriota bacterium | reverse complement strand
GTGGACCTGGAATAGTGACGGGAATGAACTCCCCGAAGCGGCTTCAACGACGATGAGATAAAGGCCGGTCTCCACAACAGGGAATTGCTCGCCTGCATCCCCCACCCCAAGGTTGAAGATATTGCCTGGTGTGAGTTCGCTGCTTGCATCGTACAGAACGTTGGTAGGAGAAATCACCTTCATGAGAAGTGAGAGCGACAGCGGTGAGGTTGAGGTGTGCGACACCCGGAGGGCGGCTGTCCCATCATTGCTGTCTCCAAGGAAGAAGAAAGCTCGTGTGCCGATCGGTCCAGCGTCACCCACTATCGCCTGTACAAGCGGTGGAGTCGAACGCGTTACCTCGTCGAACAGGAGTGG
>PMCM01000018.1 GCA_003154155.1 Ignavibacteriota bacterium | reverse complement strand
TCAACAGGGCGATCGCAAAACCCCAGGGCATCGTCATTCTGACAGGCCCGACAGGAAGCGGCAAGAGCACGACGCTGATCGCCGCGCTGCACCAGGTGATCGACCCCACCGTCAATGTGCTCACGGTCGAAGATCCCGTGGAATATATCATCCGCGGGGCGCGCCAGCTGCGCATCGGGCCGAAGATGAATTTCGACCAGGCCATCCGGGGTANNCTCACCGGCCATTTGGTCTTCTCGACCCTGCACACGAATGACGCCCCCAGCGCGATCTCCCGGTTGTACAAGATGGGCATCGAACCGTTCCTCATCGCGTACGCGATCAACATCATCGTCGCCCAGCGGCTGGTTCGCACCCTGTGCAAGGAATGCAGACACCCGCTCGACAAGAACGAAATCGACAGGGAGGTCTACACGAAGTTCGGCTTCACCGACGAAGACCTGGACCAGAACACGATCTACGAAGCCGCGGGATGCGACAAATGCAACGGCGGATACAAGGGACGGGCGGCGATCCACGAAGCCCTCTACTTCTCCCGCGAAATCCGCAACCTCATTGCGAAATCCGGCGAGGAGGTGGACGAGGAGAAACTGCGCGTCCAGGCGATCAAGGACGGCATGTGGACCCTCCGGCGATCCGGTATCGAACGCATCAAGATGGGACAGACAACGCTGGAAGAAATTGCATCCGCCACAACGGACGACTAGGTGACCCATGGGACTCGGACAAACACTGCTCAGCATCTTTGCCCTCGCATTACTGGGCACGGTAATCATGATGATGAACAATACGACACTCGACAGCGGCTCCTCGGTCGAGACCTCGCAATATCTGATCATGGCCACGTCGCTCGGCATCTCGCAGATCGAAACCGCGTCGGGCAAGGCGTTCGATCAGAATACGGTTTCGAGCGACATCAGCTCGCCTGCTTCCCTGACCGTCAACCTGGGAAGTGAAACGGGGGAGACCGAAGCCACCTTCAACGACTATGACGACTTCAACGGGTTTTCGAAATGGGTGAACGGCGACTCCGTGAACTTCCGGTCGGCAAATTTCCTGATACGCGATTCCGTCGACTACGTCACCGTCTCCAGCAACGCGGTGATCCACTCGGCGTCGCGCACCTACCATAAACGGCTCCAGGTCTGGGTGTCGAGCCCGTTCATGAAGGACACGCTGAAGTTTTCATCGATCTACAGCTATTGGTATTTCCGATAACCGTCGACGGAGGAATGGACTATGGGCGCACAGGCGATACTTGACGTGATCGGATCGTTCATCCTCTTCGGGTGGCTGCTGCTCTCGACCATACGTGTCGGCACGGCAAACTCGGAGAATATGCAGTCGTACGGCGGTGAACTGCTGGTGCAGGAAAACCTCGTGGAGATCACCAAACTCCTCGAATATGATTTCCGGAAGATCGGCTACTGCAAGGAGCCGAACAATCTCCCGGACCCGACGCGGGCGGTTATTCTCGCCGATTCCGAGAGAATCAAGTTTCTCACCGACGTGGACCTGACCGGGTCCGGACCTGACGGTGTGGTGGACAGTGTCTACTACTACCTCGGGCCCACCAGCGAATTGCTCTCGACGACAAACCCGCGCGACAGGTTGCTGTACCGCGTCGTGAATACGGCGACCCCCAAGGGGGCCAACCTCGGCGTGACCAGTTTCAAGCTGAAGTACTTTGACGGTCAGGGAGTATTCATTCCCTTCCCGATTACGGGCAATAATCTGCAGAAGATCCAGACGATCCAGATATCGATCATTGTCGAAAACACCGTTGCTGCAGAGATTGTGGAGACGGCACCCGTCAACCAGCAATACTCGTCCGCCTTCTGGCAGCAGATGAGGTTGTCTTCACGAAACTATCGCAACAGGTAAAGGGGAGAACACATGGGAAGAGCGTCGATTCTGCTTGTCATGGGATACGTGTCGCTGCTCCTGCTGAGCGGCGTCCTCATGTCGGATATGAGCGTCCAGGCGTATCAGAATGCCCTGAACTACTATCAGGGGGTGAAGGGGCGGAATATCGCAATTGCCGGTGCCAACATTGCGGCGAACTACATCTTCCAGTATCCTCCGAACATCAACGGGAATCCCTGGTTCAGCGGGTATACGACACCGGTGTCGTTTGACGGCGGCACGTTTACAGTTACCGTCGATTCCACCAGCAGCGTCGATCCCAATACCGGGGATCCGCGGCTGACGCTGCGGTCCATCTCACAATACAACGACAGCACGACGGTCGTCACCGTCACGCTGCGTCCAAGCAGCTTCGCGAAGTTCGCCGTCTATGCCGGGACCTCCGCCGCAAATGTATACTGGGCCACCGGCGACTCAGCCTTCGGCCCCGTGCACGTCCAGGGAACATTGCGCACAACGGGAACGCCGTACTTCGGCGGGAAAGTCACGACAAAGAACGGCGTGGACAGCACGTCTTGGTCCGGCCACCCGATCTTCAACGCCGGCGTGGAAAGCGGCGTGGACATCCCGTTGAACCGGAACTATGAACGGTTGCGGGACAATGCGACCGGCGGCAAACTGTTCACAGGCAGCTCGGATCTGTATCTGAAGTTCAAATCGGACTCCATCTCCTGGCATCGCGGTGCAAGTCCGGACACGACTTCCCTGCTTTCCACGGGTGCGCCGAACGGGACCATCGTGCTGAACAACAGCGACGGCACGGTCCATGTCCAGGGAACGGTGAAAGGCCGCTATACCGTCGGGGCACTGGATACCACCGGTGCTGCACACGGCAACGTCGTGATCGACAACGATATCCTGTATGCCACCGATCCCCGTACTAATCCGGCATCCACCGACATGCTCGGCATTGTGGCATATAACGGGATTACCATTGCTGATAACACGGCGACGAGCGGACCCAACTTCACCGTCATGGCAGCGCTCTTCAGCTATGCCAATACGATCCATGTCGAGAACTACAACACCCGTCCTCTGGGAATTCTCTACACAATAGGAGGATGGACAGTGCAGGATCTGGACGCGACGACAAATTCGTCGATCACCCGGGGGCTGTCGGTGAACATCCGGTTTGACGAGCGTTTCCGGACGTCATCGCCGCCGTTCTTCCCGACAACTCATGCCTATGAGATCCTCGCATGGTACGAATAGTGGGGAATATTGTGACTATGGCCAATAGTGACCCGGGGTGTGTGACCGGAGATGGGAACAACCCGCAAATCATCGTGGATGGGGGGAAGTTCGCCC
>PMCM01000260.1 GCA_003154155.1 Ignavibacteriota bacterium | reverse complement strand
CGATGGCATCGCGCGAAGCGCCGTGTACCTGGGGGGCACAACGGATGGAATACGAGTCCTGCACCTTCTCACGGGTGTCGTGATCCACGCGATCGACCAGCCTGCTGCCGCTGATCATTGCACGGATGTTGCGTGCGGAATGTCCCTGGCCCGCGTGCGGCCGGGTCGCGAGAGCTTTTTCTGCAAACGGTGTACTCTTGCCCTTGACCGCCTCCACAGAGAGGGCGGCGGCAATATCCGCAATGTCGGCCAGACGGAGCGCATCATGAACGGCCAATGCACCCACGGCCGTCATTGCTTGCGTGCCATTGTTGAGCGCAAGGCCCTCTTTCGCCTCGAGCACCACCGGTTGTATTCCTGCGGCCTGCAGCGCCTTCTTCCCCGGCATTCGCTTTCCCTTGTAGACGGCCTCCCCTTCGCCGATCAGCACCGCAGCTGCGTGTGAAAGAGGCGCAAGATCGCCGCTGGATCCCACGGAACCCTGCGACGGGACAACAGGATGCACGCCCCGGTTCAGCATGTCGAGGAGCCGCTCCACCGTCGAGATGCGGATCCCCGAATGTCCGCACGCGAGGGCATTCGCCCGGAGCAACAGCATGGCCCGAACGACTTCTTCGGCAAACGGCTCACCCACACCGGCGCAATGACTGAGGATGAGATTGCGCTGCAATTCCCGCAACCGGTCGTTCCGGATGAAGACATTCTGGAATGCCCCGAAGCCCGTGGTGACGCCGTACACGATCGCGTGCTCGCGCACAGCCCGCTCCACCCACTCGCGTGACCGCTTCATGCTGCCCCGCGACCCCGCTGCAAGCCCCACCTGTGCGGCGTCCCGTGCAACGCTCACGACCTGATCGATCGTCAGGGAGTTCCCAGTCAGGAGAATGCGCTTTGTCATGAAGACCCTTCTGCGATGCGATGATCAGGCCGGGCGTGGACGGCTGAGAATTTCACGCACACAGGCCAGACACTCGGACGCCGCCACCTTGACCTGTGCCTTGCGCGAAAGCACGAGATACTCATCCCGTTCCTTGCCCTTTGCGTTCTTCTTGCGATCCTGCAGCGACGCACCCAGCAGCAGATCCTTGACCGTCACCTCGTTGGCGGCGAATTCGTCGCTCCCCAAGATGATGGCAACCGGAATTTGAAGGCGGTTGGCATACTGCAACTGTTTGCCCAGTCCGCTCTCCTCGCCGAGGTAGAGTTCCGTATTGATCCCTTCGGCGCGGAGCATCCGCGCAAGCTTCAGGTAGTCATGCATGCGGGCCGGTTCCATAACCGTCACGAGCACTTGTGCTGTGGAAGGGACCAGGTGGACAAGACCGAGCTTCTGCATGGCTGCGAAGAGCCGGTCCACGCCTATCGATGCCCCAACCGCGGGAATCTTCCGTCCCAGAAAACGCTCGACAAGACCGTCGTAACGCCCCCCGCCGAAGACCGAGCCGAATTCGGGCGCATCGGTCAGGATCGCCTCGAAAACAGGTCCTGTATAATAGTCCAGACCACGCGCAATGCTGAGATCCAGGGCCACCTGTTCGTCCGGGATGGCCAGGCTGTCGAGGGCATCACACATGAACTGCAGCTCGGTCACCGCCTCAACCGCCGATGGGACCCGGGCAAACAATTTCGACATATCCGCAAGGACATCTTTACGTTTTCCCCGCGGCATGGCCAGAAATTCCTTGATACGATCCACTGCAGCGGCGGAAAGACCGAGTCCGGGAATCTTGTCTCCGGAAACGTCTGTGCGCCCCGTCGTCAACTCCGCCGAAATGTTCTCCAGCCCGACCTTCTCCAGCTTGTCCAGCACCCGGAAGACCCCGTGCGCCATCTCACGGGGTATCCCGGCAAAATCCAGGAGGCTGTTCAAAACCTTCCGGTCGCTGAAACGGACCTTGAAGTGTTCGATGCCAAGGGCTCGCAAGGTATCGTACATACCGCACAGGATTTCCACATCTGCGGCATTGGACGACACGCCCACGGAATCCAGGTCAAATTGCAGGAATTCTCGGAAACGGCCGGGATCGGGTTTGTCCGCGCGCCAGACCGGCGCCACCTGGTAGCGGCGGAATGGGAGCGGCAAATCCGGATACTGCGCGACCACACGGGCCAGAGGGACGGTCAGGTCAAAACGAAGGGCAACATCTTCTTCTTCAGGATTGATGAACCCGAAGATCTGCTTCGTGTTTTCTTCGCCGTATCCCATCAGGGTCACACGGTATTCCTGCGCAGGGGTATCCAGGGGGAGAAATCCGTAGCGCTCGTATACCTGCCTGATCGTGGCGATCATCTTCTGCCGGGCGTTCATCTGTGCAGGCAGGTAATCTCGAAAACCCCTGAGCAACCGGGGTTCGACTATACGTTGTTCCGTCGTCATCGGGAATCATCGCGCGTATGGTGTAAAGGGGAGGCGTGCTGACAAAAATATTCATAAAATACGACTATTCGGCAGGAGTTGCAACCGCCAGGCCTGTGACTCCCGGTAGCGACGCCTTTTCTCCTCTTCGTCTCAGGTACGAACATGCGTTTGATTTCCATCGTCCCGTCGCCGTGCTCCTTCAGCGCACCACAGCCAGCCGGGATAAAAACAATTGGGAAGATATACTTCCACCTGCCAGCATCGTCAACAGAAAGTTTCAACGATAAGCAGAAGGAGCGTTGCGTGGAAAACGAATCCCCGGCAGAGGCCGGGGATGATCGAGGTTGGGAGATTGAAAATCGAGGATTGATAACTCGTTGAGATGTACTGGCGGTAGGATTTGAACCTACGACCCCCAGATCCACAATCTGGTGCTCTAACCAACTGAGCTACGCCAGC
>PMCM01000185.1 GCA_003154155.1 Ignavibacteriota bacterium | reverse complement strand
CGAGCGTGTCCCACTGATAATGGCCCTTCGTGGGTTCCAGCCCATTCCATCCGAACACCAGGACCACGCCATCCACTCCGGCTGTGGTAAGGGATGCAGCCAGCGTCGCCTCCTTGTCGGGTGTGAGGGGAAGGACATTGCTATCCACGTAGATACCTCGAGGTTCGACCGACACGGTCGGAGCAGTGTCGGACGCCGGGGGAGATTCCAGGTCTGGGTCCTTCCCGTTCGTTGGCGCAATGTGTGTGGCCAGTGCCGGTTGTGTGAGCAGAATGCTGAGAAGCGCCACAGATGTCAGCTTCATGAATCATCCCGTTTGAACATATGAGATCACCTGCGTAAGGATTGTCTATCTCATGCTTGTGTGCGTCGGGTTCATCCCTGCATCGTACTGCCGGCCGATGCGGACGAACGAAAACATTCGAGATCTGTGGCCCGTGATGGAAGCGATCAGTGCCGGGGATGAAGTGAAGATGTGGGACATGTTTTGGAGGGGTGGGCAGGCGAATGGGAATCCCCGGATGCAATTGCCGCATGGTCTGCTTCTCAAGACCCGAAGCATAGCAATCTCCCGTCAGACGCTGCACAGGTATTCCGCGGTCCGGCACTCAAGCCCTTGGCGCGGAAGATGGAAAAGACCAACAACTCCTAAGCTCTAACAGTGTGCACGGCCCCACTGTTCCTGTACTACAGGGTTCTCCGGCAGTTAGGCTGATCGGGGGGCGGCGGCGAACCTTCCGTTTGACTGACATGGATCCTGGTCGGTGCCGGAACAGGTCTGGCACCAGAATATGTACAAAGGGCCGATTTCTCTCCTTATCCGGGAACGTATGTGTCATTTCTTGAGTTATACTGATCACTGGATGTCAAGCCGGAATCCTGGTGGTTTCTCAGTCGGCCTTGGTGGACCCAAGGTTTCACCTGATTTCCTGTGGTATTCTCGTGATGCAGCCAGGCTGCCGCCCTGGCAAGGAGCTGCCGGCTACGTCTCAGGTTCAGCCTTGGAATCCCCGTTCTTTTGATTTGAAAGCAAGATCGATGGCCGAAGCTTCAGTGTCCGCATGGCATTACGACCTCGTTCGTCCCCTGGCGATGTGCCGCCTTCACCCTGACTCCGTATCCAACACTGCTCACCCCGAGAAGAGAGATTTCTTCACCCACCCTTCAGAAGGGAAGTCCCGTCATGACCCAATCTGAGCGCTTCGTTCGCAGGTCTGCGTTCTCGTTGCTCTTTTGCGTGCTCATTGTGGCATGTCTGTCTGCCTCGATGGCGATTGCACAGAGGAAATCGATCAGACAGTATGTACATGAGAAATGGACGACGGCGAACGGACTCCCGCAGAACGGCGCTGACGACATGATCCAGAGCCGTGATGGGTATATCTGGTTTGGCACCGAAGAGGGCTTGACGCGGTTTGACGGTGTCCAGTTCACCGTGTTTAACAAAGTGAATACACCCGCCTTGCCGAACTCCTGGATCGTCAGGCTTCTGGAAGATAGTGAGGGAGGTATCTGGCTGCGGCCACAGGGCGCTTCTCCTGGAATCGTCCGGTTCGCGAACGGCACCTTCAAGGCGTATCGGAAGGCCGACGGGCTACCGAGCGATCGCGTCATTACCTGGGCGTCGGCTCCCGACGGAACGGTGTGGTTCGGCACCGACAGGGGTTATGCCGAGTGGAAGGGGGGATCGTTCAAGTTGTATACGCGGGCGAACGGACTCCCGAGCGACACCGTGACATCCCTTGGCCGGGACAGCAAAGGGAACCTCTGGATCGGCACCGCGAAGGGTCTGGCGAAGAGCAGCAACGGCACCATGGAAACGATGACAGGGAAACCGGGCTTGCCGGACTCCCTCTTCCAACGAATCAACGGCGTAACGAATATTTTTGAGGATCGCCGGGGAACGGTGTGGATGGCCGTCAGGGGCAAGGTCGTTGCATTTGCAGACGGATCGTTCCGCCATTTCGGGAAAGAAGATGGGATTCCCGATTCACTTGTTTACGCGATCGCGGAAGACCGGGAGGGAGCAATCTGGTTTGGGACCGGCCGGGGACTTGCCCGATATGCCGACGGCAAATTCACCCAGATTCAGGTATCTCCGGACCGTGACGAGAATGACGTTCGCGAGATCGTCGAAGACCGGGAAGGGAGCCTGTGGCTTCGGACGCGCAAGGGCATTGCCCGGTACGCGTCGGGCAAAATCGAACAGTACGGGGAAAAGGAAGGCCTGTCCGGAATCGATGTCCAGCGGCTTCTTGTCGACAAAGAGGGGAGTGTCTGGTCAAGCTCCAACGGCGGTGGAGTGGACTGTTTTCGCGACGAGAAGTTCGTCACCTATTCGACGCGTTCCGGATTGAGTAATGATCCCACCAACGCGGTGTTCGAAGACAGAGCAGGCGCACTCTGGATCGGTACCCTTGATGGGGGGCTTGACAGGTTGAAGGATGGTGTCGTTACGGTGTTCGACAAACACAACGGACTTCCGTCAAACGGTGTCCGGGGTCTTGGAGAAGACAACGAGGGAAAACTCTGGATCACGACAGACAACGGCATCTGCACATACAAGGACGGTTCCATCACTCTCGCTCTGAGCCCCGAGCAGGCAAAGAATGTCAAAGCGGACGGCGGGCTCGTGCGCCGAACGGGAGAGGTCTTGATAGTATCGCAAGGCAGAATCTTCGTGATGCACAATGGCAAGCTCCGGCGATATCAACCTCTCGACAGTCTCTACACAAGCAAGGATCCGGTGTTCGGCCTTTTCGAAACCCGGAGCGGATCGATGTGGGTGACCAGCCGGGACTCGGTATACCGCCTGTACAACGGGAGCTTGATCAACATCACGGAACGCTATCATCTCCCTGCCCTTGGCGCGATCACGGTGGAAGAAGATTCTGCCGGAGCGTTCTGGTTCGGTCTGTACGGCGAAGGCCTCTTTCGCCTCAAGCGGGACTCGCTTGTCAATATTACACCCAAGCAGGGCCTGTTTGACTACAACGTGTACTCGTTTATTGAAGACAAATTCGGCTATGAGTGGATGTCGTGCAACAGGGGTGTGTACCGCGTCAGTAAGAAAGAGCTGGACGATGTTGCGGATGGGAAGAAGCCGATGCTGAGCTCGGTCGTGTATGGCACGGCGGATGGCATGGAGAGCGTGGAATGCGATGCCACCGGGTTTCCTGATGCCTGTCGTACGCACGATGGGAAGATCTGTTTCACCACGGTAAAAGGCGTCACCATAGTCAATCCGGAAGACATCCGTATCAACAACGTTCCACCCCCGGTCGTCATTGACCGGTTTCTTGTTGAAGGAGATCCTCAGCACACGGGGTCCCAGGTCCGTATTCCGGCCGGCAAAGCCCGTTTCGAGTTCCACTACGCCGGGCTGAGCTTCATCGGCGCCGCGAAAGTCCACTACAAGTATCAGCTGGTGGGACTCGACAACGAGTGGGTGGACGCCGGGTCCCGCCGCGAAGCGTATTTCACGCACCTGGATCCCGGGGAGTATACCTTCCGCGTCATTGCTGCGAACAGCGATGGGATCTGGAATGAAACAGGCGCCTCCGTGTCGTTCGTGCTGCTGCCCCACTTCTACCAGACCAGATGGTTCCTGGTGCTCGCAGTGATCTTTTTCCTCACCACAGGACCGTCCTTCTATTTCTACCGTATGGGGGGGATGAAGAGGCGCAGAGCGGAGTTGGAGCAGCAGGTGGGTGAGAGGACAGCCGAGCTGCAAAAGACACTCAATAATCTGAAAGAAACGCAGACCCAGCTGATTCTCTCCGAGAAGATGGCTTCCCTCGGTCAGCTGACCGCAGGCATTGCGCATGAAATCAAGAACCCGCTCAACTTCATCACCAACTTCGCCGTGCTTTCCCAGGATCTCACGAAAGACCTGCGGAAGGAGCTTGCGGCTGAACGTGACCGCGTCGATCCCGTGCGTGCAAAAGAGATCGAGGAAGTGTTGAGCGATCTCGAACAGAATGTCACCAAAATCAACGAACATGGCAAGCGGGCGGACAGTATCGTACGGGGGATGCTGCTCCACTCTCGGGGGAAGGCTGGCGAACGGCAGGACACCGATCTGAACGCCCTCCTGACGGAGTACACGAATCTCGCCTATCACGGGATGCGCGCACAAGACCAATCATTCAATATCAAAATCGAAACGCACCTCGACTCCACGATTGGCAAGATCAGCGTTGTCCCTCAGGACCTCAGCCGGGCGTTCCTCAATATTGTCAACAACGCCTGCTACGCGGCCAACGAAAAACGGAAGACCGTCAAAAACGGTTTCAGCCCTACGGTCGTGGTGAGCGACCGGAATCTGGAGGACAAGGTGGAAATCCGGATTCGTGACAACGGAAGCGGGATCCCTCTGGCAATTCGGGAAAAGGTCTTCAATCCCTTCTTCACCACGAAACCGGCCGGCGTCGGCACAGGTCTGGGGCTCTCGCTTTCGTATGACATTATCACCCAGGAACACAAGGGAGAGCTCCTCGTGAACACCAAAGAGGGAGAGTACACGGAGTTTGTGATCATCCTGCCGAAGACCCACGAGAACAACGGGGGGGTGCACATATGAAGATTATGATCGTGGATGACGAGCGCGATGTGGAAATCCTCTTCCGCCAGCAATTCCGCCGGGAAGTGAAGGAGGGACGCGTCGAACTGTGCTACGCCTTTTCGGGCGAAGAGGCACTGCAGTATCTGAACGCCACGGTTCCCCCCGACGTCGTCTGGGTGTTGTCGGATATCAACATGCCCGGCATGACGGGACTGGAATTGTTGAAGGCCCTGAAGGAGCAGTATCCGGAAATCCACGTCTCGATGATTACCGCCTACGGCGACGATCACAACTTTAAGACGGCGATGTCCACCGGTGCAGAACATTACTTCACCAAGCCGATCGACTTCGAGCAGGTAAAGAAGGATGTGTTGAAAAACCCGGCAGGATAGGTTATTCCAATCTCCTCACACGTCTCTTTCCACCAAAGGAACAACCTGGTGACCCCAACGATTCTCGTGGTCGACGATGAACCGGATCTTGAAATTCTGGTCCGCCAGCGTTTCCGCAAACAGATCCGTGAAGATGTCATGCGGTTTGAGTTCGCCCAGAATGGTGTGCAGGCGCTCCAGAAACTCGATGAGCACCAGGACATCAGTATGGTGCTCTCCGACATCAACATGCCCGAGATGGACGGTCTGACACTTCTCGAAAAAATCGGAGAGAAGAACGATCCGTGTCTGAAATCCGTCATCGTATCGGCATATGGCGACATGGAGAATATCAGAACCGCGATGAACCGGGGGGCGTTCGATTTCCTCACCAAGCCTATTGACTTTGAAGATCTGGAGACGACCATCTCCAGGACATTGCGGCAACTGGAGGTGTTGAAGCAGGCGACGCATGAACGGGAGCAGCTGCTGTCGGTGAAGAACGACCTTTCCACCGCCGCGCGCATCCAGCAATCCATCCTCCCGCAAACTTTCCCCCCCTTCCCGCACCGCAAAGAGTTCGACATCTACGCACAAATGGTGCCTGCCAAGGAGGTCGGCGGGGATTTCTACGACTTCTTCTTTCTGGACGAAGACCGGCTGGCATTCGTTATCGGTGACGTCTCCGGAAAGGGAGTCCCGGCTGCGATCTTTATGGCCGTCAGCCGGACGCTCCTCAAGGCAATAGCCACCCAGGTGGTCAATCCGGGAGAAACGCTCCGGCGGATCAACACCATGCTGATCCCCGAAGGGAACGGCAGAATGTTCGTGACGATCTTCTATGGAGTGCTCAATACGCGCACCGGAGATATGCAGTTCAGCTACGGAGGCCATCCCCCCCCGTACATCAAGAGGAGCGACGGCGCCATCGAACCGGTCACCCATGAAGGAGGCTTCCTGCTCGGGATGGTGGAGGGGATGGAATATGACAGCCACAAAATCACCCTGAAACCCGGGGATACCATCCTGCTGTATACCGATGGCGTCACCGAGGCCATGGATCATGACAGCCAGCTCTTTGAAACAGTCCGTCTGGAAGAGTCGTTCCGCCGGTCAAACGGGGCCGGCTTGAAACAGATGCTCCAGACGATTCAGACGGATCTTGCCGGCTTTTCCAATGGCGCCCCCCAAACGGATGACATTACCATGCTGGTGTTGCAATACAAAGGGAAGAACTAGGACATTTCATCCGAGGGACTCTCTTCGGACCGTCATTTTCTTGAACTGCCAGCGCTGAACTCCGTTTGTGGAACGGGTCACCCGCCCTTTCTTCCGTTGATCCCGCACTCGCCCGATCTCACCATGCCGCAACAAATACCATATTCATGGTATTGCTGGTCGTGTTGCGGTACCGTATGTTCATCAGGACGCTGCTGAAGGCAGCACGCCAATATCACAGAACCTCAGAAGGGACCCGAGATGCGAAATCGGCTGCTGAACCTGGCGGGGGAATTGGCTATCCCCATTCTCTTGATGATCGTCGGCTGTTCTGAACTGGCGGGACCGGACACCCAAACCTCGGTGACGAGTCTTCTGGATGCGTCGACGGTCGTCAGTCAGGACCTTGCACAGCTCTCTGTCGCCGGGGTCACGAGCGAAACGGCGAAGGGAATCTTTTCCATCGGCTGGGAAAAATTTGTGGGGCCGGACATCAGTGAATCCGGCTCGGTCGGGGAAGCCTATGCGGTAGTGTATCTCGATACCGTTACAACGGCGATCCGGCCGGGGGGAATCGACGTCGGCTCGGTAAGCCTGGGGTACGCCGACGGCAACACGGTGCTTGCGAAACACACGAACCGGGACAGCAGCGTCCTGTATGAGTCCTTCAGCAGGGGAATGCACATGAGTCCGGGAGTGGGCGTCAATATCCCGTTCGCCGCAAACGGCGTGTACATCTTCACCGTGTCGGGCTCGTCTGCGTTTACTGCGGGGGCATTCCCCATCACCGCGCCAGCATCGCTTCTCTCGATAAGCGGGCACGCAGACGGCGATACGGTGTCAGCGAGCGCCGATCTCAACATCCAGTGGAGCGGCGGGTCGGTGGCAGACAGCGTGCTTGTCCGGATCAGCCCGCACCTCCGTCCCAGTCAGCTTGCCGGCCGCGAGATGCACGGCGTCCCGGATAGTCTCGGCGGCAAGGGTGGACCGTGCGGTCCAAAGAGCCGCAGGGAAGGGCCGTTTGCCATGGGAGGTCCGTTGCAGGGAATGGGACCGGAGTTTGCCAAGGAAGTGGTGGTGACCGTGCCCAACACGGGGACATACACTCTCAGCGCCGCCGATCTGCAGACGTTGCTCGGCGGGACTGAAGCGACGGATCTCATGATCGGCATCACGCAGATCGTCAAGAAAGAGATCCCGCACGACGCCGGGGTCGTGACGGTTCTTCTGCGTAACGGCGACCGTGTCCTGCTCCACACCAAATAGCATGCGATCGACAATGAAGGCGAACACTCCCATATCACATGTCGCCGGGTCCGCCGGCGAATTCGTGCAGACGCGCAAGCTGGTGGTTCTGCGTTAGGGGCATTCGTCCCTCCTGGTTGGGATGGGGAAACTTGGCAGACGGGCCGCGCGGAGATGCGCTGGCGGGCGGCACACTCGCGCGGCTCGTCGTCAAGCGTGAAGTTGACAATACCGTGAGAAATGATTAACCTCTCTCATGCGCCTCTACGTCCGCCCCGGATCGATGTTGCGAACATCCATCCTGCCCAAACTGGTCTTCGCTTGTGTTCTGTGCCTTGCGCAAGGGGCGAATGCCCAAGAGTCTTCTCTCATCGATTCCGGCCGAACACCTCCCGCAGATGCGCCGGCGAAAAAGACGCATGCAGGGCTGTCCCTTCAGTCGCCCTGCCGATTCGTCGTTACTCCTGATGGCGAAGGCAATCTGGCCTTCGATGCACGGCTTGCCGCTCAATTCCAGCACGCACTGGACAGCGTCCGCATAGCACAGAAGGTACCCGGTGCCTCCGCGGCTGTCCTGATACCGGGGCAGGGAATGTGGCTGGGAGTCTCTGGTGTATCATCAGTCAGCCCCGCCGCAAATATTACGCCCGACATGGCCTTCGGTATCGGAAGCAACACGAAGGCGTTCGTCAGCACAACGGTGCTCAAACTTGCCGAAGCGGGCTTGCTCTCCCTCGACGACTCGCTGGGTCACTGGCTTCCCGCGTATCCCAACATTTCGGGCGCAGTAACAATCCGCCAGCTGTTGAATATGACATCCGGCCTGTTTGACTACCTCAACGATCCAAGTGCTGAGGGGGATTCTGTCGCGGCGAATCCTGCGAGGGTGTGGACGCCGGAAGAAATTCTTACGAAATTTGTAGGTCCCCCCCACAGTCCTCCCGGCGGCGCCTACAGGTACTGCAACACCGATTACATCCTTCTTGGAATGATCATAAAGAAAGCCGCGAATACCTCAGTCTCCTCGCAGCTCAGACAGCTTTTGTTCACTCCCCTCGCCCTTGACCGTACATATCTGGAAGTTGAAGAAACGCATACCNNGGAGCGATCATGTCCACGGCGGAGAATATGGCGAGATGGAGCAAGGCGCTCTATGAAGGAGCGCTTGTCACTCCAGCCTCCCTCTCCCAACAGCAGACATTCATTCCGGCAGACGGCGGGGGCACGCTCGGGTTTGCGTGGACGGGATACGGCCTGGGTGTCAGAAGGGGGGCGCTGTTTGGCAAGGAAGTGTTCGGCCACGGGGGGCAAGTAAGG
>PMCM01000163.1:3920-5403 GCA_003154155.1 Ignavibacteriota bacterium | reverse complement strand
GGTTCGAGCTCCCTGAGCATCGAAGGTTTCCAGGCAACGGCAACCGGCATGACCATTGGCATTGTTGGCCAGGCCTCCGGCGGTATTACCACAAGCTGGTCAGACTCGACCAACGGAACGCTGTCGATCAACTCGGCGTTGACACAGTTGTCCGACGCTGCCAGCGCACTGCGCGTGAAGGCGTCCGCACTGTCGTCCAGCCTGAGCATTGTCCAGACACGCTCGGATTGGGCAGATCAGATGGTGGCCACGCTGAAGTCCGGTGCCGGCGCATTGACAGACGCCGACATGAACGAAGAAGGTGCGAACATGCTGATGTTGCAGACCCGCCAGTCCCTCGGCACGACGGCNNTTGAGCCTGTCCGCCCAGAACGCGCAGTCTGTGCTGAAGCTGTTCTAAGCTTCCGGTGGTCGGGGAGGGGAAGGCGCGGGCCTTTCCCTCCCGACTGAAGTGCAAGTTCACAACGTGGTGGAACTGAACGACAAGGGATAGGTCATGCAAACGAGTCAGGCAGAAGTGTACAGTCGAGCACAGGTATCGGCGCTCAGTGATCGGGAAGCGGAAGCCGCGGTACTGATGAAAGCCGCAGCGATGATGAAACATGTGCAGTCCCACTGGTCGGCGCCCGATCGTGACATGACGCTGGAAAAAGCTCTCAAGTACAATCAGCGGCTCTGGACATTCTTCCAGGTGGCGTTACTTGACGAGAAGAACCCCCTGCCGCAGCAGATTCGTGAGAACGTCCTCCGGTTGAGTGCCTTCATTGACCGGAGGATTTTTGAAACGCTGGCATATCCGGCACCCGAAAAGCTTGATATTCTCATTAATATCAACACCAACATTGCCGCCGGGCTCAAGGGCGTCACCGGTTAGGCGATTGACGGAGCGCGATCATGGGAATCCAGGACGTGTTGAATATGATAGGGCCGGCCGGTACGGGTGACGGCCGGCGGAATGTGGCGGGTGGGCGGAACATGCCGGGGGGGGACAGTAGCGCGGGTGGGTACCATGTGCATGTATCGGATCAGGCGTTAGCCCGTTACGAAGCAGATCAGAGCAGGAAATTCGAGGCAATTCGTGAACGGATGCGTCTCGGGTATTATGCGAACAAGGATGTTGTTGACCAGGTTGTGTCTGCATTGGCCCGGGATATGACGGCAAAGGGCCCGGTGTAGGAGGCGCTTTCCCCGTTGACCTGTCCCGCCGAATTGTAGCGCGTTGTCAGACAATATGTTACGTAGAATCCAAAGAAATCTCCCCCGACCCCTAAAGTATTTCCGGTCCCCGCCGATAATAGAAACAGGTGCGGTTCCAGAAGGAACCACCTTACATACACCAAATTCCTAGAAAGGGAAATTGTATGGCACAAGACATCTCCTTAACGTCTGCCATGCGGGCTAACCTGCTGAGCCTTCAGAACACGGTTGGTCTGTTGAATCGGACGCAGGATCGTCTGTCAAGCGGCAAGAAGGTCAACAGCGC
>PMCM01000163.1:0-3772 GCA_003154155.1 Ignavibacteriota bacterium | reverse complement strand
GCAACGGCAACCGGCATGACCATTGGTATTGTCGGCCAGAGCTCCGGCGGTATTGCCACAAGCTGGTCAGACTCGACCAACGGAACGCTGTCGATCAACTCGGCGTTGACACAGTTGTCCGATGCCACCAGCGCACTGCGCGTGAAGGCGTCCTCACTGTCGTCCAGCCTGAGCATTGTCCAGACCCGCTCGGATTGGGCAGATCAGATGGTGAATACGCTGAAAGCCGGTGCCGGTGCACTGACGGATGCTGACATGAACGAGGAAGGCGCGAACATGCTGATGTTGCAGACCCGCCAGTCCCTCGGCACGACAGCGTTGAGCCTGTCTGCGCAGAACGCTCAGTCCGTTCTCAAGCTGTTCTAATCCAGGGATGACGAGAGAACCTGATCTGGGAGAGGGCGAACGCCCCCTTTCAGTCAAGGGACCGAGGTGAGACATGTCAATACAGCAGATAGGGTTCGATCAGGGGCCGCAAGGCCTGGAGGGATCCCGTAATCGGTATGACAAGCCTACCTCCCACGCCATTACCGGGACGCAGTCTGAGAGTGGTCAGGACGATTCGGTCGGGCGGGCAGGAATTGCCGGAAGTACAACAGAGTTCAACCGTTTGACTGCGCAGAGTGAGCGCAGCTATGCTGTCGCGGCGAACATCAGGACGACGGATCAGACCATGGAACAGGTCGGCACGACAGTAGACGCGATGAAGAAGGACTTGGAGGTGATCGTGAAGAACTATCCTCCGTATCCTCCGGGTAGTGAAGAACGCGTCAAGCGGTTGAAAAGTTATTCCGGGCTTCGCGCAATGATTAACCGGCTTACCGTTCCCCCGGACGAGAGCGCGCAGAAGGCTGCGCGCTCGAAGAGCACGGACGCTCAGTCATCCCACCAGTACACGTTTGTGATTGGTACGGATGGCAAGATCAGGACGGTTCCGAAGGACGAAGTAAAGCTTGGTGCTGCTGGACTTCCCATACCGGAGCTTACGCCTCCGGCAGCGGTGGATGACCATGCGATCGGGCAGGCGTTGCAGCAGCTCGACACCGCAGGTGCTACCATCCAGGCGCGCCGTGATGCACTCCGCACGCAGACGCTCGCTCCCGACGGTCTGACACCGGACCAGTCGATGAGTGATCGTGCTGCCGAGGGAATCAGCGTTCAGGTTCGGCAGGACCTTGCTACACAGCCGGTGGGCATTGCCCACGAAGGTACGGCACAGCTGGATCAACTACTGGGATAAGTATGGCCCTGAAGCTGTCACTGAAAGCCAACGAACGGATCATTGCCGGTGGCGCGGTCTTACGCAACGCCACCGGCAAGACCGTGGAACTGATCGTGGAAAATGAAATCCCTCTCCTCCGCGAGAAAGAAATCCTCAGCGAGGCGAAGGCCGATACGCCCTGCAAGCGTGTGTATTTTGTCATCCAACTCATGTATATTGACGGCCAGAACCTGCAGAAGTACCAGACGCTGTATTGGGACCTGGCCAGGGATGTGCTGAATGCCGCGCCGAGTACGACAGGCATTTTCACGGCGATCAGTGAGGCGATCTACAACGGCAAGTATTACCAGGCGTTGAAGGAAACCCGGAAGCTGATCCAATACGAAACGAAGGCGATAGAACATGCCCGGATCGCAGGTCGAGCAGTATAGCAAGGCGCAGCGCGCCACCCTCTCCGGCCGCGAGGCCGAAGCGGCGGTGCTGATGAAGGGCGCGGCGCTGCTCCGGCATGTGCAGTCGCACTGGACGTCACCCGATCGGGACCAGGCTTTGGAAGCGGCACTGCGATTTAACCAGCGGCTCTGGACCTTCTTCCAGGTGTCATTGATGGACGAAGACAACCCCCTGCCGCCGCAGGTGAAAGACGGAGTTCTACGCTTGAGCGCATTCGTTGACAGGAGAATTTTCGAGATTCTTGCCTACCCCGCAGCGGGGAAGCTCGACATCCTGATCGCGATCAATACTAATATTGCAGCGGGACTGAAGGCGTCGGCTGCCTAGACGCCTCGCAGAGGATACTCTCACATGTCAATTCAGGAAATTCTCGGCAACACCGGCAAAGCGGATTCCGTCAAAGGGACCCGTGCCGATTCCTCACAGAAAGTGAAGGATTCGGACCGCGAAGGGGATGGAGAAGACCGGAAGGATAGTGTTGAAGTCTCCGAGGAAGCGCGCTCCATGTACGACGCAGAAAAGACCAGGCGTTTTGACGCGATTCGCGAGAAAATCCGGAACGGTTTTTATTTTCAGCGTGATGTCACGGAAAAAGTGGTCGATGCAATGATGAAGGATCTCAAGAAAACGTAACAGGGAGGCGGGCTCACCGCCTCCCTTCTCGTTCCCGCCTGTTGACACTCGTCCCCCAATGCGGTACATTCCGTTGCTATCACCATTCCGTTTGAGTCATGACAGATCATCCCATCAGCGTTCTTGTTGCCGACGATCATACGATCGTCCGGCGCGGCCTTGTGTCTCTGCTCTCCATTGCGGAAGGAATCGAGGTCGTGGGCGAGGCTCCCGACGGCAGGGTTGCCGTCGAGCGCGCACTGCAGCTGGAGCCCGATGTCATCCTGATGGATATCAACATGCCGATGCTGAACGGCCTTGAGGCGACCCGCCAGATAAAAAAGGAAGCTCCCCATATCAAGGTGCTTGTGCTCTCCGCCCACGACAACGAAGAATATATCATTCAGGTAATCAGATGCGGGGCCAACGGCTATCTCCTGAAAAACAGCTCCGCTGAAGATCTCTTCGCAGCTATCCGGTCGGTGTACTCGGGGCATGCGTTTTTCAGCCCCTCGGTTTCCAAAGTGATCCTGGAATCCTATCTGAAGGCGTCGGAGGCGCCGGAGCAGGAGCCCGGGGCCGCAAATGCCCACGACAGCCGACTGACCGGGCGTGAGAGGGAGATCCTGCAATTGGTTGCGGAAGGGCAAAACCATCAACACGTGGCCGATATTCTCCATATCAGCATCAGAACCGTCGACACGCACTGCAACAACATCATGAAAAAGCTTGATATTCATGATAGCGCCGGACTTGCGACCTATGCAATAAAGAACGGTATCGTAATTCTCCCCCGGTAGCGGTCCGCAGTTTCCCGCCATTTGTCCACTTACCTCTTCTTTTCAAGCCTCCTAGGTAGCCCCGCTGCAGGGAAATACGTTGCACGGCGTATTGCAACCAGTTGGCTAATATTGTTACTTTGGTGGCGTATTTCCAAGTGTACGATACACACCACTTTCCACGACTGGGCATCATGACAACACTTCCTGATGGTCTCGCTTCGGTCACAGGTGACAGCCCTGCCCTCAAGATTCTTCTGGTGGACGACGTTCAGGAGAACCTGGAATTGCTGCAGGATGTCCTGCTGGAGAACGGGTACCGGGCGTTGCTGGCCGGAAACGGCGTGGAAGCTCTCTCCATCGTCCATGCGGAACCGGTGCACATGATCGTTGCGGATGCGATGATGCCGAAAATGGACGGGTTTCAGTTGTGCAAGGAAGTGAGGGCGATCCCGTCGTGTGCGAAGATCCCCTTCATTATTTACACGGGGAATTATGTCGACGCCTCTGACCAGGAATTTGCCCGGAGCATCGGCGTGGACCGGTACGTCGTGAAGTATGCCGGGTTGGGCGCCCTTATCCAGGCCATCAACGAGCTGGCGCAGCACCGGTACGGGCGCAAGCCGGAGGAGCAGCAGCCGAGTCAGGATCCGCTTGACGATCAGGAATTCATCGAGAAGCATCGTGCCATCGTCATCAAGAAGCT
>PMCM01000166.1:18725-19408 GCA_003154155.1 Ignavibacteriota bacterium | reverse complement strand
GAGCCGGAGCGGACGATAGACCCCGCCGTTGGGAAATGCGGCATATGCTGCCGTCATTTCTTCCAGCGTCACGCCGCACCCGCCCAGGATCATGCTCAGGCCGAGACGCGGCCGCTGCGGAGTCAGCGAGGCGATGCCGGCGCTCCCGAGGAACTCCACGAACGGCGTCACCCCTGCCCTCTTGAGCAACCGGACCATGGGGACATTCAGCGAACGCTGCAATGCGTCCGACGCATACACCAGTCCGCTGTAGGTGCCGTCGTAGTTCTCCGCCAGAAATCCCTCCGCATCATACGGGGTGTCCAGCAGCATGGTGCGGGGGGTGAGCGTGCCCCGCTCCATCTCCATGGCGAAGAGCAGCGGCTTCAACGTCGATCCCGGTGAGCGCAACGCACGCACCGCGTCCACCTGTCCGCCCGACAGCACATCATCGAAATCACCCGTGCCGACGTAGGCCCGCACTTCACGCGTGGCATTGTCCACCACGAGCACGGCGCCGTTGTTCACCCCGACGCGCCGCCACATCCGCAGGTGGTTCGCCAGCAGCGCGGCGACCCGCTGCTGCAAGCCGAGGTCGAGGGAACTCCGGACGTCGCCGCGCGATCCACCGAGTGCTTTGACGCGGTCCGCAAACTGGGGCGCTTCGCGCGGGAGGCTGCCCCGCAATGCCTCGGCGGGGGTCG
>PMCM01000166.1:0-18622 GCA_003154155.1 Ignavibacteriota bacterium | reverse complement strand
CCTCCGAGCGGCACCATGGAGAGATACATCTCCAGGATGTCGTCTTTGCCATAGTGCCACTCCAGCTGCAGCGCACGGAACATCTCCCGCAGCTTGCCGGCGTATGTACGCTCCTTCGGCTCGAGCATGCGGGCGACCTGCATCGTAATCGTGGACGCCCCGGAGACCCGGCGGCCCGAGATCGCATTCTGAACGACCGCACGCACCAGCGCAGCAGGGTTGATACCGGGATGGTAGTAGAACCAGCGGTCTTCCTTGGCAAGCAACACGCGCTTCAATCTGCCGGGAATCTCCCCCGGCACGGTGCGCAAACGCCAGATACCGTCGCGGGCCCGGAAGGCCTGGACGAACGCCCCGTGCCTGTCCGCCACGACCAGCGAGTAAGGCTTCGGATGGGGCAACGGGAAGATGAGATCGGCGCAGTACAACAGCGCGAGCCCGGCAAGAACAACCAGGCCCGCGCGCATCAGTATGCCCCGTACCAGGGACGGCTTAGAGGTTTCCACCGCGTCGGATCGTCCAGAAATCGTCAGAGAGATTGCGGTTATCAAGATAGGCGTACGGCATCGTACAATACCCGGCCTGGCCCCACCGGGTGCTCCAGGAGTTGCGGATGAGGAAACGGGCCGCCGACTCGTCATACCCGACAGCCATCACCGCATGGCCCCCCAGCACACGCTCGGCAGCACCCGGCATCGGCACGATCCCTGTGGCAGCGACCTCCGCAGATTCGAAGCTCTCGTAGACCGTGAACCCGAAGACAAAAGGATAGCCGGCGGCGAGACACGTGCGCATATCGTCGAGGGTCAGCAGGCGCGTATACGAGGTGATTGTGTGTGTCTTCCCCTCGCGGTAGCACGCCGCCGAGGGTTTGCGTTTGAACCGTGAGATCACGTACGGCCAGCGCGGCTCGGTGCAGACGCCGTCTTTCGTGAGTGTCTTGACGCCGTCCCGCAGCATCGCACCCGAATCCGAGCCGGTTGTCCCCTTCAGCGCCCGCTCGTTATAATAGAGGAAGAGCCGGCTGAGGTCGGCAAAGTGGACGGCATCGTGGTTCTCCAGGAACTCCAGTGCACCCACCAGCGCCTGAGCGGTGCAGCTGCCCAGCGTGCCCTGGTCCTCCACCGGAGAACAGGTGCCCCGCAGATCGACCGACGATGGAAATTTCGCCGGCGGTGCGTGCCGGGCGCTGAACAGCACATCCCGTTGATCGGGAATATCCGGAATCCAGCCGTACGCATGACGGCGGCGGGACCGCGAATGGNNCCGGAGAACGGAGTTCCTCGATCACCTGGAAATTCAAACATTTTCTTTGTATACTGCGGCCACCAGGAGGGAGCCCTCGTTGGATCCATCATTCGAGAACGTTGAAGCAACCGCTCTCAGCGTCTTCCGATCACAATTCTATGAAGCCCCGCAGGTCATCTCGTCCGCACCTGGCAGAGTGAACTTAATCGGGGAACACACCGATTACAATGACGGACCGGTGTTTCCCGCGGCCATCAATCGCCGCATCGCCATCGCAGCGGGGCCGCGGCCTGACCGCACCATCGAAGTGTACGCGGGCAACCTCAACACCCGCGCAAAGTTCTCACTGGACGACCTTGCACCCACCCGCATCAACTCCTGGTTGAACTATCTCCGCGGCGTCACCGAGCTGCTGCACCGCAAGGGCGATCCGGCCTGCGGAGCGAACCTCGTGGTCTACGGCAACGTTCCCCGCGGCGGCGGGCTCAGCTCCTCCGCGGCACTGGAGGTCGCCTACGCCCACACGCTCATGACGCTGACGAACACGTCACACCCCCCCATGGACATCGCGCGCCTCTGCCAGCAAGCGGAACACGAATGGGCCGGCGTGCATTGCGGCATCATGGACCAGTGCATCTCCGCCATGGGCCGGAAAGATGCGGGGCTCCACCTGGACTGCCGGTCCCTGACGTACCGCCACGTTCCCCTGCCTGCCGGCGCACGCCTGGTGATCTGCGATACTGGCGTCAAGCGCGCCCTGGCATCTTCGGCATACAACACCCGGCGCGCAGAATGCCGCGCAGGTGTCGCTGTGCTCGCCGGCGTCATCCCCGATATCACCTCCCTGCGTGACGTGAGCCTTGACGCCTTCCTTGAATACCAGTCGCTCCTGGAACCCACAGTGCGCAGACGCTGCCGCCATGTGATCACGGAAATCGCCCGCGTGGAACAGACGGTAAAAGCCATCACTGCCGATGATCTCGCGCTCGCCGGAAAATTGATGTATGACTCCCACATCAGCCTGCAACGCGACTACGAGGTCAGCTGCCCCGAACTCGACGCGGTAGTGGACATCTGCGCCGAGGTGGACGGCGTCTACGGCGCCCGCATGACCGGCGGCGGCTTCGGCGGATCCGCACTCTGCCTCGTCCACGCCGAAGATGTGCCGGAAACCGTGCGCCGCTTGACCATCGAGTATCCTCAGAAAACCGGACGCAAACCATCGTTGATCGTCACCGGTGCGGAAGACGGCGTCTCCGCCCGCCGGATCTAGTCTGTGCGTTGTTCAGCATTCCCTGCCCTATTCGGAGAGCTGCCATGAAAACCCTTTTCTCGTTCCTCACCCTTCTCCTGCTTGCCACGTCCGTGCCGGCACAAACACCCGTCGACAAGCTCGTGGATGAACTGCAGGCGCAGGCCGACGGAACAGTGTCCGGCTGGAAATACACCCCCTCCTTTGCCGGCGATCCGACACAAACCCGGTTCAACGATCGTGCATGGACTCCGCTGACCATCGGCCAGTCGCTCACGCTCGATTCCTGCTGGATGCGCAAAGAGGTGGTGATCCCCCCCGGCTTTCTCGGCCTGCCCGTGAAAGGCAAAATCCGGCTGCTCCTCACCGTCGACGACTATGCCTACCTCTGGATCAACGGCAAAGCCATGGGCCGGTTCGATTGGGATGGGGAATACGATCTCACCGCCGATGCCCGTCCGGGTCAGCACTTTGTGATCGCCCTGCGAGCCATGAATACCGGCGGCCCCATGCGGCTGCTGCGCGCCCGGCTGCAGACGGAAAACAAGGACACCCTCGCCGCAACAGTCGGCGGCCTGGCCCTCAGCCTCCGCGTCGGTCAGAAACTCCTGTCGTTCGACACCTACCAGACCAACGCGCGCCAACGGTTCGATCCGGGCACAGACCTCGGCAAAGGAGACCGTCAGCTGAAAGAACGCCTGGCACGCGATCTCCAACAGCTTGCCGCTTCGGCCGATCTCAACACCCTCCACTCGAGCAATCGCCCACAGATCGCCGCCATGGTCGCCCGCCTCCGTTCCGGCCTCGCCCCGGTCGGCACCTATGCACGGACGTTTACGCTCTACTTTGACGCCAACGCCCACATCGATGCCGCCTGGCTCTGGCGCGAACGCGAAACATGGGAGGTCTGTCACAGGACGTTCTCGTCAGTCATGAATATGATGAACCAGCGGCCGGACTTCACCTATACGCAAAGCGCGGCGGCTTACTACGACTGGATGGAACACCAGCAGCCTGAACTGTTCAAACAGATCGCGGCCCGCGTCAAGGAAGGACGATGGGAAGTGGTGGGCGGCATGTGGATCGAGCCGGACTGCAACCTTCCGGCCGGCGAATCCTGGACGCGTCACCTGCTGTACGGCAAACGCTACTTCCGCACGAAACTGGGCGCCGACGTGAAAATCGGGTGGAACCCCGACTCCTTCGGCTACAACGGCAATATGCCGATGTTCTATGCGCAGGCGGGCATCAACGCCTTCATCACCCAGAAGATCGGCTGGAATGAAACCAACGTCTTCCCCTACCGGGTCTTCTGGTGGCAATCGCCCGACAGCTCCCGCATCCTGAGCTATTTCCCCTTCGATTACGTGAACACCATCGACGACCCCTACAGCCTGGTCGACTGGCTCAGGCAATTCGAAGCAAACACGGGCTTCACCAAGATGCTCATCCTCTTCGGCGTGGGGGACCATGGCGGCGGCCCGTCCCTCGAAATGATCCAGCGGATCGAGGACCTGAAGAAACTCGACGTCTATCCCCGCATCGAGTACGGCACGGCAGCGACGTACCTGAACTGGCTCACGACGCAGAACCTGGCTACGCTCCCCGTCTGGCGCGACGAGCTCTATCTGGAATACCACCAGGGCACGTTCACGACACAGGCGGCCATGAAACGCTTCAACCGTGAAGGAGAGACACTGCTCACCAACGCGGAAAAGTTCAACGTCCTGGCGACACTCTCGGGCGCCGTCTATCCCCAAGCCGACCTTGAAGAGGCATGGCACCACCTGATGCTCATGCAATTCCACGATATCCTCCCCGGCTCATCCATCCGCGAGGTGTATCTGGATGCAACCGAAACCCACACCAGGGCACGGGAGATCGGTACGCACCATCTGCTCAATGCGCTGGAATACCTTGCCGGTCAGGTCAATACGTCGGCGTGTGCCACCGGGAAGCCGCTTGTCGTGTTCAATCCCCTGGCCTGGGAACGGACCGATCTGGTGCGCATCCCCCTGCCGGCGGAGGAAACGGGAGACGTCGTTATTGTGAATGCTGACAACCAACCTGTCCCGCACCAGATTCTCCAGACGTCAAAATTCGGGCGCGAACTTCTCTTTATCGCCGCACACGTTCCTTCCATGGGGAGCGTCGTGTATGCCATGCAACACGCGACGGCGGGCACTCCGGAAACACTTCCGGCATTTACCGGTTCCATAGAAAACGAATTGTACCGGATCACGGTGGATCAGAGTACCGGCTGGCTGCAGAGTATTCTGGACAAAAAGACCGGGCGGGAATTGCTGGCTGGCCGCGGCAACGAGCTCCAGCTCCTCGAAGACCGTCCGTCAGCCTGGGATGCATGGAACATCGGACTCACGGGTACGCAATATCCGCTCACGTTCAAGAAGGCCACAATCGTCGAGCAGGGTCCGGTCCGCACCATCGTGCGCATCGATCACACCTATCTGAAACCGGGCACAAAAAAAGAGTTTCCGACCGAAGACTATCCCTCGTCATTCTTCACCCAGGATGTCATCCTGTATCATGGCCTCGACCGCATCGACTTCCGGACCGATGCCGACTGGTGGGAGGAGAAAACCATGCTGAAGGTCGCCTTCCCCCTGACCGTGCAGGACACCGTGGCCACGTATGAAATCCCCTACGGAACCATCACCCGGTCAACACAGCTCCGGAACAGCTGGGAAACTGCGAAGCGGGAAGTGCCCGCCCTCCGCTGGGCGGATGTGTCGTCGAACGGCTATGGCGTCACGCTGCTGAACAGCGCAAAGTACGGTTATGACATCAAGGGGAACGTCATGCGCCTTTCTCTCCTCCGCTCTCCCAAATGGCCGGATCCCACGGCGGACCGCGGAAAACACTCCATCACCTATGCGCTGCAACCCCACAGCGGTACCTGGCGAGAGGCGGGGAGCGTGGCACGGGGGTACGAATACAACACCCCCCTTCTGGCGGCGTTTACGACTGTCCATGCAGGCACCCTGCCCGCCAAGCAATCGTTCGTCCGCCTGACACCCGCAAATCTGGTGCTGACCACGATGAAGCGCGCAGAGGACTCCCGGGCATGGGTGATCCAGTGGTACGAAACGAGCGGGCAGAATTCCACCGCGGAACTTGAGCTGCCGGCAGTGCCGAAAAGTGCACGGCTGACGAATTTCCTGGAAGAGCCGGGCGCGGCGCTCACCATCACGGGCAACAGGATCCGGGTGAACACGCCGCACAACAGCGTGCAAACGGTTTTGGTCGAATTCTAGTGCGCATCCCGGCAAGGATATCCGTGCAACTTGTACGCACGTGACCGTCGGGTGACCGTCGGGTGACCGTCAGGGCCCTCAGGCTTTCATTTTCCCCGGGATTTACCGAAATTGATGTCATGACAAACACATAAAAACCCACCCATCGGATGGTGAGCACATTGTTTGATACAGCAACACTGGCACGGGCGCGCGCGCTCTTCCCGTATCTCGAAACAGGCCGGATCTACGTGAACCACGCCGCAACAAGTCCGTATTCCACACGGGTGGTCGCGGCACTCCACAGCCACATCGAGTCCCGTTCAACGGGCGACATCGACACGTACTGGACCGACATCAACATGATTGCCGCACTCCGTGAGTCGGTGCGCACGATGATCAACGCCGAAGGGAGTGACCGCATTGCGTTCACCGGGAACACCACCGATGCCATCAACGTGATCGCGTCTGGACTCTCATGGCACCCGGGCGACCGCGTGATCCTGAACGACGCGGAGTTCCCGGCAAACATCTATCCCTACCTGAATCTCAAACGGTTCGGCGTGGAACTGGATTTCCTTCATTCCGCTGCCGGTGTGGTAACGGCGGATGACATTGCACGGGCGCTCACGCCGAAGACGCGGCTCGTGGGACTGAGCGCGGTGCAGTTCCTTTCCGGTTACCGGGCGGACCTGGAAGCCATCGGCAAACTCTGCCGCGACCGGGGCGTGCTGTTCATCGTCGACGGGATCCAATCGGTCGGCGCCGTTCACACCGATGTGCAGGCCTGGCATATCGACGCCCTCGCCGCCGGCGCACAGAAGTGGCAGATGGCCACACAGGGCGCCGGGTTCCTTTACCTGACTGCAGCATTGCAGGAGCGGATCCACCAGGCGCATCTCGGGTGGCTTTCCGTGGAAGACCCATGGAACTTCCGGGCATTGGATCAGCCCCTCGCCGAAAGCGCGCGGAGGTATGAAGGCGGGTCGCTCTATATGTCCTGCCTCCATGCCATGCACGCCTCTGTCGGCACACTGCTGGAATTCGGCATCGACGCGATCGAACGGCATCTGGCGGGGCTGACGGAAATCCTGCTGAATGAGTTTGGCACCATCCCCGGCATCGAAACCCTCACGCCGCGCTCCCCCGAACGCCGCGCGGGCATCGTGACGATACGTACCGCGCAACCCGAAACCTCCAAAGCGTTCTACAAGGAACTCCGGAAGCGGAACATCGAGGGCGCAGTGCGCGAAGGATGCGTGCGCTTCTCGCCCCACTTCTACAACAGTTCCGCGGACATGCAGGCGGTGGCGATTGCCGTGCGCGAAATCGCAGAACACCTTGCCACCGCAGGGCCGGGCGCGAACACGGCCACGGCATGAAAATCGGCGCACGCATACTCGTGATCGACGACAACGCGGAAGCGCGGGAATTGCTGCGGGATATACTGGAAGGAAAAGGATACTCGGTGTTTGAAGCGGGCGACGGTCAGGAAGCCCTGGAGCTGATGGACAAGACGCTCGTCAATCTCGCCATCGTGGATCTGGACATGCCGCGCGTGAACGGCATGGAATTCACCCGACGGGCGAAGGTCGTCAACCCGCAGCTGCCCGTGATCATGGTGACAGCCTATGCGCAGTTCTATTCGCCGGCGGAAATCCTCGCTGCCGGCGTGGATGCCTTTTTGCTCAAGCCGATCGATCTTGCCCGCCTCATGAAGGCCATCGAGCAACTCTGATCCTTCATGCCTCCGCCTTCCCGGCGGCAACCGGACGCAGCACGATCAGGATCACACCCGCCACAATAATCAGGGCCGCGATGCCGACCCGCGGACTGAATTCCTCCCCGCCCAGTGACCAACCGAGAAACACCGCGATCAGCGGGTTTACGAACGCGTAGGTCGATACGCGCGACGCCGGAACGACCCGCAAAAGCCAGACGTACGCGCTGAAGGCAACCAGCGACCCGAACACCGAAAGATAACCCACTGCCAGCATCGACTTGAGCGTTACGGTCGCTGGATCAAGACGCCACGGTTCCCCCGTCACGACACTCAGCACGTACAACAATATGCCGCCCGCCACCATCTCCATTCCTGTCGCCATGGAATGGGATGCCGGCAGGATCGCGCGGCGGGAATAGAGCGAACCGGCAGCCCACGACGCCGTGGACAACATCAACACAAGGAGGCCGCTGAGGGGGAATCCTCCGCCGTGAATGAGGTTGTCCGGTCCGATCAGCCAGATGACGCCGGCCAGACCGAGAGCCAACCCGAAAACGACCCGTCCCGTCGGCCTCGTGCTGCCGAACCAAATCCAATCGATCAGCACAAACCAGATGGGGGCGGTGCTGATGAACAGGGCGGTCACGCCCGACGGGATCACCTGCTCCGACCAGGAAAGGGCTCCGTTGCCGATCAACAGGAGAAGCGCGCCGACGATCGCGGCCGAGCGCCACTGGATCCGCGTCGGCGCGGGAATTCCCTGATGCCTGTTCCAGAAATACAGGAAGAGACCAGCAAAGATGAAGCGGGTCCCCGCCATCATGAACGGAGGGATCGTCGCGACGCCGAAGCGTATGAAGAGATACGTCGATCCCCAGATGATGTAGATCGCGAGAAACGCCAGAACGACTTTCACTCGCGATGGTGCGGCGGTCAATGCGGTGCCTCTATCATGATCTTGGGCCCACGAGGGGCATCCTGCGCGGGGCTTCCGGCTCCGGGCTTACGCCCTGCGGTCGTTATTGCTTTTCATTGATCAACAGCTCTTTTGCCTTCGCCAGATCAGCCTTCTGCTGGTCGGAGAGGCGTGGATACGACAGTTCCAGACTCTTCAACCTGTCGATAATAATACGCGCAACGAGCGCACGGGTGTACCATTTGCGGTCCGCCGGTATGATATGCCACGGCGCGACCGCCGTACTCGTGCTGGCCAGCATTTCTTCGTAGGCGCTCATGTATTCCTTCCAGAATGTCCTCTCCTTGACGTCCGCAGCGGAGAACTTCCAGTTCTTTTCCGGCGTGTCAATCCGGGCGAGAAATCTCTTCTTCTGCTCCTCCTTGGAAACGTGCAGGAAGAACTTGAGGATCACCGTGCCGTTGCGCGAGAGGTATTTTTCCACGGCGTTGATGTCCTCGTAACGTTTTTTCCAGATATTCCCCTTCAGGTCGTCTGCGGGGATGTTCTGCTTCTGCAGGTATTCCGGATGCACGCGGACCACCAGCACTTCTTCATAGTACGAACGGTTGAAAATGCCGATGCGTCCCCGCTCCGGTAACGATTTAAGGCAGCGCCAGAGATAGTCGTGCTGCAGCTCCTCCGCCGAGGGAGACTTGAAGCTGACCACCTGGCACCCCTGCGGATTGACGCCCGACATGACATGTTTGATGACGCTGTCCTTCCCGGCGGCGTCCATGGCCTGGAAAACGAGGAGGAGGCCATGGCTGCCCCCCGCATACAGGACATCCTGCACCGCCGAAAGCTCCTCCACATCCTCTATCAGGTCCTTCGCGGCAGCGTCCTTGTCTTTGTACTTGCCGGTATCCTTCGGATCATAGTCCTTCAGCGCGATCGGCGCGCCCGGCGGAACGATATAGCGGTCGAAGTTCATCGTGGCTCCTTCACTGGTGTCGTGGACCGGTCATCATGATGTTCGGCCATGCGGAGCATCATGGATATCTTGCTCACCACCATATCGATGGCCACGGTGTTCATGGCGCCGCGGGGGATAATCACATCCGCCCAGTGCTTGCTTGGTTCCACGAACTCGAGGTGCATCGGTTTGACTGTACTCATGTACTGCTGCATCACCGACTCCACAGAGCGTCCGCGCTCGAGAATGTCGCGCCGGATCCTCCGGACCAGCCGCTCATCCGCGTCGGTATCAACAAAGATCTTGACATCCATCAGTTCCCGCAACTCCTTGTCGACGAAGATCAGGATGCCGTCGATGATGATGATCTCCCGCGGGTCAAGCCGCCGGGTGGAATCCAAGCGCCGGTGGGTCGTGAAATTGTAGATGGGCTGCTCGATGCTCTTCCCCGCCTTGAGCGCCGTGATGTGTTCGATCATCAGCGGCGTCTCGAGTGAGTCCGGATGGTCGAAGTTGATCGTGTCGGGCGTCTCCCCGTTGTACGCGCTCAGGTCGCGGTAATAGGAGTCGTGCTGGATGACCACCACGCGCGTTGTGTCAAGGCGCTCGAGAATGGCCTTGGTGACTGTTGTTTTGCCGGAACCGGTTCCGCCGGCAATCCCGATGACGAGAGGATCCATGTGCGTTTGTGCGATGTGGGGAATGAAAAGGTAGAGGAAGATACGGGATTGGCAACTAAGATGAAACGGCCTCCCCGGCCACTGTGTTGCGACTCAGTGCAGCTGTCCTGCGGA
Source organism: Ignavibacteriota bacterium (assembly GCA_003154155.1). Lineage (GTDB taxonomy): Bacteria > Bacteroidota > Ignavibacteria > UBA10030 > UBA6906 > Fen-1255. The sequence goes on along the minus strand of PMCM01000166.1, from coordinate 8,480 downwards.
ACTTCGGTCAACGGGAAGAGATGAGGAATATGTGGCGTCAACAGGAGAGCCGGAAAGAGTGATGCGGCAAGAGATGTGTACGATCGGCTTTTAGCGGCGCTTGAGCTTGCGCTCCCATTGTGTAAGCGCTCGTTTAACCAGCGCCGGCGATGTGGAACCGGCAGACTTCTTCGCTGCCAGCGACGTCCGGGGCGCAAGCAGGCGGAGCACGTCGGCGTCAAACTCCTTGGCGTAACTGCGGAAGTCCCGGAGCGTCAGCCCCGACAGGGAACATCCGGCATCGACGCAGGTCCTGACAATTTCCCCTGTGATGCCGTGGGCGGTACGGAACGGCATCCCCTTGCGGACAAGATAATCGGCGATCTCCGTTGCCAGGAGCGGATCCCCCTCAAGCTCCCGGGCAAAACGGTCACGGCGGAACGTCACGGTGCGCAGCATCTTCGCCATGATCTGCAGCGAGGCAAGAGCGGTATCCACCGCATCGAAGAGCGGCTCCTTGTCTTCCTGCATGTCGCGGTTGTACGCCAGGGGCAGCCCCTTCATGAGCGTCAGGAGGGCGACCAGGTCGCCGTAGACCCTGCCGGTCTTCCCGCGCACCAGCTCGGCCATGTCGGGGTTCTTCTTCTGCGGCATGATGCTGCTGCCTGTGGTGAACGCGTCGCCGATGGTGACAAAGCCCCACTCCTGCGACGACCAGAGAACGAGCTCCTCGCCCAGACGGCTGAGATGCATCATGATGATGGCACAGGCCGAGACACATTCGATCAGGAGATCCCGATCGCTCACCGCGTCGATACTGTTCGCCACAACGCCGTCGAACCCGAGTGCGGCGGCGACGCCGGCCCTGTCGATGGGGAACGATGTGCCGGCCAGGGCCGCGGCCCCCAGGGGGGATTGACGGATCCGGGGAAGCATGCTTGTCAGGCGCGCGGCATCACGGTCCAGCATCTCGACGTAGGCAAGCAGATGGTGCGCNNGGATGCGCGAGAGGAGTCCGGTGACAGCCCCGCGCAGATACAGGCGTTCGTCAAGGGCGATCTGATCGTTGCGGCTGCGCGCGGTGTGCAGCATGCCGGCACGCGGACCCAGCTTTTCACCCAGCCGCTGCTCGATCGCCATATGGATATCGTCCGCGGCCATCCGGTGGCGTCCGCGGGTTTTCCCTTCCAGAGACAGCCGCCCGCCGGCGATTTCCTTCTCGATCTCCTGCAAAGCGGCAACGATCCGCCGTGCATCGCGCGCGGGGATGATCTTGCGCCGCGCCAGCATGCGCGCATGCGCAATGCTGCCGGCGATATCCTCGCGGTACAGACGACGGTCAATGGGAAGCGACGTGGAATATGTGAGCGCGTCCGGGTCCAAAGGGGCCCGGAAGCGCCCGCGTGATGTGGTCACGATTGGATGTCTGCAGTCGTCATCAGCTCGGAGGGGGTCACAACACCGGCCGCCTGCTGATCCACCTGGTGATAGGTTTTGACGGGAAGGCCGTAGATCTTGATAAACCCTTCCGATGCTTTGTGATCAAACGTGTCTTCTTCCGTATACGTCGCCAGACGGGTATTGTACAGCGAATGCACCGAACTCCTCCCGGCAACGATCACGTTCCCCTTGTAGAGCTTCAGGCGCACCAGCCCGCTGACATGCCGCTGGGTTTCGTTGACGAACGCATCGAGCGCCTGGCGGAGGGGCGTAAACCAGAGTCCGTTGTAGACCAGGTTGGCGTACTCTGCCGAAAGCTGATGCTTCATGTGGAACACGGCCTTGTCGAGCGTCAGACGTTCCAGCTCGGTGTGCGCAAAATGGAGGATGGTGGCTGCCGGCGCCTCGTAAATCTCACGCGACTTGATTCCCACCAGCCGGTTTTCCACGAGATCGATCCTGCCGACGCCGTGCGCCCCGCCAATATCGTTCAACATCTGGACAAGTGCAACCGCGTCCATGGCGGTGCCGTTCACCGACACGGGAATCCCGGCGGCAAAACCGATTTCCACATACACCGGCTCGTTCGGAGCCAGCTCGGGCGCCACGGTGTGCTGCCACGCATCGGCAGGGGGTTCCGCCATCGGATCCTCCAGCGCACCGCACTCCACAGCCGTGCCCCAGAGATTGTCGTCAATGGAATACGGTTTGCTCAGCGTGACATGGATCGGGATGCCGTGCTTCTGCGCGTAGGCGATTTCCTCCTCGCGCGACTTGAATTCCCACTCGCGCAGCGGCGCGATACTCTTCAGCTCGGGCGCCAGGGCGGCAACCGACACTTCAAAGCGCACCTGGTCGTTGCCTTTGCCNNGCGAGCAACGGCCTGCCAAGCGCCGTGGCCATCGGGTAAATCTGTTCGTACAGCGCACCGGCCTTCAGGGCGGGAAAGACGTAGTGTTCGACGAATTCCTTGCGTAGATCGCTGACGTAGGCACGGAGGGCGCCGGTGTTCAGGGCTTTTTCCTTGACGCCGTTCAATTCGCGGCTGTACCCCAGATCGCCGGTGAACGTGATGATTTCAGCGCCCGTCGTTTCGATCAACCAGCGTACCATGACCGACGTGTCAAGACCGCCGGAGTACGCCACCACAATCCGTTCCTTGCTCATGCTGCACCTTCAATCAATGTGTGTTTGAGAAATTGCATTACGTGCGATGTCTTTTTCGTTGAGATCGGCACCACCAGAAGCGTGTTGTCGCCCGCCACGGTGCCGATGATGTCCGGGTGGCGGCGCACATCAATGAACTCCCCGACGGTGTTGGCGCAGCCGGGAAGCGTATGGACCACAATGAGACTCTCGTTGGCATCGATGGAGACCACTTCCGCACCCACGAGGGGCGACAGCGCCGTCATGCCCGCAGCGCTCGGAATCGCGTACCGCGGCATCCCCCCCTGCATCGTCCGGCTCACGCCGAGATCGTTCATGTCCCGGGACAACGTCGCCTGGGTCACGCGGAACCCGCGCTTCCCGAGCTCGCGCCGCAGCGTCTCCTGCGAACCGATGGGCCGCGCAGCGATGAGCTCTTTGATGGCAAACTGCCGTGCCTGCTTTGTCATGTGGATGTTCCCGGTCTGTTATCTGACGAACTCCGTGCCGATCCCTTCGTCCGTGAAGATTTCGAGCAACAGCGAGTGCTTCACGCGCCCGTCAATGATGTGGACCTTTTGCACGCCGGCTTCCAGCGCTTCGAATGCGGAACGGACCTTGGGCACCATGCCGCTGCTGATGACGCCCTTCTGCATCAACTGCTCCGCATGGTCCTTGTCGACCGACGGCACCAGGATGTCGCCGGCCATGACCCCCTCCACATCGCTCAGGTAGACCAGCTTTTCCGCCTTCAGCGCCGTGGCAATGCTGCCTGCAGCGATGTCGGCGTTGATGTTAAACGCCTGCCCCTTCTCATCGACGCCGATCGGCGCGATCACCGGCATGATGTCATGCGTGAACAGCAGGTCCAGGAACGCCGTGTTCACCCGCACAATCTCCCCCACCAGGCCGAGGTCCACGCCCCCCTGCCTGCGTGTGAGCAGGAGTCCGTCGTCGATGCCGCAGATCCCCACGGCGCCGCCATCGTGCTGGTTGATGCGGGCCACGATGTCTTTGTTGGTCTTGCCGCCAAGCACCATCTGCACCACGTCCATCATGGCTTCGTCGGTATAGCGCTGGCCTTCCACGAAACGCGACGCAAGACCCAGCCTGCCCGCAATTTCGGTGATGTCCTTGCCGCCGCCGTGCACAATGATGATGCGAATGCCAATCTTCTTGAGCAGCGTGACATCCTGGGCAAATGCCTCTTTGAGCTCGTCATCCACCATCGCGGCCCCGCCGTACTTGATGACGAAGGTCTTCTGCTCATATTGCTGGATGTAGGGCAGCGCCTGTATCAGGACTTCGGTTTTTGTGGCGGTGCTGAGTACCATGCGTCAGGTCCGGTAATTGGCGTTGATGGCGACATATTCCTTCGAGAGATCGCACGTCCAGAAGATGGCGTGCGCACTCCCGCGATGCAGATCGATCGTGATGACGATTTCGCGGGCTTTCAGGACCTCCTTGGCGCGTTCTTCGGAAAAATCGATGGCATAGTTCTGACCCAGAATCGGCACGTCGCCGAAATGCATCGTGACCAGGGCGGGGTCGAAGGTGATACCGGAATAGCCGATTGCCGCAAGGATGCGTCCCCAGTTGGCGTCTTCTCCGTGAATCGCCGTTTTGACAAGGTTGGAATTCGCCACGGCACGGGCGGCGGTGTCGGCCTCCGCTTCGGTCAAGGCACCCATCATCCGGATCTCAACGAACTTCGTGGCCCCCTCCCCGTCCATGACGATCATCTTCGACAGCGTGACGAGCAGTCGTTCGAGAGCGGCGGTGAATGCCTCGTAAAGGGCGCCGGACGGTTCCCCGATGTGGGGATTGCCGGCGCGCCCATTGGCAAGCACGATCACCATGTCGTTCGTGCTCATGTCGCCGTCCACCGAGATGCGGTTGAACGAGCGGGGCACCGTGGCGTTCGTCGCAGCCTGGAGTGGACCGCCCGCAATGGCGGCATCGGTCGTGACGAAGGCGAGCATCGTAGCCATGTTCGGAGCGATCATGCCCGACCCCTTGGCCATCCCTCCGAGGGTGATCGTGACGCCTTCGTGTTCGAACTGCACGGCGGCTTCCTTGGTGAAGGTATCGGTGGTACGGATCGCTTCGGCGGCACACGTGCCGTGGTTGCCAAGACTTTGCGCCGAGAGCTGAATGCCTTCGGCAATCCTGTCCATGGGCAGATACTGCCCGATGACGCCGGTGGAAGAGACAAGCACCTCCTCGGGAACGATGTGCAGGGCTGCGGCGGTCAGCGTGACCATGGCCCAGGCATCCTGCATACCCCGGCTGCCCGTGCATGCATTGGCGTTGCCGCTGTTGACCGCCAGGGCCCGGAAGGTGCCGCCCCGCGCGCACTGCGCCTTGTCGACAAGCACCGGTGCCGCCTGGACGACGTTTTTGGTATACGCCGATCCCACCGTTGCCGGCGTGTCGGAATAGATCAGGGCGAAATCTTTCTTCGCCTTCTTGATGCCGCAATGCACACCCGCCGCGGTGAAGCCGCGGGGTGCGGTGATACCGCCCTGGATGTCGGTGATCATGGAGATCCGTTACTGTAGAAGGTGCCGTTCGGGATAGCCGAACATGATATTCATATTCTGGAGGGCCTGCCCGGCCGCCCCCTTCACGAGGTTGTCGATGACACTGATGATGAGCAGCTTCCGCGTGGCAGAGTCGACGGTGACCGTGATGTCACAGAAGTTCGTATAGGCGACGGTTTTGAGTTCCGGGATTTCGCGCATAACCCGCACAAACGGTTCGCCGGCATAATGCTGCTCGTACACCCGGAGCGCATCATCCGTACTCACATCTGCCGCAAGATCGGCATGGATGGTCGAATAGATGCCGCGGGTCACGGGGAGCAGATGCGGCACGAATGAAAGACTCACCGGCGCGCTTGCGGCGGCGGAAAGGATCATGCGGATCTCGGGGAGGTGCTGGTGCTTGCCCACGCGGTAGGCGCGGACCGACTCGTTCACCTCGGCAAAGCTCATCTCCACGCTGCTGCTCCTGCCTGCGCCGGAGACGCCGGAAAGAGCGTTGATCACGATGCCCTCGGGCCGGACCAGCTTCCGGGTCAGCGCGGGGAGGAGGCCAAGAATCGCGCCGGTGGGATAACAGCCGGGGTTGGCGATGAACGTCGCCGTCCGAATCCGCTCCCGGTTCAGCTCGGGCAGTCCGTACACCGCCGTGCCGAGGAGCGCGGGCGCGGTATGCGTGCGGCCGTAGTAGGTCGCGTATTCCGCGGCATCACCGAGACGGAAATCGCCCCCGAGGTCGATAATCCTGCCGACACGCCCCTGCAATGCCGGCACGACGCGCATGGCTTCACCCGAGGGGAGGGCGATGAACACGCAATCCAGGCCCGAGAACCGTTCCGGAGTGAATTCTTCGAAGCTCAGGTCATAGATGCCCCGGAGGGACGGGTGCACCGCCGCCAGGGGTTTGCCGGCGGAGGTGTTGGCGGTCACCCGGGCGACATGAACCCGTTCCGCAGGAGCAAGCAACCGGAGGAGTTCCCCGCCTGAATACCCCGATGCCCCGATAATGCCGCACTCCATGACTGCGCCCTTTTTTGTCTTGCATAAATATACAGAATCATGTATTATTATGCAAGAAGAAAACGCACCACGGCACAGGGCACCCCATGACACTGCATGAGCGCGACGACGAACTGATCTTCCACACGTACAAACGCCTGCCGCTGGAACCGGTCCGCGGCGAAGGGGCGTACCTGTTTACCGCCGACGGGAAGCGCTACCTCGACCTGTTCGCCGGCATCGCCGTGAACACCCTGGGTCACGCCCACCCGCGCGTGGTCCGGGCCATCGCCGATCAGGCCGCCCGGTACATCCATGTGTCGAACTACTTCGTGCAGGAACCGCAGGTGCGCCTGGCAGCATTGCTCACCCGGCTGACGGGATTCCCCAAGATCTTCTTCTGCAACAGCGGCACCGAAGCGATCGAGGGTGCCCTCAAGATCGCCCGCAAATGGGGCGCGACGCGCGACAAACAGGAAATCGTTGCCTTCAGCAACGCGTTCCACGGACGCTCCCTGGGAGCGCTCTCCCTGATGGACCGCCCGTCGTACCGCGACGGGTTCGGACCTTTCCTCCCGAACTGCACGGTCGCACCGTTCAACGACGTTTCCGCCCTGAACACCGCGATCGGCCCCCATACCGCCGCCGTCCTCCTGGAATGCATCCAGGGGGAAGGAGGGATCCGGCCGGCCACCAGCGAATTCATCAACGCCCTCCAGCGCCTCCGCAGCGCCTTCGGGTTCCTCGTGATCGCGGATGAAATCCAGTCGGGCGGCGGACGCACGGGAAAATTCCTGGGCTGCGANNCGGCGGCAACCCGGTCGCCTGCGCCGCCGGCGTGGCGGTCTTCGAAGAAATGCTCGCCACCAATCTCATGCAACAGGCCGCCGACAACGGCGCCTTCTTCACCGGCCGGCTGATGCAACTCTGTTCCGACTTCCCCGCCGTCTGCAAGGAGGTCCGCGGCAAAGGTCTGATGCTCGGACTGGAGCTGAATCAAGACGCGGCCCCCGTGGTCGCCGCCATGCGCGATCGCGGGTTCCTTCTGAATGCCACCGACACCACGGTGCTCCGCTTCGTTCCGCCGCTGATCATCACACGGGACCAGATACGGGAAACGGTGGAAGCGCTACGGGAGGTGTTAGGAAAGATCTAATTGAGGATCGAAGATCGAAAATCGAAGATCGAAGATCGAGAATCGAAGATCGAAGATGACGATTGAAAATGGAAGAGCAAAGAACGTGGATTGTTCCCCCCGGCCTCAAGCAGATCGCACTTCAATGGGGTAGCGGCCTGGTGACCCAGAACGCTACCGTCCCGTTCAATAGGAAACGCGCAGAAGGCCTCCCGAAGAACCTCCCGCTCATCACGCCGCTCGTATCCCAATCCTGTATCTTCATCAGACCGGCACGAAGGGTGTCGATCGTTACACCCGGGTAGTCAGGCCTCATGACGGTCCATGCCAGCATGAGATGAGGAAGCTGGCCCGCGGGTCCGTTGCGCAGGAGGAAATGATATTCATAGGAGACTTCCCCCTGGTAGACTATCAGACTGAGGTGGACGGTATCCCCCCGCATGACCGCCGACCAGGCCCGGCGATCCCCCCGATAATTGACAACGCTGGAGTCTTTGGCTGTTACTGGAGGGGTGATGTCATAGCGCGACACCGTCAACCCAAGTTGGTCGGACATTTCCGTCACGACGAATGGACCCGTAACGCCTTTCTCGCGGCCCAACCCCACAGTGACCGGCCCCGACACAGCCCCGAACGGAACAAAAAACCTGATCACGGCGGCCGAATCACAGTCGACGGAGAGTGCACCATCAGCCCCGGGAAATGTGACGCTGTACGTCACCCCCGCCACGAACCGGAAATTCCGGATGACAACCGTGGACCCGATCCTCCCTGAGTCCGGTTTGGCTCCCACCGCGAGGGTGTGCCTTCCCGGCTCCGTTGGCTCAATCCCCCGCCACTCTTCAAAACATCCCAGAACAAGAAGCGCAGCCACGAGCACAATTGCGTAAGCTGTTGCTTTCATCATCGCAGGACCTCTCGCCTGCACTACACCTGAGATGGGGACGCCGTCTGCCAAACGCCGAACAATTCAACAGCGGATGCAGCGTACCCCGACCATGAATGCGTGGGCCACAACTTGGGCAGACAACCGCTTTCATGAGTGTGCTCCACGTCGGCTTCGATGAGGACATTCTCAGAAGAGTTGACGAAGCCTGCCCGCCGGTGAACGGGACCTGGCGCCGCGCATGAGCCACAAAAGCCTCCCACAACCGGGAGGCTTTTGTCCCATCCCCCGATGTCATACTAATGTACTTCTGCGTATCGGGATTGTCAATCAGTCATGACCACCACTAGCC
>PMCM01000076.1 GCA_003154155.1 Ignavibacteriota bacterium | reverse complement strand
CACATCGACAATCACACCACCATCGACCACGCCGTTCCGCATTGTGCCAGCCATGAGCTGTACAAGGCGATTCTGGACGGCAAAGCCCGCGGAGTGTTCAACGGCAAGATTTATGTCCGGCCGGACGCGCAGAAGACCGATGCCCGCCAGACGAACAAGACGTTGCTCCTCTCCGATGAAGCCACAATTGATACAAAGCCTCAGCTCGAGATTTTCGCAGACGATGTCAAATGCACCCATGGCGCAACAGTCGGACAACTTGACGAAGAGCAGCTGTTCTATCTCCGCGCACGCGGGATAGACCTGCAAGCGGCGCGGGACCTATTGACCTTCGCCTTCGCGGGCGACGTCATCAGCCGCATTCACGAGTCCGGTTTGCGCGATTCGCTGGATTCGCTCCTGCATACGCGGCTGCAGCAGGGGCACATCATGACGACGCCCCTATGACGACAGAACCAGCAACGGTCGCTGCCCCTTCGTTCCATGACATCCTGCGCATTGCGGGTTGCCGGCACCATTTCCCCCTGCTCAGGCAGCTGGTCAACGGCAAGCCGCTGGTCTATTTCGACAATGCGGCGACGAGTCAGAAACCGCAGGTGGTCATCGATGCGATGGTGAAGTATTATGAAACCGAAAACTCCAATATTCACCGGGGGGTGCACTACCTGAGCGAGCGGGCCACCCAGGCGTACGAGAGAGTGCGAGCGAAGGTGAAGGCATTCGTGAATGCCGAGGACCAGCGGGAGATCATCTTCGTCCGTGGCACGACCGAAGCCATCAATCTGGTGGCTCACAGCTTCGGGAAAATCCATGTGCATCCCGGAGACGAGATCCTGGTCTCCGCAATGGAGCATCACTCCAACATCGTCCCGTGGCAGATTCTCTGCGAAGAACGGGACGCAACGCTCAAAGTGATCCCGATGAATGACCGGGGCGAGTTGCTCATGGACGAATACGAGCGACTGCTCTCGGACCGCACCCGGATCGTCGCGGTGACACATGTATCGAATGCGCTCGGGACGATCAATCCGGTAAAGGACATCGTCGCGAAGGCGCACGCCCGGGGGATCCCCGTGCTTGTCGACGGCGCGCAGGCGGTGCCGCATATGCACGTGGATGTCCGCGATCTGGATTGTGATTTCTATGCCTTCTCCGCGCACAAGATGTTCGGCCCCACCGGAGTCGGCATTCTGTACGGCAAGCGCCGGTGGCTCGAGGCCATGCCCCCGTATCAGGGCGGCGGTGACATGATCAAATCCGTGACGTTCGAAAAGACCATCTACAACGATTTGCCATACAAGTTCGAAGCCGGAACCCCCAATATCGGCGGCGGCATCGGACTGGGTGCGGCCATCGACTATTTGCACGAGCTCGATCTGGGCGGCGTTCAGCAGCTGGAGCATGATCTGCTGGCCTATGCCACGGAAAAGATCCTGACCATTCCCGGCGTACGCATCATCGGCACTGCCGCACAGAAGGCCGCAGTACTTTCGTTCACGATGGAAGGAATTCATCCGCACGATATCGGGACGATCCTGGATGTGGAGGGTGTTGCCATCCGGACCGGCCACCATTGTGCCCAGCCGGTGATGCAATTCTTTGGCGTGCCGGCGACCGCCCGGGCTTCGTTTGCCTTTTACAATACCAAGGAAGAAGTCGACGCATTTATCAAGGCACTCCACAAAGTGATTGAGGTACTTGGCTGATGTCGCTCCTCAGAGAGCTCTACCAGGAGGTGATCCTGGATCACAACAAAGCACCACGGAATTTTCGCCGGATGGAGAATGCGACACGTCGCGTGGACGGCTACAATCCGCTGTGCGGCGACCACTACACGGTCTATGTGAAGCTGGAAAATGACCGGATCGTCGACGTGAGTTTCGAAGGTGCGGGATGTGCAATATCCAAGGCTTCCGCCTCCGTGATGAGTACACTCGTCAAAGGCCGCACAATCAACGAAGCCGAGGAACTTTTTCATAACTTTCATCGGTTAGTGATGGGGGAGAAGGAAGGGGAGGATGACATCGAAAAGCTGGGTAAACTGGCCGCATTCGCAGGGGTCAGTGAGTTTCCGGCCAGGGTCAAGTGCGCAAGCCTCGCATGGCATACCCTGCATGCAGCGGTGAAATCCGACACGGCAACAGTATCAACGGAGTGAACATGGCAGCGGCGGACGGTGCCGGCGTGGAAATCAGCACCGTGGAACAAAAATTGATCGAAGGACAGGTGGTCGAAGGGATCAAGATGTGCTACGATCCCGAGATCCCGGTGAATATTTACGACCTCGGGCTGGTGTACGACGTGCGTGTGGACAATCAGGCGGTTGTGCATGTGAAAATGACGCTCACGTCCCCGCACTGTCCGGCGGCGCAGATACTCCCCCGCGACGTGGAAACCCGCGCGCGGCTGGTGCCAGGCGTACGCGATGTGCGTGTCGAAGTGGTGTGGGAGCCCTCCTGGAACCCCACCATGATGAGTGAAGCGGCAAAACTGGAACTCGGCTTCTAACTATACGAGGATGCGATGAGTGATACGGCAACGGTACCAACACCGGTCATCAACGATGAAATTGAGCTGACGGAAAAGGCGGTGGCACAGGTGCGCCGTTTGATGGAGCAGGAGCACATCCCCGCACACCACGGGCTCCGGGTGAGCGTCAAAGGAGGCGGCTGTTCGGGCCTTTCCTACGTCATGGGATTCGACGAGAGTCCGCGGGAGACAGACCGGGTGATGGACATGCACGGGCTGCGGATATTTGTCGACCCCAAAAGTCTCTTCTATATCTCCGGCACTGTACTCGACTACAGCGACGGATTGAACGGCAAGGGATTTGTCTTTCAGAATCCCAAAGCCGCGCGTACATGCGGATGTGGGAGCTCATTCGGAGTGTAACCTGGTAAGCCTGACGTAAACGTGCGATCAGACCTTGCGACGGTTCCGCGGTCGGGGACCGGGTCGCAAAGAAAACGGAGCATGGCATGAGGCGCAGGAGTTTTGTCAAGAGTATCGCGGCGGGCAGTCTCTACGCGTTGACGCCGCAGCTGCAGAGTGTAGCATCATTATTATCTCAACCTGGATCAACAGAGGAGAATGTACCCATGGCATACGAATGGAAATTCAATCCGCGTCCTTATTCCGACGAAGAGGCAAAAAAGCTGCTCGCCCCGGTCGTCGATGCAGAAACCACGGATTGGCACTACAACACGCACCACAAGGGGTACGTCACCGCCCTGAACAACATCGAGAAAGCGCTGGAGACTGCGGACCGCGCCGGTGCGAATGGCAACTACAGCCAGATCGGCGAGCTGAAACGCCGGACCACATGGAATCATGGCGGAACGGTTCTTCACGATGTGTACTGGGAAGTGATGGGCGGCGACGGCGATCTCTCAAAAGGACCTGAAGTGAAGGCCGCGCTCGAGAAAGAGTTCGGTACCATCGACGCATGGAAGGCCGATTTCAAGGCATCGGCACTCGCGGCAAAGCTGAGCGGCTGGGGCGTGCTCACGTTCGATATGCTTTATTCCCGCCGTCTGCTGAATGTCCTGGTGGACGAACATCATTATGGCGCGATCTGGGGCGGCATTCCGCTGATCTGCCTCGATGTATTCGAGCATGCGTATTACCACAAGGACGGCCCGAAGCGAGCCGCGTACATCGACAATTTCATTTCCCATATCCACTGGGGCCGGGTCAATGACCGGTACAAGAAATACGTCAAGTAGCATAGCCGGCCAGACAAAATGGACCTGGCAGGATGTTGCTGAGCTCGCCCGCGATCTTGCGGCACGGCACCCCGGAGAGGATCCTCTCAAGCTGTCGCCCGGCGAAGTGCGGCGGCTGGTGATCGCCATGCCGACCTTCGGTGATGAGCCGGATGCGGCCACTGAGAGCATCTTGGAATCCATCCAGGCCGCCTGGTACGAGGAGCGCGAGGGGTAGCCAACGCGCCGATGCAATCTGGGATGACCCGTGGTCTTCGGATGAAGGCCACGGGTCTGTTTTTTCTTGAAGTTCTTTGCGCTTTTCGGTATACTGCACCTTGAGCGCGCAACCATGGACCTGACGCAGCTTCCTCTCTTTCCGTTGCAGGCAGTTCTCTTGCCGCATGCAGCGCTCCCGCTGCATATTTTCGAAGAGCGGTATAAGGCGCTGATTCACCTGTGTATACGGCAGTCGTCGGAATTCGGGATCGTGCTCACGCGTGAACAGTCGCTGGCCGCAGTAGGATGTGCTGCGGGAATCACGCAGGTGATGCGGACGTATGACGACGGCAAGATGGATGTTCTGGCCGAGGGCAGGGAACGTTTCCGCATCGTGAAGGTGCATTCTGACGCCGCTCCGTATGCCGTCGCCGACGTGGAGTTCTTCACCGACGATGAACCCGTTGCCGATCCCGGGCTGGTGGAAGAGACGATCACGTTGTACAACCAGGTTGTCCGGATTGTGTACGGAGGGAGTATGCGGGAGCTCGATCCGGAGGCGGCCTCTGCGGGTATTTCCTTTGTCATGGCGCAGAAGGCGGGCCTGGAGCTTGAGCAACGTCAGACCCTGATGGAGCTTCCGTCGGAGCGGCGCCGGCTGGAAATGCTCCGCGACTATCTCCAGGACGTCTTGCCGCGGCTCAAGAAATTCGAAGAAATTGAACGCATTGTACGATCAGATGGATACCTGTAGCACTCATGACCATTGTTGCCAAGGAGAAGAGCATGAACAAGAAAACAAAGAATGCGAGAAAGAAACACCGGAAGGCCGTTGGCCGGGCAAAGGCAAAACGCAAGGCCCAACTCAACAAGCAGAAATAGCGTTCCTCATCCAAGGTGATCGTCCCGGTCACCTTGGCCGTTTCTGGACTCCCGTATGCGATATCGGTTCGGCAGCAGAGAGATTGATTTTTCGACCCGCACCTACGTCATGGGGATTCTGAACGTCACCCCCGATTCGTTTTCTGATGGGGGTAAGTTCTTTGATCCGGAGCGTGCTGTGGAGCGGGGACTGGAGATCGCCGGCGAAGATGCGGATTTCATCGATATCGGCGGGGAGTCGACGCGTCCCCGCGGATCGGCATATGGGCAGGGGGCTGGTCCGATCGCGACAGGGGAAGAACTCCGGAGGGTCCTGCCGGTCATCCGTTCGCTCGTGCGGCAGACCACGGTGCCGGTTTCCATCGACACCATGAAAGCGGAAGTTGCGCAGGAGGCGCTGGATGCGGGAGCGGTCATCGTCAATGACGTGAGCGGCTTCGCGGCTGACCCGGCAATGCCGGAAGTCGTGGCCCGGGCGGATGCCACCGTGATCGTCATGCACATGCGCGGCACGCCCCAGACCATGCAGCAGAACACCCGGTACGGCGATCTCTTTGGAGAGGTGTGCGAGACCCTTGGTGCTGCGGTGCAGAAAGCGCATGATGCCGGAATCCGCCAGGTGATTGTGGACCCCGGCATCGGCTTTGCCAAGAGCTTCAGCGACAACCTGCGGCTGATGGGAGGCATCGCGAGGCTTCAACCGATGGGATGTCCGGTGCTTGTGGGGCCTTCACGCAAGGCCTTTATTGGAGAAATTCTGGGACTCCCTGTCGACGACCGTCTGGAAGGCACCATCGGTGCCGCTGTCGCAACCGCGCTCTGCGGGGCGAACATTGTGCGTGTGCATGATGTGCGCTCTGTACGCCGTGCGCTGCTCGTTGCCGATGCAATTTACCACGCACGTGGATGAGACCATGGAACTCTTTCGAATCGGCTTCCTTACCGTCACCCTGATTGATCTCGTCGACATTGCTCTGGTTTCGCTGATTTTCTACCGGCTGTATGTTGCGATGCAGGGTACGATTGCAATCCAGATCTTTGCCGGCCTGGTGCTGGTCCTGGGGTTTGCATTCGTCGCCCAGGCGTTTAACCTGAAGGCGATGACCTCAATCCTCCGGACGCTCACCGATATCTGGGTCGTTGCCTTTATTATCCTGTTTCAACCCGAGCTCCGCCGCCTCCTGGTGCTGGTGGGACGCAGTCCGGTCGTGCGTCTCTTTTTGAAAATGGATTTCGATGAGGCTATCGACGAGGTTGCAGGGGCGGTCACGGAGTTGTCCCGGAAGAAATATGGAGCGCTCATCGTGTTCGTGCGCGCTACCGGTGTCCGGATGCACGCAGAAACCGGAACGCAGCTGGAAGCGCTGGTGAGCCGGACGTTGCTCCTCTCGATCTTCAATCCCCGTTCGCCGTTGCACGATGGTGCGGTCATCCTCAAAGACCGTATCGTGGAAGCGGCGCGTTGTACGCTGCCCCTCTCGAGTATCACGACCTGGCAGGGACATCTTCTGGGAACACGGCACCGGGCGGGGCTCGGTATCTCCGAGCAGGCGGACGTGATCGTCGTGATCGTATCGGAAGAATCTGGCATTATCTCCATTGCCGAGAACGGCACTCTCTACAGGGAAATCTCTCCGGGGAATCTCCGGCGCGAACTCAAGAGTCGCCTGTCTGTGGATGGCGACCGCTCCCTTTCAGCTGTCTGGCGGGCAATGCGCACCGCCAGTTGACCGTGTTGAAATCCATGAACCTTCCTACTGGTGGGGGACCTACCGGCGTGCGCCGGTTCGCGGCAGAACGCGAAGAAATGGTGCAGGTGATTCGCGAACGCGGCGTCGCGGATGAGCGCGTGCTGACCGCACTCCGCAAGGTTGAACGCCATCTGTTCCTTCCTGAGCACTTTGCCGGCAGGGCATACGACGACACGTCGTTGCCGATCGGCGAAGGGCAGACCATCTCACAGCCTTACACCGTCGCATTCATGACTGAAGCGTTGCGCGTGAAATCCGGGGACAAGGTGCTGGAGATCGGCACGGGATCAGGCTATCAGGCGGCCGTCCTCGCGGCGATGGGCGTCTGGGTGTTCACGATTGAGCGGAACCTCGAGCTCCTGGCGGGCGCCAGGCGTATACTGGAAAGACTGAGGTACCGGGTTGCATCTCATGGAGGGGACGGCACGGTCGGTTGGACTGCGCACGCTCCCTATCAGGGCATCATCGTCACGGCCGCAGCGCCCGACGTGCCGCAGCCGCTCATGGACCAGCTTGCGGATGGAGGACGGCTTGTGATTCCGGTTGGTGGCAGGGATGTACAGTCGATCGTTGTTGTGGAACGGCGTGGTGAAGAGTATATTCGCACGGAAGCGCCCGGATTCAAGTTTGTGCCGCTGATTGGGAAGATGGGGTGGAGCGGGAATTGATCGCAGAAATGGAATTGCTTTGATGATGTTCAGGTTGCTGGGTGCTTTGTCCGGTCTGGAGATTGAATGAGCAGCGGATCGCACGCGCGCACGGTCTTTGTACTTGTGGGTCCAACGGCATCAGGAAAAACCGCGGTATCGTTGCCTCTCGCCCGGCTGCTGAACGCCGAGATCATCTCCTCCGATTCCCGTCAGGTGTACCGCTACATGGATATCGGCACTGCGAAGCCGACGCCGGCGGAACGCGCGCTCGTCCCTCATCATTTTGTGGATATGTTGAACCCCGATCAGGAGTACAGTGCAGGGGAGTTCGGCATACGCGGAAGGGAGGAGATCGAGCGGATATTTGCCAGGGGGCGTGTACCGCTTGTCGTGGGGGGTGCGGGGTTATACGTGAAATCGTTGATCGACGGCTTTTTTGACGGGCCTCCCGCGGATCCTGAGCTCAGGGCACAAATCACAGAACGCTATGCCGCGGGTGGGACAGGAGCATTGTTGAAGGAACTTGAGCGGGTTGATCCCGTGTTTGCATCGGCAGTTGATCCCACGAAGCCGAGGAGGATGGTCAGGGCTCTGGAGGTATTTCATTTGACGGGAGTTCCGATATCACGGCTTCACGAAGAGCAGCGGATTGACATACCGTTTGAATCCAGGCTTTTTGGACTCGAATGGCCCCGGGCGAAGATGTATGAGCGTATTGATCGTCGATGTGCGGCGATGCTTGAAGGCGGATTGTTGGAGGAGGTGGATGGGCTTGTAGGGCGGGGATATGGTCCGGAACTGCCGTCGTTAAACACCGTGGGTTACGCCGAAGCGTTTGCGATGCGGGCGGGGAGGGTTGGGATGGAGGAGATGGTCCGTCTTTTCGCGCGCAATTCCCGCCGGTATGCGAAGAGGCAAATGACGTGGTTTCGGAGGGACAAGCGGATTACGTGGGTAGCGATGGATGAAGCAAGGGATCCGGAGGGAGTTGCAGGGGAGATCTTTGGGTTGATTGCTGCTGGGGGATCGAAGTCGGCAATGAATATGGCAAGAGCGGGGTCGAAGTAAGGCGTGTTTCCGTGAATCTTCTTGCATCGAAAAGGTATTCTTCGTATTTTAA
>PMCM01000031.1 GCA_003154155.1 Ignavibacteriota bacterium | reverse complement strand
ACCAGCACCTCGGAATCGCCATGTTCGCCGAGCACATAGGCATGGACCGATTGGGGCGCCACGCCGAGATGCTCGCCCAGCAACGCGCGGAACCGGGCGGTGTCCAGAATGGTGCCCGAGCCGATCACCCTCGCGGGCGGAAGTCCGGAAACGCCGAGTGACGCGTAGGTGAGGATGTCCACCGGGTTTGTCGCGATGACAATGATTCCTTCGGGATTGTGACGAACAATTTGCGGGATGATCTCCCGGAGGATGGCGATGTTCCGTCCCAGGAGATCCAGCCGCGTTTCGCCGGGCTTCTGGCCTGACCCTGCGGCGACGACCACGACGGCCGAGCCCGCGAGGTCTGCGTAGGAGCCCGCAGTGATCTTCATGGGTCGCGCGAAGGGGAGGCTGTGGTCAAAATCCATCACCTCGCCGAGAGCTTTTTCCTTGTTCGCATCCACAAGCACAAGATTGCTGACCAGCCTGCGGATGATCAATGCATAGGCGAAAGAACAGCCCACCTGGCCTGTCCCGACTACGCCTACCTGCCGCCT
Organism: Ignavibacteriota bacterium; assembly: GCA_003154155.1. GTDB lineage: Bacteria > Bacteroidota > Ignavibacteria > UBA10030 > UBA6906 > Fen-1255. The sequence goes on along the minus strand of PMCM01000031.1, from coordinate 24,742 downwards.
GACGCCTCTCTCATGAATCATAATGTCCCTGTCTGATGTCGTGTTTAAGAGACACGGTGGGGGGGAAAAAGGTTCCCTCGCCGGATACCTGCGGGTTGTCTGTTACATTCGAGTTGTTTCCGTATATTGCACACCATCGGTCTCTGGACGGCAACGAACCGTCCTTCCCGGCCCATGCAGCATCCGCTCATCCACACCGAAGACTTGCCAGAGAGGTCACACATGCATCCTGCAGCGCGTTGCGCCGTTTCCGTGATAGTTGTCCTCCTGCAGTGTACCGTCCCGGCCGCTGCGCAGGAACAACCGGGGGTGTTTTTTGATCCCCATCGTATCGCCGCCTATCACGCGTATTACGGAAGCTCGCCCATATTTGCCGATGTCCGTACGGAGCTCCAGGCGATCGATAGGGGGGTCGAAAGAAAATTCCTCAGATCCGAAGTACGGTACAACGATCAGCTTTTTGATATCGGACGGGTGGGGACGCTTGCACAGCAGATGGCGCTGCTCTATCTCTACACCGCTGATACGGACGCGGCGGACCTGGCCCGGGAGTGTGTGACTACGCTCATGCGTTTTCCGAAATGGGACTACTTCCTTGATGGCGGGGTTGATGTGGTGGGCTTGCAGCGTGCGCCGAACAGTGCGATTGCTGTCGCGGTCGTTGTCGAAGCGTTGGGTGATCGGGTCACAGAAGCGGAGCGCAAAGAATGGCTGACGACGATGGCGGTGCGGGGGACCGAACCCTGTTTCCGTTCGACCTTCGGCATGCGATATCCTGAGCACGTGCACGGATGGAGCATCGACACGGCAAGTACGTATTTTCAGCACAGGCCCGGGGAGCGGGGCATCGATCTCTCGCGCTGGCCCATCATTCTCGACAAGATAAATCTGAAAGCAATCCCTGCCTCGGCGCTCGCACTGAGTGCGCTTACCTACCGGAAGTATTTGGGAGAGACCGCCGACACGCGCCGCTGGCTGGAGCAGGCGGTCTACAGCGTCTCCACCTTTCATGATATTTATGCGCAGGACGGTTCCTACAGCGAAGGGATCTCGTATGCGCACTATACGACCCTGCATCTTGTGCAGGCGGTCGAGGCGTTACGCAGCGCCGGGATCGCCGATCTGGGCGGCCTGCTCAACTGGACGGGCTACCAGACCTATCTGCTTGAAATGATGCTGCCGACCCGCGACGACCCGGCGGGCATCGTTAATTTCAGCGATGCCGGCAAGGGCGCAAATGCATCGGTGTCGTTCTGGATCTCGCGGGAAACACGCGACGGGTTGGCCCGCTGGTTCGGCGAGCAGATGGCGGTCACGCGGGATTTCTGGTCGCCCCTCTATTATGATCCTACGGTGACCGCTGAAGCACCCGTCGGCACTCCCCACCTCTGGCACTCTTCGTTGGATTGGATGGTGGGCAGAACGGGATACGCAGCCGACGATTTCGTTGCTGCGATGCGAAGCGGCGGGCCGTCAAACCACGAACATGCAGACCGGAACTCGATCATCGTGAAATGTTACGGCGAAAAACTGGTCGTGGATCCCATGCGTCCACCCTATGCGTACACCGATCCGGCGTGGAAAATGCGGCTGACAGCAGGCCACAGCGCTTTGCTCATCGACGGAGAAGGGCATCAATATGTCGACGGCAGGGAAGGCACCAATGCCTCACAAGCCCGTGCAACGATCGTCCGGAGCGGGGAACGGGCGCACTACATGTTTTGGACCAGCGACGCCACGCCGGCGTACCGGCTTGTTCTGCCCGATGTCCGGTCGGTGACACGGACACTGATCATGCTCAAGGACATTCCCGCCGTTATCGTGGTGGACAAGGTCATGAAAACCGCCGTTCCCTCGAGGATTCAGGCGAGGTTCTATGCATACAACAATGACGGCAAAGGCAGCGTGGCCGCGTCCGGTTCGTCGTTCCTGATTACACGTCCGGTTGCGTGCCTCACCGGCAGCGGCGTTTCACGGGCAGGCGTCGCATACACGACGGGCCTGCCGGCAATACCGCCGGAGCAGGCCCGTTTGTATCCCTATGTTGACATCTCCACCCAGTCGCCGGCCAAAGACATCTGTCTGGTGACCGCACTCTTACCCGCTGCCGGTGCAGCGCCGGCAGGTCATGTCGCGTGCATTCCTGTCGCCGATGGCTACCAGGCGACTGTCGCCATCGGCGGACATTCCGTCAGGATAACGGTGTTCGACAGGGGAACGATTCCTGTGTTTGAGGTGACACAGGAGTGATCCGTCAGCCCTTGTGCTTGACCGAACATCCGTACGATTTCGTGGATTCTACGGCCACCTGCTTTCCCTCTGCAGCGAGCTCCAGCGCTTCGCGCACATCGTTCCGGGCCTTAGGGACATCGTCGACGAGATTCCCCTCACATCAAGGGAACGCTTGAACAAGGGCCTATGTTCCTCAGAGAAGAAGGATTCCCCATCACACCAGACGGCCCGGACGAACGATGGAACGATTGCGGAGGGATTTTCAGGGTCCGAATTGATACCGTGCCGGTGAAATCCGTCTCAATTCGGTGAGGTCTTCGTGGCAAAACGTTTGTCAGGTGCCTGTCCGGCCTTCGCGCGAATCCCATGCGAAATATCTGATCTCCATCCCCTTTTCCCAACCCATTCCCCTGGATGTCGAGCGGGCGATGTTCCCTCTGCCGCCCGCGTGCGCAGGCCGGGATCCCCGTTCAGTTGGATGCGTCACACCGCCGCACTTCCCGTGCGGATCGTGTTCTGTGTGTTCCTCATATCGGGTTTTGCCGGTCTCCCCGTGCCCGCGGAATCACAGAACAGATACACCCTGAATGGCACCGTCAAAAACGGTGATGACGGAGAGATCCTGATTGGGGCATATGTGGTCGTTAAAGAGCTCAAGGGGGTCGGTGCCGCTTCGAATGCCTACGGCTATTATTCCCTGACAATTCCCGAGGGCAAGTACACCCTCTTGATCCAGTATCTGGGCTTCCGGATGCTTGCGGACACAGTCCTTGTCAACAGGAACCAAACGCTGAATTTCGACCTGAAGCCCGAGGCAATACGTGTGGGGGAGGTGGTTGTGTCCGGGGAGCGGTCGGATGAACATGTGACGTCCACCGAAATGAGTGCAAACAAGCTCGAGATGCGGGAGGTGCGGGCGATTCCCGCGCTGTTGGGAGAGAAGGATATTCTAAAAGCGATCCAACTCCTGCCCGGCGTGAAGTCGGCGGGCGAGGGAAACACCGGCTACTATGCGCGCGGCGGAGGGGTGGATCAGAACCTCATTCTGCTGGATGAAGCGCCTGTATACAATCCTTCTCACGCGCTCGGTTTCTTGTCGGTGTTCAATGCCGACGCCGTGAAGGACGTCAAGCTGATGACCGGGGGTATCCCGGCGGAATACGGCGGAAGACTGTCATCGGTGCTGGATATCCGCACCAGCGACGGAAACATGAAGGAGTACGGTGTCTCGGGAGGGATCGGACTTATTGCGGCGCGGCTGACGGTACAGGGGCCCATCGTGAAAGACCAGGGTTCGTTCATTGTCTCTGCCCGGCGGACCTATGCTGACGCGTTTCTCCACCTCTCCACTGACACCACGATCAACCGCACGAGCCTGTACTTCTATGACCTGAATGCCAAAGCCAACTACACCCTGGGAGAAAAAGACCGTGTGTTCCTTTCGGGGTATTTCGGAAGGGACAATTTCAACTATCCGGATGTCATCGGGTTCAACTGGGGAAATGCCACCGCCACTGCCCGCTGGAATCATATATTCGGAGACCAGTTCTTCGCCAACACATCGCTGACGTTCAGCGATTACAGCTATGCCAATACTGTGGGTGCGGGAACGAACCAGTACGTGATTACCTCCGGCATCCGGGACCTCAACGCGAAGATGGATTTTCAGTACTTCATCGGTTCGCACAACTCGCTGAAGTTCGGCTTTAATGCGATTTTCCACACGTTCTATCCCGGTGCCGTGACATCCGGTCCGTCGAGCTCCACCAACACGATCAGCCTGGAGAACATGCAGGCGCTGGAGAACGCCGTGTATGTGTCGCACGGGGTGGAGCTGTATCCTGCGCTCTTTGTGGAATACGGCCTGCGGGCATCCACCTTCAGCCTCATCGGACCCGCCCACCTCTACACATACGACAGCTACGGCGATATTGAGAGCATCACGCAATACCCGTCAGGCAAGCTGTTCCAGACATATGCGAGCCTCGAACCGCGGTTCGTGGCTACATTGCTCGTGGATGAAGACGCTTCTGTGAAGGCATCGTACAATCGCACCGCGCAATACCTCCACCTGCTTTCCAACTCGACAACCACAAATCCGAGCGACCTCTGGGTCCCCAGCACCAACAACGTCAAACCCCAATATGCAGATCAGGTGGCTTTGGGCTATTTCAGAAATTTCGAGGAGAATGCGTACGAGGCGTCGCTCGAAGTGTACTACAAGGACATGCAGAATGTGATTGATTATCGGAACGGAGCTGATCTCCAGCTCAATCCGGTGGTGGAATCCCTCCTGCTGTACGGCAGGGGATGGAGCTACGGCGCGGAATTGCTGCTGCGCAAGAAAACAGGACCACTTTCGGGTTGGGTGGGGTACACGCTCTCGCGCACACAGGAACAATTCGACGAAATCAATCACGGGCAGGCGTTCTCGGCACGTCAGGACCGGACGCACGACATTTCACTCGTGCTGGTGTATGATGCCAGCGCCACGTGGACGATTTCCGCGATCTGGGTGTACAACACCGGCAATGCAGTCACGTTTCCGGCGGGGAATTACTGGATCGACGGACGGCTTGTCCCGTACTACACCGAACGCAATGCGTACCGGATGCCGTCGTATCACCGGCTCGATCTTTCCGCGACCTGGAGATTGGGTGAACGGTCCAGCCTGAATTTTTCCATCTATAACGTGTACAACCGGATGAACGCGTACGCGATTTATTTCCGGCAGATGAAATCCGATCCGACGAAAACCGAAGCCGTACAGATCACCTTGTTCCCGTTCATTCCGTCGGTCACATACAATTTTGCTTTTTAGATGACGATCGGACTCCGATGAACACCATTCCGCCGGCGGCATTTCAGACTCCTGCGAAGCTCGGATTGGCCGTGCTTTGCGCCTGCATGTGCTTGTCCTGTGAAGAAGTGATTAATGTCAATCTGAATCAGGCGGCCCCCCAGCTGGTGGTCGAAGGCGTTGTGACGACTCAGCCGGGACCGTATACGGTCACGCTGACCCAATCCGGCGACTATTTCACCCCGTCGCTGGATTTTCCCCCGGTGTCGAAAGCCTTCGTGCTGCTCACCGATGACGTCGGCGACGCGGACACTCTGCGCGAGGATCTCCCCGGTATCTACCGTTCGTCGCGGATCATGCAGGGAATTCCTGGCCGGACATACGGGCTTACCGTTGTTGCAGAAGGAAAGACCTACGGCGCCGCGTCCACCATGCCCGTGAAGGTGCCGATCGATTCCCTGTTTGCCGTGCAGCGACACGCGACGGGTACCGATCCGGGCTATGACATCTACCTGTTCTTCAAAGATCCGCCGGAACCGGGGAATTACTACAGGGTCATCGTGCGTGTGAGCGATCCGCTTATTCCCTCCGATTCCATTGACGGCAGACGCTACCGGCTGTACTCCGACAAGCTGACAAACGGCAACGAGGCGGGATACAGGGTGAGGGCACGGCATACCGTGGTCAAAGGCGACACGATCACCGTGGATTTGCTGTCGCTTGACAAAGCCACATACGACTACTATCGCACGTTGAACGACATTCTGACGTCCGATCGGAGTCCCACCTCGCTCTCCCCGGCGAATCCCAATACGAACCTGAGCGCCGGTGCCCTCGGCTACTTTACAGCCTATGCGTTCGACCGGAAAACCGTGGTGCTCAGGTAGCCCCGAAGGCTGCGGGAGAGCATTGCACGGTCTTGAATCCCCGCCGGATTTGCTTTATCTTAATAGTTCCATGACAGACCCGTCGAACGCTCCCCGACCTCCGCACATCGGCGACAACGAACCGCACCCGGCGCCGCAGGCCACCCGTTGGCAGCGCACTTTCGCGGCGCTCAAATACCCCAACTACCGGCTGTGGTTCAGGGGCCAGCTCGTCTCGTTGTTCGGCACCTGGATGCAGACCACCGCACAGGGTTTTCTCATCTTTGAACTGACACATTCCCCCAAGTATCTGGGCTACGTCGGATTTGCTTCCGGGATCCCCACGTGGCTCCTGACGTTGTACGGCGGCGTTGTCGCCGACCGCGTACCCCGGCGTGCGCTGATGGTCGTGACGCAATCGGTGATGATGGTTCTGGCATTCATCCTTGCCGCCCTGGCCTTCCTCCACATTGTGCAGCCGTGGCACATCATCGTCCTCGCTTTTTGTCTGGGCGTAACGAACTCGTTCGATGCTCCTGCCCGCCAGGCGTTCGTGAGCGAGATGGTGCCACGCGAAGATTTGACGAATGCCATCGCGCTCAACTCAACGATGTTTCACAGCGCGACTGCCGTCGGGCCGGCGGCGGCTGGCCTCGCGTATGCACTGTTCGGCGCCGGCGTGTGTTTCACGATCAACGGACTCTCGTTCATTGCGGTCATTGTGGCGTTGCTGATGATGAAACTCCGTCCGTGGGTTCCGCCCGAGCGCACCAGCTCGGTGATGTCCGAACTCAAGGAAGGTCTGCGGTATGTCGTGACGGAGCCGGTGGTGCGGGTGTTGATCAGCATGGTCGCCGTCACGAGTCTGCTTGCCTTGTCGCTGACCACGCTTGTTCCGGCCTGGGCCGTCAAGGTGCTGGGCGGGAATGCGGCGACGAACGGTTTCCTCCTCTCCGCCCGGGGCGTCGGTTCGCTGGCCGGAGCTCTGACGATCGCCTCGCTCGGACGGATCAGCTACCGTGGACGGCTCGTGCTGCTGGGCGCCCTCAGCTACCCCGTCTTCCTGTTCGCTTTTGCGTACGTCCGCTGGCTGCCGCTTTCCCTGCTCTGTCTCGCCATTGCGGGGGGCGGCATGATTCTGGTGATGAATCTGGCCAACGCGCTGGTGCAGACCACAGCACCGGATCGTCTGCGCGGACGGATCATGGGATCCTACACCTGGATTTTCTTCGGCTTTATGCCGCTCGGTGCACTCTGGGTGGGAACCGTGGCGGAGCACTTCGGCGAACCCGAGGCGGTCATTCTGAATGCCGTCCTGGCATTCCTGTTCGCCCTGGTCGTGCTGTTGTTCTTCCCGAAGCTCCGCGACCAGTAACCGGTGTGGAACAACAATGTGAACGACTTCGCACCCCACAAGGACCCATCGCATGAGACTCTCCTTCCTGGTGCTCCCAGCAGCCCTGCTGTCTGCCGCAACGGCGTCCTTCGCGCAATCTGACCGGTGGATTGACTCGACGCTTGCGTCGATGACACTGGAAGAGCGGGTTGGCCAATTGTTCGTGGTCGAGCTGGCCGCCGTCTATACGCATGAATCGGATCAAGCGTACCAATATGCTCTCGAGATGGTCAACCGGTATCATGTCGGATCGTTCATTCTCGGTGGCGGAAATGTGCTGGACATCCCGATCATCACCAACCGGCTGCAGAACGTGTCCAAGGTGCCCTTGTTCATCAACGGTGATCTGGAAGCCGGGATGACCTATGGCACCCCGTGGCGGCTTTCGCGCGGCTGGACAGAGCGTTTACCCCGGTTCATTCCTGGGGGGGGCACCCAGTTTATCTCCCAGATGGGCATCGGGGCCACGGGAAATCCCCGGTATGCATTCGAGTTCGGACGGATCACCGCACGTGAAGCCCGGGCCGTGGGGATCCACTGGAGTAATTCCCCCGTGGCCGACGTGAACAGCAATGCCGACAATCCCATCATCAATACGCGATCTTATGGGGAAGATCCGGCGCTCGTGGCGCGCATGGTCGCCGCCTACGTGCATGGCGCACGGGAAGGAAGAATGCTCTCGACGCTGAAGCATTTCCCGGGTCATGGCGATACCCGCGACGATTCACACATGAAGCTTCCGGTCCTCCCGTTCAATCAAGCGCGGCTCGACAGCGTGGAGTTCATTCCGTTCGCGGCTGGCATCAAGGCGGGGGCCGGTGCCGTGATGACCTCGCATCTTGCGCTCCCCCAGATCGATACGGCCGGACGGCCTGCCACACTTTCACATCCGGTGATGACGGGGCTTCTGCGCAGGCATCTCGGATTCAGCGGTATCATCGTGACCGATGGCATGCGGATGCAGGGAATCACCGATCACTTCTCGTCGGGAGAAGCCGCCGTCCTCGCCATCGACGCCGGGGTCGATGCAGTTCTGGGCATTGAAGATATCGATCAGGGGTACAAGGGGGTGTTACAGGCCGTGAGGACCGGTCGTCTCTCGGAAGAGCGCATTAATGCGTCCGTGCGCCGGCTGCTTGCCGCAAAAGCGTGGGTGGGGCTGGACAAGCAGCGGACTGTGAATATTGACTCCATATTCACCATCGTCGGCGATCCCCGCTCCCAGAAGATCAGCGAGGAAATATCCAACGCATCCGTCACCCTCCTCCGCGATTCGGCGCAGGTGCTGCCGCTTCCGCCTGCCACCCGGCTGCAGATTGTCACTGTTGCGGAAGACCCCGCGCCCGCTTTCGGCACTGAGTTGCTCCATGAATGCGAATCTACGCTCAAATCCGCATCGCTGGTGCGGATATCCAACGAGACGGGTCAGGAACGGATCGACGAGATCAGGATATTGGCCCGGCAACACGATGTCATGCTTGTCGGAATTTATCTCTCTGTCGTCGCGTGGAAGGGTGACCGCACGTTTGCACGACCGCTCGAACATTTCCTGGCGTCGCTGGCGGACTACCCCATCCCGGTCATTCTTGTCGCCTTCGGCGATCCCTATATTCTGGGGAAGTTTCCCACCACACAGGTGGTGATGACCCCGTACAACGGGACGTATCTCGCCGAACGGAGTATTGCCAAAGCTGTATGCGGGACGATTGCCGTTACGGGCAAACTCCCGGTCACGATACCGGGGAGATATCTGCGTGGGGCAGGCCTGGTGCGCTAGCTGCCAACGTTGTCGAAACTCAATTCTCTTCTGCCGACCAGCTGGCAGCAAACGCCCCAGGTGATACCTGGAACGAACGTACGGACGATGTTTCCGTCAGCGATTCATGCCGGCGGTCGGGAGGAATCTGGGCGGCCTGCGAATCCTGGTAGCCTGTTCGAATGCAAAGGCCAGCGTAATCAACGATGCCTCTGTCCACGGCCGTCCGAAAAACGAAATCCCGACCGGCATGCCGTACACGAAACCTGCCGGAACGGTGACGCTCGGATATCCGGCCACGGCTGCCGCAGTCGAGCTCCCGCCGACATAGTGATCTCCGAGAATCAAGTCCGTCACCCAACCGGGCGCATCCGTCGGCGCGATGAGCGCATCCAGTTTCTTTCCGTTCATAATCGCGTCGATGCCCTCCTTGCGTGAAAGCTGACGGCATTTCCCGAGAGCGCTGAGGTACTCTTTGCTGGTCAGGGGGCCGAGAGACTCCGCCTTCAGGAACGTTTCCTGCCCGAAATATGGCATCTCCGTGCTGGCATTGTTATCGTTGAAAGCGATGATGTCTTTTAGCGTGTGTACCGGCGCCCCCGGACCGAGGCGAGCAAGGTACGCATTCAAGTCCGCCTTGAGTTCATAGCGCAGCACCAGCGATTCCGCGTCGTCGAATTTTCCGAGGGTGGGGATGTCGGCCGGATCAACCAGAATTGCCCCCTGCGCCTTCAAGGTGTCAAGGGCTGAAGCCATGATCTCGTCGACGGCCGGCAGAAACCCGAAATATTTCCTGACCACGCCGATGCGCGCCCCCTTGAGGCCGTTTGGGTCGAGATGCAGCGTGTAGTCCGTGAGCTTGCCCGGGGCGGACTGGGTTGCCGGGTCGTCGCGGTCGACACCTACCAGCGCATTCAGGAGAATGGCGGCATCCTGCACCGAGCGCGCCATCGGACCGGGAGTATCCTGGCTATGCGAAATGGGGACGACGCCCGTACGGCTGATCAACCCGACCGTCGGCTTAATGCCGACGATCCCGTTGATGGAAGAGGGGCTCACAATTGAGCCGTCTGTTTCTGTCCCGACAGCCGCGGCGCAGAGATTTGCCGCAACGGCTGCCGCCGATCCCGAGCTGGAACCGGAAGTGTTCCGGTCAAGGGCGTAGGGATTGCGTGTCAAGCCGCCCCGTCCGCTCCAACCGCTTGTGGAGTGGGTCGACCTGATATTTGCCCACTCACTGAGATTTGTTTTGCCCAGGAGCACCGCGCCTGCGCGCCTGAGCTGGTGGACCAGAAATGCATCCGCGGGAGGCTGTGCACCCACGAGGGCCAGTGACCCGGCCGTGGTGGAGAGCCGGTCGGCCGTGTCGATATTATCCTTGATAAGGAGGGGAATACCGTGCAGCGGGCTGCGCGGCCCCTTTTCTTTCCGCTCGCTGTCCAGTGCATCGGCCGTCTCCAGGGCATCCGGGTTCAGCTCGATAATACTGTTCACCGAGGGGCCTTGCCGGTCAACCGCCTCGATCCGCGCGAGGTATTTTTCCGTGATCGAGTGCGACGAAAGGGAACCGTTCTTCATCCCCTCCGCGAGCTCCGAGATGGTGATTTCATCGAGCTCGCCCGTTCGGACATCCGCCGGGGGCGCAGAGGGAGGATGCGCCCGTTCGATGATCGTCACCGCCGGAAACGCCGCCGCCAAAGCTGCGCCTGAAATGCTGCGGCGCAGGAAACCTCTGCGGCTCAGACGTCCTCGTTGATCAGGTGATGCAGGCTTCATGGTGGTCCTCCTCCTGTGCATCTCTGGTGATGGCATTGTGGCTGCCGGCTCATTCCGTCACCCGGAGCACATGGTCGTCGGTGAACGGGCGGTTGGGAATGCGGCGACGAAGGGATGGCGCCAATGTACTGCGGAACCAGACCAGAATCAACCCGAATTTGTGCGTGCTGTGCACGGATGCTGAGGCGGGGACATGGCCGTTGGACGGCTCCCGAAGGGAACGGATCCGGGGGAATAACCGTTGTTTCCATTGGGAGGAGAGACAGAAGGGATGGGGATGTGCATATGCGAAGCCGCACACGAAGGCATTTGCCAGCTTCCCGCGGAGGAAGAGATCCCGAGACGCTGGCTGAATTGGCGTTCCTGCTTGGCGAGAACGACGGCGCGGAACGATGGCGGGCCCGATCGAAGGTCGTCCGGATGGGCAAGCCGGCGGTCCATGCGCTGGTAGAGTTGCTCTTTTCTCCGGACGACCGGCTTCGTTGGGAAGCGACAAAGGCACTGATCGAGATACGCGACTCATCGGCGGGAGATGCGCTCGTGGAGAAACTCAACGACGCGAGCATGGAGGTTCGCTGGCTGGCTGCGGAGGCGCTCGTTGCATTGCGTGCGGATGCGCTCATCCCTTTGCTGCGGGCCCTGCAACGGGATTTCGATTCGGTGTTCTTTCGCGACGGTGCCCGGCACATCCTGCGGGCACTGAAGAATGACGGGATCCTCAACCGGCAGACGCTGATGGTTCTTGACGGGTTGCGTTCAAATGAGCCGCCCGTGTACACGGCGCTGACGGCGCACGAAGCGCTGATGTCGCTCGTGGAGAATCAGGATCCGGGAACGTTACCATAAACGTCCGGCCGCAGGCCTGCGGCCGGCGGATCCCCTCGTGGGTGAGCGGATCCGTTTCCGGAGGTTGTCAGGAACGCGGGACAGTCAGAACGACCCTCGTGCCCGACCCTTCTTCTGACGAAATGGCCAGCGTGCCTCCGATGATTCTCGCCCGTTCATTCATGCTCGGGAGGCCGAATCCGCCCCGGCCTCCGTGAGACGTTTGGGAAGCCTTGCCTGCGGCGTTTGCCAGCCCGTTGAATCCCGTCCCGTTGTCTGTGACGGACACTTCCAGGATGCGCGATGGTGTGCTGACGTGCACCGATACTTCGGTCGCCGAGGCATGGCGTACGACGTTTGCAAGTGCCTCCTGGACAATACGGTAGACATGAATCTCGGTTTCTTTGGGCAGGCGCGACTCTGACAGCCTGCAGCTGCACGTGATGGCGAGACCTGTCGCGCGTGCGATGGATTCGCACATGGATTCCAACGCAGCGCAGAAGCCCAGGCGGTCAAGTTGGTGCGGATGGAGGTGAGAGGAAATTTCGCGGATTGTCTGAATTGAACTCTCGACGAGCGACGCTGCGCGCGTCACCTCTTCACGAGAGCTGCCGTGTTCATGCAAGAATTGCTTGAGCTCATTGCTTGCCACGAGAAGGTCCTGACCCAGCCCATCATGGAGCTCCGCCGCGAGACGTTTCCGCTCGGCTTCCTGCGATTCGATCTGCCGGCGGGTGAATTCTTCACGGAGGAGTTTGTCCCTGCGGAGTGACCCGATCTTGCGCCGATAGACGCCCCGGATCGTGAGGACCAGCACAACGGCAACCACGAGGGTCGCCAGTAACCTGAACCACCAGGTCTGCCAGAAGTGGGGTTGGACGATCACGGTGAGGACCCGATCACGCGCACTCCATATGCCGGCGTCGTTTGATCCCCGGACCCTGAACAGATAGGATCCAGGCGGGAGGTTTGAGTAGGCGATGAAGTTACGGGTGCTTGCCGGCACCCATTCCCGGTCGATACCTTCGAGCCTGTAAGTATAGAGATTCCTTTCGGGTCGGCGGTAGTCAAGGGCGGAGAAGCCGATGCCAAGCACATCATGCGACGGTGGTAAAATGATGGAGCGGGCGAATGTCGTTCCGCGGCCCTCCAGGATCGGCCTGCCATCCTGCTCCAAGACGGTGATCACGATGGGTGGGGCATGCGTGTTCACATAGATCGGGTCCGGGCGGAAGAGCGTGAGTCCGCTCACCCCCCCAAAACAGAGTGTTCCGTCCGCGCATCGCAATGCGGATCCGGTGTTGAATTCATCCGCGGCCAATCCATCCCGCGTGTCGAATCGCAGCCACGTACCCGTGCGCGGATCAAATGTGGAAAGTCCGCGACCCGTGCTGATCCAGATTCTGCCGTGCCTGTCCTCGAGGAGAGCGTAGATATCGTCGTCAGAGAGTCCGTCGCGCTTGGTGTAACAGCGGAAGGCGGGAGCGGGAGGATTGAACAGGTTCAGCCCGCCCCCGCCGGTACCGACCCACAGATGACCATCGCGATCTTCCATGATGGCTGATGCGCAGGAAAGCGAGAGAGAAGTGCTGTCACCGGCCACGTGGCTGAAGGACGCAACAACGCCTCGCGAAGGGTCGATCAAGTGAACACCCCCGCTTCGTGTCGCAATCCAGAAGTTGCCTGCGTGGTCCTCAAGGATGCCGAGCACATGGCTCGTCCGGGATTGATACGTCGGAAGCCCATCCCAACCGACGGGAGTTGTCACACCGGACTGTGGATCGAACCTGACCAGCCCCTGGGTGGTGCCGAGCCAGAGGCGTCCCTTGCTGTCCTCCAGGATGCACAGGACGTTCATACTCCACGGGTCGAACGGCTGTAGTCCGACCTGCCATGCATCAAACTTGCCTGTGGACTTGTGAAGCCGGTGGAGCCAGCCGCCGAGGCCGCCCGTCCAGATATCGCCATGTCGGTCTTCGAAGACTGATGTTAACCTGTCGGTGACGAGCGTGCCGCGACGGTGCGGGTCGCTCCGGTAGACGTGCCATTCCCCATTTTGCCTGTTGAAGGCATTCAGTCCGCCGCCGTCAGTACAGATCCAGATAATCCCCTCACGATCTTCGCAGAGGCCGTATACCATTCCGTTTGATAGTGCTGCGGGATTGTGTTCGTCCGGCCTGTAAGTGGTAAAGAAGCCCTGGATCGGATCCACTTTGTTGATTCCTGACCGCGTTCCGATCCAGATGACTCCGCCGGAATCGACGCACGTGCATCTGACATCGTCGTGCAGCAGGGAAGAAGCATCTCCGGGACGGCTGGAGAACCGCCGGACGTCGCCCGTAGCGGCGTCGAGGCAAAAGAGACCGTTCCCCAGTGTGGAGATGAGGAGGTTCCCGCGCGCATCCTCATCAATGCATTTGACCGGATCCCTCACCTGCGTCCTGCCCGCATAGAGGGGATGCCGCTGCAGCCTTCCACCGGCGATCCGGAGCTGGTAAAGACCCCCTTCCTCTGTTCCCATCCACAGATCCCCCTGCTGCTCGGGAGACATGAAGAGCGACCGCACATGACCGTCGGCGGGGCCACGAGGATCCACCGGTTGTTCGCGCCATGCACTCCAGGTGTGATGGATCCTGTCGAACAGAAGGAGGCCTTCACCCCATGTGCCGATCCAGATCATACCTGAGTTGCGGGGGAACTCCCGCACGGCGGCGATTTTGACGTCAACGCTCCGGGCGCCGTCACTGGCGCCACGAAAAACCCGGTGGAATTCCCCCGATGCGTGATCGAGGGTATCCAGCCCGCCGCTGCTCCCCACCCAGAGTGTCCCGAAGACATCCTCGCACACGGCATACGTCATGTCACTGCTCAGATGGTTGTTCCGGGTGGTAAGCCGTGAAGTGGAATCGTGTATAGGGTCATAGCGGAGGATACCGCCCCCCGGAGTGGCACACCAGAGGAGGTCATTCCGCGCCAGGATGCAATCGTAGATGAGATTTTGCCCCGGACCGAGCGCCCCGTCGATGTCGCCGTGCACGGTCATGAATTGCACGCCATCGTAGCGGCAGAGACCGTCACCGGTGCCGAACCAGAGGAACCCCTGATGGTCGAGGAGAATTGAGTAGATGCTCGAGCTCGGAAGGCCGTTGGCGGTCACGACGCGTTCGAACCGCATTTCACGCAGTTGCCCCGGTGCGGGAGCGACGCCGCTCATCAGCAGAAGTGCGAGAACGCAGGATCTCCGTGAGGCCAGGATGCGCACGATTCACCGGTATGCTTGGGAAACGGCCATCAAAACTTGAATTTGTTCTCCAGCGCGAACTGCAGCAATGCGTTGTGGCCTTTCACGCCCAGTTTCTGGCAGATATGGGTGCGGTGATTCTCAACAGTCCGCGTACTGACAAAAAGAGCTTGTCCGATCTCCTTGCTCGTCTTGTTTTCGGAGACGAGTTTGAGGATCGTGCGCTCGGCAGGGGTGAGCTGGTTGAACGGAGGAAGGGCGCCGGCCGACGTGACCCGGCCATCATTGCGTTCGACGAGAAGCGATGAAAACACGGGACTTGTATAATACCGTCCGGCGTTGACCGCTTCGATGCATGCGAGAAGTTCCGATGCAACACTGTCCTTTACGATGTAGCCACGCACACCCAGGTCCAGGGCAGTGTGAAAATATCGTTCATCCGAGTACATCGTCAGGATGACGATCTCTGTGAGGATCGCAAGTTTATGCACGCGCCGGGCCACTTCGAGGCCGTCCATCTCAGGCATCGAGACATCGAGCAAGGCAAGATCGGGATGGAGCTCGGTGATGCTTTTCAGCGCGTCCGCGCCGTTGCCGACCTGGGCCACAATGACATAGCCGGGAGTTCGTTCGATGGTGCGGACGAGTCCATCGCGGAAAATCGGATGGTCGTCAGCAATGAGGATACGCGTCACTTCCTTCATCTTCGCCCCCCTGGCGTTTGGGAAACGGTACTGGGACGTCCGTGTCCGCACTGCTTCGGGCCGCTGCCGGCGGCATGCCGGCGACGGGACCGGCGGGCGGTTTTGGTGCGCCGCCGCCGGTGAGCCAAGATATCAGAAACCCGTCCCCGGAGGTCAACAAAGGAAATCTACAGCAGGGGCCATCCAAAGTCAAATTGGAGAAACGGGGGCCACCTACGGGATTACCCCAAGCGTGAGAGAGGAAGGATGATCCGGCGTCCTGTAGACCCGTTGTGTCGTCATCTGGAAGTCCTCCGCCGTGGCTCGGAATATGTCGAGAAACTTGCCGGGGTTCCGATCAACCATCGGGAACCAGGAGCTCTGGACTTGCACCATGATTCTGTGCCCCTTTCTGAAGGTGTGCAGGGCATCATTCATGACAATCGCGATCGGTGTAATTGCCCCGGGAACAAACGGTTCCGGATTCGACAGGCTCTTCCGGAATTTCCCCCGAAGAACGTCTCCGCGCACCAGCATCTCATATCCCCGGAATTGTTCTGCATTCGCCGAATGCACCAGGGACGACCATGGTCCCGTATGTTCCAGGGTATCGGGGAAGACATCGATGAGTTTCACGACCCAATCGGCATCAGTTCCGGAAGTGGAGACTGCGAGGTTCGCCTCGATCGGGCCTGCGATTGTGACGTCGTGGTCCAGCTGCGCGGTCTGGTAGACCAGCACATCGGGACGTCGTGCCGCGAACCGCTGGTCTTCAACCATGAAACCGGGTTTGTACCAGTGCGCTGTTTCGGCGGTGTAGGGGACCGGCCGGCGCGGGTCATTCACGTATTCGTCATAGGTATCTCTCCCGGGGCCGGGCGGGTTGAACAGAAGAGTCGATCCCTCACCGAAGTACAGATGACGTTCTACCAACGGCCTTGGGGGCCAAGCATCACAGGCCCGCCAGACGTTTGAGCCGGTATTGAACATGTACGCCTCCGGCAGGGGCTTCGGCTCTCCCCCTTTCAAATAGTAACGGAAGAACGGGAGATAGATGCTGTCGAGGAAGAACGTGGCCGTGGATGATCCCCAGATGACGGGACCGAGCGAATCACCCGGATCTGCATTCCATTCGCCGTGCGACCAGGGGCCCATCACCAGCATGGTATGTGCATGCGGACTCTGGATCTCGTTTGCGGCATAGCTCTTCAGCGCACCGAAGAGATTCTCTGTGTCAAACCATCCCCCCGTCACCAGTGCGGCCGGCCGGATATTCTTCAGATGCGGGAGAATCGATCGCTCCGCCCAGAACCCGTTCCATTGACCATTCCGGGTGATTGTCGTCCAGAATGCTACGCTATCATGAAAGCACCTGTTGTTGACGTTGGCAAGCGGGCCGAGCTCCAGGAAGTACTTGTACTCGTCGACCGTCCCCTGATCGAACCCCTTGTCAGGCACACTCTTTGGTTCCGGCCGCGGCCAGCCAAACCAGCCGAAAAAGTCGAATGCGTGGGGGAGCAACAAGGCACCATGGTGGAAGAAATCATCGCCTCCCATCCACTCCGCCACCGGCGCGCTGGGGTAGACGGCTTTGACTGCAGGGTGCGCATCGATGGCCCCCATCCAGGCGTAGAAGCCTCCGTACGAGTTGCCCTGGATACTCACCCGGCCGTTGTTGTGGCGCACATGCTGCACCAGCCAGTCAACGGTATCGTACGTGTCGGACGACTCATCGATGTCTGACGGTTTCTTCTTGTCGGGGATATAGGGCCGGACGTTCTCAAATTTCCCTTCCGACATGTAACGCCCGCGCACATCCTGTGCCACGATGATGTAGTTCTCGTCCAGAAGGCGCTGCAGTAATGTCGAGTTCAGGAACGGCCAGATGCGGTCCTTCCCGTATGGCCCGATCGAATACGGTGTCCGGAATACGATCATCGCCGACGTCTGGGATGTATCCCTGGGTGCATACACAGCGGTGAAAAGCTGCACCCCATCCCGCATAGGTATCCGGTACTCCTGTTTGGCATAGCGCGCCAGAACCGATTGTCTATCATCCCCATGGGCAAACCGGCAGCCGGCAAGCAACAGGAGGGGGAAGAGCATACGGGACATCGAACGGAAGATGTTCATCGTCGTGCGCTTCCGCAAACATAAGGGATTGGTCAAGGGCTTATCCATTGCGTAGATGAGGTTCGAACACGAAGGGTGCATACAAAATACGCCGGAGAAGGGCCAGAGTCAATGACGATTGCGTTGCGGGATCAATCCAGGAGCGGCGTCAGGGGCGTTGTTTCGGCCTGGACCTTGCCGGCCAGCCAAACTCGTCCATGTCGACGGCCCCGCGTGTGAAGCGTATGCCTTCCGCCGAGAGCAGTCGCTTTTGTGTGGCGCCGCGGTCCCCCGGGAGTGCGTTTGTTGAATTTCTCTACAAGATTCACTAAATTTAAGAAAAATGAAAGACCGTCCGCCCCTTCTGATCACAAACGCGCACACCTGTGATTCGTTGATCCCTTGCCTCCCATCAGGGCCGGCATCAAGAAGAGAGCAATACCGTATCCTGGCAGCTACGCATGTGTGTGAAGCGATTCCTGAGTATGAAGTACGCTGAAGAGAACACCCATCGCGACGATGCCGAAGGGCCAGTCCGGTTCGTGGGCGCTCATTTCCCCAATTCCGTGTCACATTCAAACGATTCGAGACGACCATGTATCATTCCATAGTCCTCGTGAAGCAGGTTCCGGACACCGCCAATATTACCGGCAATGTCATGCAGGATGACGGGACGGTGAATCGGGCGAAATTGCCTGCGGTGTTCAATCCTGAGGACCGGGTAGCGCTGGAGATGGCGTTGCGTGTGAAGGATCAATTCGGCGGGAAGATCACCGCAATCACCATGGGGCCCCCGCGTGCCTCGGACATGTTGCGGGAGTGTCTCTACATGGGTGCCGATCAGGCGATTCTGGTGAGCGACAGGAAGTTCGCCGGAGCCGACACTCTGGCCACTTCGTATGTACTGAGCGAAGCTGTGAAGAAGATCGGGGGATTCGACTTCATTTTTGGCGGCCGGCAGGCCATTGACGGGGACACGGCTCAGGTCGGGCCACAGACAAGCGAAAAACTCCATCTCCCGCAGATTACGTATCTGGAAGAGATCCTCAGCATAGAGGGACGAACAGTGACGGCCCGGCGGAAGATTGAAGGCGGGTATGAGGTCGTGCGCTGTACGCTTCCTGTGCTGGTCACCGTCATCAAGGATGCCGTTGAGCCCCGCCCCTTCAGTGCCCGGCGGGTCATGAGCCACAAAGGCGCAAAATCGCTGTTGGAAATTGAAAAGATGGCTGAAGGGAACTCGCTGCTGTATGTCGACCAGCTCGTGCACGAGTTCGAATCGCGCGGCCTGTTCATCAAGACGCTGACGATGGACGATCTCAAACTCGATCCTGAGCGCTGCGGCGTGGCAGGGTCGCCCACCAAGGTCTTCAAGGTTGAATCGGTTGTCCTCAGCGGCGGGGGCCGGGAAATGGTCGAGCCGACAAAGACCGGTCTGGGTAAACTGATCGACAAACTCATGGACGATCATATTCTGGGATAATGCACTCATGGGCACTATGACAAGTGACGTGTGGGTTTTCATCGAGCAGCGGAGCGGGAAGCCGGCGGATGTGAGTTTTGAACTTCTCTGCAAAGGGCGCAAGCTCGCACATGCGATGGGTGGGTCGCTCAAAGCTGTTGTGCTGGGCGATCAGATGGACGGTGTGGTGACGGAGACATTCAGGTTCGGGGCTGATGAAGCGCTCGTGATCGAGCACCCGGCGCTGAAGCAGTACCGGACGATGCCGTACGGCAGAATTCTGTCGGACTTGATCCGCATCCACTCCCCGCGCATCGTGTTGTTCGGGGCAACGATCATCGGTCGCGATCTGGCTCCGCGGGTGGCATCTGCGACACGCAGCGGGTTGACTGCCGATTGCACCGACCTGCAGATTGCCGACGTCGCATACCTCCGCAAGGAGTACAAGAACCTCCTGCTGCAAATACGCCCGGCGTTCGGCGGCAACATCGTCGCCACGATCATCACCCCGGAAAACCCCGTCCAGATGGCCACGGTCCGGGAGGGGGTGATGGAAATGCATCCGCTGGATGGCGCCGTTGCAGGGCGCGTGACAAAGATTCCATATGTGCCCGACCCGGAAGACGAACTCGTGACGATCATCGAGCAACACCGCGAGGAAAACCGGGTCAATTTGAAGGCCGCGCCAATCATCGTCGCCGGCGGCTATGGGTTGGGCTCGAAAGGCAATTTCAAACTTGTCTATGATCTTGCGCACGCCCTGGGCGGGGAGGTGGCAGGGAGCCGGGCAGCCGTGGATGCGGGCTTCGTGCCTCCCGAACGGCAAGTGGGTCAGACCGGCGTGACGGTCCGGCCGAAACTGTACATTGCCGTCGGTATTTCCGGCGCGATCCAGCATCGGGCCGGGATGCAGGAATCCAACAAGATCATCGCCATCAACACAGATCCCGATGCACCGATTTTCGGCATCAGTCATTACGGCATCGTGGGGGACGCCACCGAAGTGGTTCCGCGGTTCATCGAAGTGTTCCGAAACAAACTGAAATAGGTGCATCCATGGCGAATTTCTTCCTCGACAATCCTGACGTTCAGTTTCATTTCAACGCGTTGCATCTGCGTGATATTGTCGCCATCGCGGAAGACGACTATGCGCAGGCGAAGCAGTACAGCGATGCGCCCACCAATTATGACGATGCGATGGAGAACTTCCGGAAGGTGCTGGAAGTCGTCGGTGACCTCGCGGCGAATCGCATCGGTCCGCGGGCAGCCGACGTGGACCTCGACGGTGCCGAATGGCACGACGGTGCCGTCTCGTATGCCCCCGGCACACGGAAGAATCTGGCGGAACTCTCCAAAGCCGACCTCATGGGCATGATTCTGCCCCGGAAATACGGCGGATTGAATTTCCCGTTCACCGTGTACATGATGGCGACGGAAATCGTCTCACGAGCCGATGCCTCGCTCATGAATATCTTCGGCCTGCAGGATATCGGCGACACGATCAGGAAATTCGGGAGTGAAGCCCAGCGCGAAGAGTTTCTGCCCAAATTCGCCACGGGCGAATACACTGGCGCCATGGCGTTGACGGAACCGGACGCGGGTTCCGACCTTCAGGCGGTGAAACTGCAGGCGTATCAGAATGCAGAAGGGAAGTGGTTCCTGCGCGGCGTCAAGCGGTTCATCACCAACGGCAACGGCCATGTGCTTCTCGTGCTCGCCCGTTCCGAAGCCGGCACAAAAGACGGCCGCGGGTTGAGCATGTTTGCCTGCTACGGTTCCGACGGCGTGGTCGTGCGGCGGATCGAGAACAAGCTGGGCATCCACGGCTCGCCGACCTGCGAGCTGCAGTTCAACGATGTGCCGGCACAGCTCGTCGGCAACCGGAAGTTCGGCCTCATCAAGTACACCATCGACCTGATGTACCGCGCTCGCATGGGCGTCTCCGCCCAGGCACTGGGGATCTCCCAGGCCGCATACGGGGAAGCCCTCGCATATGCCAAAGACCGCATCCAGTTCAACAAGCCGATCTATTCGTTTCCGGCGGTGTCCAATATCCTTATCGATATGCGGGTGACGCTCGAAATGAACCGGTCACTCTTTTATCACGCGGCGCAATCGGTGGACCGGAAAGAAAAGCTGGAAGAACTCATTGAACAACGGAGGGAAGAGGGACAGCCGGTCACCGATCTCACCGCTGAACTCCGGCAGGCGACCACGATGGCGGGTTTGCTGACACCGCTGACCAAGCTGATCCTGACAGAATCGGCGAACAAGATCACCTACGACGCCCTGCAGATCCACGGGGGCACGGGGTATATGAAGGAATTCCGGGTCGAACGCCTTGCGCGCGATGCACGCATCACCAATATCTACGAAGGCACGTCCCAGCTCCAGGTGGTCGCTGCCATCGGTTCGGTGATCAACGACATCCTGCGGCCGCATTTCGATACGAAAGAGCAGAAGGAGTACCTCGGCGGATTGTCCCAGCTTGCCGCCTGCATGAAAGAAATCCGCCAGCTGTTTTACGACAGTCTCCGGTACGTGGTTGAACGCAAAGACGCCAGTTTTCAGGACGTGGCGGCAAAGGACCTCGTTGAATTGTACGGCTATCTCCTTATCGGGTATCTTCTGCTCGACGAGGCGGAGGTGGATTCGCGCAAGGTCTTCATCGCCAACCGCTATATTCTAGGATCGCTTGCCCAGGCGAAACGCAACGCCGAGTGCATCAAAAACGGCGTCTTTGCCGACCTCCTCCATGCGGACAAGATCCTGAACGGTTAGTCGCGACTCTCCCCCCCGCCGGCGATTTTGCAGTTTTCTATTTTGTATATTTGGGGGTTGCTTTCCGGACGCGCCACGCACGCAGAGGCACAACCCCATGACAGTGGAATCATGCTTTCGTGCAGGACTCTTTTTGCTTTGCTTCCTCTCCGGCCTGTCGCGTGGGTTTGCGTTCTCCCTGGCTGATGCCGTCATTACACTGACCTCCTCCCATCGTCCCATTGTGGCACCAACGTCTTCGGTCTGGAAATCCCTGACGAACCGAAAATCACCGCCGCGATGGGGATCGTTGGTGAGATAACTCTGTTCTTCCCACCGGAAGCACGTACCTGACCTGAAGGAAACCTCATGAAGATTACGAAAGCGATCATCACTGCCGCAGGCAGGGGACAGCGCAGCCTGCCTCTCCAGACGCTCATCGACCGTGACGGCCAGCAGAAATCCGTTTTGAGTGTAATCGTGGAAGAAGTGACACGGGCGGGGATCAATGACATGTGTTTTATCATTCATCCGGACGACGAGCACGCATTCCGGTCGGTTGCCGGCGATTACGCCAGGCACCTGGTGTTTGTCTACCAGCATGAGCCCCGCGGCTACGGGCACGCGCTCTGGTGTGCCAGAGAGTACGCGGCGGACGAACCGTTTCTGCACCTTGTCGGCGATCATCTCTACGTAAGCAGGACGGACAAGGGATGTGCCCAGCGGGTCGTCGAGACCGCGGAAGCGGAATCCTGCGCCGTCTCGGCCGTGCAGTCCACGCGGGAAGGGCTCCTGCCGAATTTCGGGGCTGTCGCCGGAAAGCGGTTGCACAGCCGCGATGATCTTTACGCCATCGAGAGGGTGATCGAAAAGCCAAGCCCCACCGCGGCCGAACAGCAGCTCATCACGCCCGGATTGCGGGCCGGCCATTATCTCTGCTTCTTCGGCATCCATGTCCTCACACCGGCGGTAATGCACTTGCTCGAAGACGCGGTCACGGGGATGGGCAACATGCGCCTCCCGACCATCTCCACGGCATTGCATGCACTCGCACAGAAAGAAAAATACCTTGCCCTCGAAATGAACGACTACCGGTACAATGTGGGCGTGAAATACGGCTTGCTGAACGCCCAGCTGGCACTTGCGCTCAACGGCAAGGATCGTGACGACGTGCTGGCGATGCTCATGGAGATGCTGCTGTTGCGCGAGCATCATGCGGGCGAGAGGGAAAGAGCATGAGCGCGCTCGTTGACATTATCACGGCCAAGCAGCCGGAAATCCGGGACCGGTCGCTCGATGAATTCGGCGCATCTGCCACTCTTGCGGACCTGATGGCCGAATGCCGCGCACTCGAAGAATTCCGGCATGCAAGCCCGAGTCTCTACGAACAGGTTCGCGCGCTCTTCTTCCTCTATGCCATCCACCGTTTTCATGTGCCCCGCAAGGTCGGCCTCCGGCGCCGGGGGCTGATTCCGTTTGAGGGATACAGTGATCTCCTGAACCGGCGGTTTGAGGAGGCGATCCAGCGATGCGTGGACGTTCAGGAAAGCGAAGGCCCGCACGACGGGATCTCAAGCGCACTGGCAGCGGCGTACCGCAGTCTGGGATTTCAAACCCTGGCCAATCAGGTCCGCGCAAGCGTGCGTTCGGTGCGGGGGAACCAATGGATGTTCAGGACCGGGCATCCATCCGATCACCCGTTGCGCGTCGCAACCGAGCTTCTTCATACAAGTCACGGACTCTATCCCGTGCTGCATGACCGGACCCCCGTTCGGATGGATCTCTCCCACAGCGGATGGAGCGATATTTTTTTCCTCGGAATGGATTTTCCCGAGGGAGCCCGGGTGCTGAACATTTCCATCGATCTTGCCGTGCGTGATCAGGGGGTGCCTGCAATTCCCCGGCCCCCCGTGGAGGCGTTCTTCCGGATCATCGACGTTCCCGTGCTCCGCCTTGTCAGCACAGACCTTGGCGCTGTCACCGAAATCGCCACGTTCGGTCAGCTCTTCGATTTTGCTGCGGACTATCTGGGGCTGTTGAAGGCCGCCGTGATCGCCTCGGGCATCGTGCCCCCCGGGATGGAGGGCGTGCACCAGCCGATTGCGGATCTTCTTTCGCGATTGGCGGGGCCGGGACTCGGGATCGAGATCATCAGCCAGGTCAACGGGATACCGAAGGGGTCCCGCCTGGCTGTGTCCACCACCCTGCTGTCATCGATTATTGCTGTTTGCATGCGGGCCACCGGCCAGACCGAGTCGCTGTCTGGTGTGCTGACCGAAACGGAGCGGCGCACCGTGGCTGCACGCGCGATCCTCGGAGAATGGCTCGGCGGATCGGGGGGCGGATGGCAGGATTCAGGCGGAGTATGGCCCGGCATCAAACTCATTCAGGGCGTTTCCAGCCGGAAGGGAGATATCGAGTGGGGCGTCAGCAGGGGATGCCTCCTGCCCCGGCATACGGTCTTCAGCTCCTCCGATGTCGGCAGCCGCACCCGCGAAAGTCTCCAGGAGAGCCTCATCCTTGTTCACGGCGGCATGGCTCAGGATGTGGGTCCGATCCTGGAAATGGTCACCGAACGGTATCTTCTCCGCTCTCCTGCGGAATGGCAGGGGCGACTGGAGGCCCTCACAATTTTCGAGCGGATCATTGGGCAGCTCAAGCAAGGGGATATCCGCTGGATAGGGAACTCCACCCACGCGAATTTTGCCGGGCCGATTCAAACCATCATCCCCTGGGCGACAAACCTGTATACAGAATCGATCATCACCCAGGTCCGGGAAGAGTTCGGCGAAGCGTTCTGGGGATTCTGGATGCTCGGCGGCATGTCGGGCGG
>PMCM01000286.1 GCA_003154155.1 Ignavibacteriota bacterium | reverse complement strand
AAAGCCCACCTCGATCCGCTTGGCCACCGCCAACATGGAATCGACCCAGACCTGGTTGTTCCGCAGCGCTCCGGAAACGCTGTCACGCTCACGTTGCGTGGAGACTTTGCGGAATTCCGGCGACGTACGGACCGCCTGATCGAGCACAAACCCCAGGGCTTCACGTTCCTTGGCCCAGTTCCACTCTTTGTCGAACATCTGCTGATAGATGCCAAGGTGCTCTTCCACGGCACGGTTTGCATGGCGCTGCATTCTGCTGTCGATGGTGGTATATACCGTGATGCCGTCACGATAGATGTCAAAACCGTATTTCTCAGCCTTATCCGTCAGTTTCTGACGGATATATTCGACGAAATGGGGCGCGATGCCGTTGCGGCTGAATTCGTCCGCCGGCCGCAACTGGATCGGCTCACGTCGCGCCGCTTCCGCCTGCTGGGGAGTCAGATAACCGTATTTCTCCATTTGTGACAGCACGATATTACGGCGCGAGAGGGCGCGATCGGGATGCGATGTCGGGTCATAGTACGCGGGTCCCTTGACAAGCCCGATGAGCATGGCCGATTCCGTCAATGACAGATCGCCCACCGGTTTCCCGAAGTACTGTTGTGCCGCGGACGCAATGCCGTAAGAGCCTCTCCCGAAATACACGACATTGAAATACGCCTCGAGAATCTCGTCTTTCGTGAATGTCCGCTCGATCTGGATTGCGGTCACAAACTCCCGCAGTTTGCGGGATACGGTTTCAAGCAGATTGGTGTCCTCGTGCCCGAGATACAGGCTGCGGGAGAGTTGCTGGGTGATGGTGCTGGCGCCTTCACGACGATGGAACAGCGAGAGGACGTTCTTGACCATGGCTTTCACGAACCGGATGGCATCCACTCCCCAGTGACTGTAAAAGTCTTTGTCTTCCGTGGCCAGCAGCCCCTCGACCGCCGTGCGCGGGATTTCCTTCAGGGTCACCTGGGAGCGGTTTTTGATGAAGAACTGATCCAGGATCTCGCCGTCGGTGGAAAAGACACGCGTCGCGAGTTCCGGCTTCGGATTCTCAATTTTCTCGAGGGAGGGGAGGCCGTTCACCAGGAAAACCGCGTACGCAATGATCAGTGCAAGCAGCGGAATCCCCGCGAGGAGGGCAATGCGAAGCCTGCGCTTTCCACCGTTGGAAGCCCCCGTGTTCCGCATGCGTTGCTGGCGGAACTCCGGATCGTTAAAGTACCGATCCATCTCTTCAGGGGAGTACTGACCGGGCGTTTTTGTCGTCATGCGTTCAATCCTGAGGTGATCCCCACGTTACGAGGCGAATGGCCCCGTGTTCCATGATTGCATAGGTGTTATACGATACCCAATCGCCGAGGTTGACATACACTCCGCCATTGATTTCCGTGAACGAGGGTTTGTGGCGGTGACCCATCACAACAATGTCGATGCCTTCCGCAATCCGTTCCCGTGCGAATTTCAGGAGGCCCTCTTCTTCCCCGAAGTCCTTTTGCGAGGTATAGGCACGGCTCGTGCGGGATGATCCCCGGGCCAGGAATATGCCGAGATCGGGGTGCAACCAACGGTATAACCAGATGGCGAGCGGGTTTCTCAATACCGGTTTGATGAGCCGGTAGCCGAGGTCGTGTGTGGCCAGACCGTCGCCATGATGAAAAAAGACGCGCCGTCCCTGAATAGTGGCTTCAAACGGCTTCATGCGGACGTTGATTGCAAGTTCTTTCTGGAAAAAATCGATCATCCAGTAATCGTGGTTCCCGGCAAGGTACGTTACCGGGATTCCCCGGTCGGTAAACTCCTGTAATGCCGCGAGCGTTCGATGGAACCCCTTCGGGATCACCGTGCGATACTCGAACCAGAAATCGAAGAGGTCTCCCACGATGTACAGCTCATCTGTCGTGGGGAGAATGCTCTGGAACAGGGCGAGGAGCCGGTTTTCCTTTTCGCGCTCTTCTTCACGCGGTCCGAGGCCAAGATGAACATCGGAGATGAAATAGACAGGCATTATACAATCTATGAAAAGAGCGGCGGAAAGTAAACAGAAAGGGGGGACTACGCCGGCTCTGCGACTTCCTGGGAGGGGGCCGTGACCCCCTGCAAGAGTATCAGTCCGGCAACGAAAAACAGGCCTATCGCAAGGGCGGCAACCCGCTCACCCGTAAGATCCGCAACGATACCGTAGAGGAGCGGGCCGACAACGGCCGAGGCTTTTCCGCACAGTCCGTCGTAGAATCCGAAAAATTCGGCTTCCCGGCTCCGGGGGGTCAGCAGGGCCATCAGGCTTCGGCTGGCGGATTGGGAGGATCCCATGGCGACGCCGGCGGCAAGAGCGACAACATAGAACTGACCGGTGGTGGTGACGAAAAACGCGGCGACGACGATGCCGATCCAGAGAACCAGGGTTATTGTGATAGTCTTCTTTGGTCCGATCTTGTCCGTGATCACCCCGAAGACCGCCGATCCGATCACCGCACTCGTTTGGACAACGGCAAAGAATTGAATGATTTCGGTGTCGCTCATCTTGAGAACCTGCTGGGCGAAGATGGCTGCAAATGCGATGACCGTCAAAATGCCGTCGTTGTAGATGAAGAACGCGATGAGGAAGCGGGCGAGCGATGGAAACTCCTTTTTGACGAACAGAAGGTGCAGGGTGCCGCCTGCCCGTTGCATGCCTGCCCGGATGAGTGAAGGCGGGGGCGGAGAGTCAACCGGCGGTTCAGGGACAAACAGAAACACCGGGAGGGAGAAAAGCATGAAAAACGCCGCAGCGACGACAAACGACAGGCGCACGACCAGCTGATAGTCCGGACTGGAAGGAGAGGGGAGCATGACATTGACGATCAGCAGGATTGCCAGCGAGCCGAGGTACCCCATGGCAAAACCGTAGCCGGAAACGCGTCCGTAGTTCTTGCGCGTTGTCAGGCCGGGGAGGAACGCATCATAGAAGACGATCCCGCCTTCAAACCCGATGTTGGCAATAATAAACAGTGCCATGCCGGCAACGATCATCCCCGCCTGGACGGTAAAGAGCAGGGCGGTGCACACGACGGATGCGATCGTGAAGATGAAGAGGTAGCGTTTGCGGTTTCTTCCGAAGTCCGCGGCGGCCCCGAGCGGAGGAGCGAGCAGTGCGGCGCAGAGCATCGACAGACTGACGGCGAGTCCCCAGAGCCAACGTTGTCCTCCCGCCACGTGCCCGATAAAATACCGTGGGAAGATGACGGTGACAACGATGACCGAGAAGGCAGTATTGGCAAAATCGAAGAGGGTCCAGCTGAAGATCTGTCCGCGGGTTGCGATACCGGCGGGCCGGGAATCTGGCTTCACTGTTCTTTTGTCCGGGGTTTGGGAGTTCGCGAGGCAGGGTCGCCGTTGTAGAGGCCGCGTCCCGCCTTTGTGACGCCTCCCTCCACCAGTCCCTCGGGGCCGCGCTCTTTGATGTCCGCAAGAACGGCGTCCAGAACGCCGTTGACAAATTGTCCGCTTCGTTCGGTGCTGAAGAGTTTTGCCAGCTCAATCGCCTCGTTCATAGTCACCTTCGGCGGGATTTCCTGGAAGTAGAGCAGTTCGCAGATGCCCATCCGGAGGATCAGGCGGTCGAGAATGGCAATCCGCTTGAAGTCCCAGTTTGCGACGCGGAGACGGATGATTTTGTCAATTTCTTCGCTGTGGGCGACGGTTTCCGCCACCAGGCGTTTCGCGAATTCATGTGCCGGCTTGTTTGCCGCGAGACTGATGAGAATGCAGGCGTTGATGTGCTCAAGTGGATCGCCGGAGATTTCGTGCGCATAGAGGGCTTGGACAACTTTTTCACGGATGATGCGGCGTCGCAAAGTGCTCAATCCTTTCGTTCACGCTCAACGAAGCATCGTGACGCGTGGTGAGTCAAGCGTGGGGTGTCTGTCGACAAGAACGTCGGCTTTGAACACCGACCTGATCCGTTCGGCGGTCAACACTTCGGATGGTGCACCGAGCGCGGCAACGGTGCCGGCCTGGAGCATGGCCAGCCGGTCGCTGTTCATTGCCGCGAGGTTGAGATCGTGCGAGACGGAAATGACGGTCAATCCCGAGTCGGTGCACAACGATCTGAGCAGTCGGAAGATGTCAATCTGGTGCGCGACATCGAGATAGGCCGTGGGTTCATCGAGCAGGATGACGGCAGCCTGCTGGGCCAGTGCCCGGGCAATGAATGCGCGCTGGCGTTCGCCGCCGGAAAGATTGGTGATCGGGTGGTCGGCAAGATGAACGATATCCGTCAGGTCCATCATCCGGCGTGCGATCTCCCTGTCCTGCGCGCTTTCGAACACGCGTCCGCCGGCATGGGGCGCCCTTCCCATCAGCACGATTTCTTCCACGGTAAACGGGAACTGGGTTTCGCGTTCCTGCGGCACAAACGCGATCTTGCGCGCCAGCTCTGTCCGTGAATATCCGGCGAGCGGTGTGTCGTCGAGAAGGATGGTGCCTTGCTGGGGGAGATAAATGCGGTCGAGGAGCTTGAGGAGCGTCGACTTGCCCGAACCGTTGGGGCCCACAAGCGTGAGGAACTCGCCACGGCGCACGGCAAAGGAAATGTCGCAGAGCGTAGGCATGCCTGCGACATAGCTGAACGCGACGTTGTTTATGCTGAGAACGGACATGCTCCTGGAACACTCAATTGTAGTTCAAGGCCCAATTTACGCAAAAGGGCCGAAGAACGCAACGGAGGGGAGCCTAGAATCCCACGGTAATCCCCACCATCAAGAGCGGCTGGAACTTGGGCTGGTTGATGGCATTGTCGGCGTCCTTGTAAGTAAAAACCTCTTTCTGATTGATGTTCTCGCCATCGGGGGAGTACGTCGTATCATGCCCGGTCAGTATGGCATTGGGATAGTAATCGAACCCGGCAGTCATCGTGAAACTGACGTTTCTTCCCATCGGAAAATTCGACTGCAGCCCGGCGCCCACACCCCACAGGTCGCTCGTCACGTCAAAAAGCTCATTGCCGCCGACATACCGGAAGTTTGCATCAAATGCAGTGCGCCGGACACCGACAAAAACATGAGCGTCCTGCATTCCGAGGAAGCGAATCTGATAGAGGAAGTTCAGCCGGAATTCCCAACTATAGCCCGTCTTTTCGGGCGTGCCGTTGGTCGCCTCGTTGATGAAGATCCTCCGGGCAAGTTCCGGGTTGCCCGGGTCGAGCCGGGTATGCCCGATGCCGAATTCGAACGACAGCGGAAAGCCCTGCGCGAAATGTGCAATGGTCCCCGCAACCCTGAAACTGAGACCGCCGTTGAATCCGCTGAGCGCCGATGCCGAGAAATCCGCTCCGTAGGCTGCGAACCCTATCAGCAGTACGGCCGCCAACAAACAGGTCTTCTTCATCCCCTTTGATCTCCCTTGCTGTTTTCTCGTGTTCACGTACCGGATCCTGTAACGGGGATCTCCTCTATCAAGATACTCCGGAACACGAGTGAATGGCAAAGAATAAAAGGGAACCGCATGATCATTTTTTGGGCGGAGAAGGTAGGATGTTTATCGTAGAGTGATCGTTGTATCCCAACAGGCTGGTTGGGAAGAGGGCGGATCGTATCGACCCGCGTCCCGGAACGGGCTTATCGTTTCCGCAGGAGGTAGACGAACACCGGGGCTCCCAGCGCTGCCGTCACGGCGCCGACGGGTATCTCCGTTGGCGCCATGATTGTGCGTGCGATAACATCGGCAAGAACCAGGAACGCGCCCCCGAGAAGGAATGATGCCGGGAGTAATACCCGGTGGTCCGGCCCGAAGATCATTCTGCAGATGTGCGGGATGATTAACCCCACGAAGCCGATCACGCCGCTCACCGAGACCACAGCGCCGGTAATGAGGGAGGCCAGGATATATGTCCGCTTGCGCAGCGCCCGGACGTTCACGCCCAGCTGGGCGGCCGTTTCCTCCCCGGTGGCAATCAGATTGTAGCGCCTGGCATCCATGGCGGCCGCGCCGACCCCCAACAATGTCAGTGGAGCCGCGATCAGGAGCGTACCGGTTTGTGCGGTACTCAGATTGCCCATGAGCCAGAGAAACGCGCTGCG
Source organism: Ignavibacteriota bacterium (assembly GCA_003154155.1). GTDB lineage: Bacteria > Bacteroidota > Ignavibacteria > UBA10030 > UBA6906 > Fen-1255. The sequence goes on along the minus strand of PMCM01000286.1, from coordinate 8,352 downwards.
CAGCTCCTGATTGAACATGGCGTAGGTGAGGAGAACGGCGGCGTTGAAAAAGGCTCCGACCATGACACCGGCGAGAAGAAGCGTGTACGGGTCCAGCCGTCCGCGCCTGTGGGCAAGGATATACACAAGAAACATGACCAGTGCAGAGCCGGCAAACGAGGCCGCCGGCCCGAGCAACAGCCCGCTTCCGGAGGCCATGGCGGCGACGAGAATCGTGCCCATCGTGCCGCCGCTGGAAATGCCCAGGATGTACGGCTCCGCCAGCGGATTCCGGAGCATGGCCTGCAACATCGCTCCCGCGACGGAGAGGCCGGCGCCGACAACGAGGGCAAGCAACACACGCGGGAGCCTGATTGCCAGGACGATGATCCGGTCCGATTCCGAGGCATCCCCGATGCCCGTACACGCGGCTAACACCCGGGCGGGAGAGACATGCACACTTCCGATGGCGAGCGCGAAGAGGATGACCAGCAGGACAACAACGACAAGCAGCAGCACAATAGTCGTCAGCCTCGCGGCGGTGAGGGGGCCACGATGGCGGAGTGCGGTGGGGCTCACTTCGGCTCCGTTGTGCGTTTGCGGTAGGTCTTGCGGATACGCTGCGGTTTCCTCAACGCCTTGTCCATCGCCTCGATAAGGTCCTTCACGCCGGTGCCCGCGACGGCGGAGATGTAGTGCTTCTCCCGGCGTCCAAGTGAGATGGTGCGCAGTTTCTTGAGCGCAGCGCTGTCCATGGTGTCGATTTTCGTCACCGCAATGATGGTGCGCTTCTTCACCATTTCCGGATCGAAGCTCTTGAGCTCATTCATGAGTACATCGAAGTCTTCTTTCAACATGCCCCGGGGAGACTCAAGCAGAAACACCAGGACGCGTGTGCGCTGGATGTGGCGCAGGAACTGGAGGCCAAGCCCTTTCCCCAGATGGGCGCCCTCAATGAGCCCGGGGATGTCGGCAACAACGAAGCTGCGGCCTTCCCCGGCGCGCACGATGCCGAGGTTCGGCACAAGCGTCGTGAACGGGTAGTCGGCGATTTTCGGCCGAGCGGCAGAAATGACCGAGATCAGGGTGGACTTTCCGGCGTTGGGCAACCCGACAAGGCCGACGTCGGCGAGCAGCTTCAGCTCCAGCTCGACATCGCGCTCTTCGCCTGTCACGCCGGGTTCGGCCCGTCGCGGGGCCTGGTCGGTGGACGTGGCGAACATGCAGTTCCCGCGCCCTCCTCCGCCTCCCTTGGCGATGATCCACGATTCCTCGTGCTTCGTCAAATCGGCGAGAATTGTCCCCGTGGCCACGTCGCGCACAATGGTCCCTTCAGGAACTTCAATCACGAGGTCTTCCCCGCTCCGCCCGGTCTTCTTCGCACCGGCCCCGTTGTCACCGCGCGCAGCGCTGTACGATTGTTTGTACTGAAAATCCAGAAGCGTGCTGAGGTGGCGGCTTGCGCGCATCACGATGTCGCCGCCCTTCCCTCCGTTGCCGCCGTCCGGCCCCCCTTTGGGGACGTACTTCTCCCGGCGGAAGCTGACGACACCGTTACCTCCGTCACCCGCCTTGATATGTATTTGAGCCAGATCGACAAACTTCATTTTCCCGCCGTTCGTGATGCGTCGCACTTCTGCTGTACGACATCGGTGAATGCAATAGCTGTCTCGTCAAACGGATCGATACTGTTGATCTCGAACAACTCGCGGATGTAGGCGGATGCTTCCGGCCAGGAGCTCATCTCATCGAGCCGCGCAATCACCAGATCATAAAACTCTGCGTCCTTGCCGCATATCACGTGAATAAACCGTCGACGCCAATCATCAGAGATCACATCCTGCAGGGAGGGGACGGAAGGAATATTTTGCGCGCGTTGTTCCGCCGGTGCAGGCTCGGCGAATGGCAGTGATTCCTGCACCGGTGGCATGTTCTGCGCAGGAGGGGGGTCAGGCCTGACAGCCGGTTCCTCCGCGGCAACCGGCTCTGCGTATCCGGGGAGATCGGGAACCGGGAGCGCTTCCGGAGGAATCGCTTCTGCTACGGGAGTGTTTACGACTTCTTCGGCCCGCAGTTCCGGTGCCATCGGTCCCGGTGCTGGCAATGTCTCTCCGGGGAATGTCAGTTCCGGCGGTGCATGTTCAGACGGTGCCTGTTCTTGCAGTGCGTGTCCAGGCGATGATGGTTCCGGGGATGCCGGCTCCGGCGGTGAAGGCTCCGGTGGCACGGGCTCAACGGGTGCGGGCTCAGAGGGCACGGGTTCAATGGGTGCGGGCGGTATCGTGGAGTCCGGCGCTTGTGTGGATTCCGGTTCGGGCATCACGTCTTGCACCGGGGCGAGTTCCGCGAAGGACGATCGTCCGGTGGCGAAATCTTCGTTGACCGCAATGAAGTCCTCAAGCGTGATTTCGGTCCTGTTGCGCACATGCCATACCCCTTCGACATGTTCGCGCAGCTTGGTCAGCTGCTTGTCGTCAAGGAACACAAGCAGCGGGCGCAGCGGGATCGGACTGTTTTCCACAGCCGGGGAAAGGAGGTAGAACTGCCAGATGGGTCTGGCGAGGAGCGCGCGTTCCCGCGGGGAGTGTTCGCGGATGACCGCCTCATCGATGCGCATCACATACGATGCGCATTCCCCTGATGTGATCACCTGCTTGCGGCTGTGGGTGACGACGCGCCGGAGCAGCTGAGGGAGGTAGGCGTACTCCGTGAGGAATTCCAGTTTGCGAAGCAGATTTTCGGCGGTGATGGCCGGTTGATCCAGGAAGAGGAAACTCGCGAGTGTCCAGCGCGGCCGGCACAGGTAGTTCTCGGTGAACCGCGCAGCATTCTCCAGCAGCTCGAGAAACTCCTCTCTGGGAAAAATGTACTGTTCGGCGGCATGCGCAAGAAGGGCGTCACGCACCGCGTCCGGGCCTGCGGTCGGCGGCGCCGTGCGGGCAAAATGCGGGGCATGCGAGAGATCCTGGGAAAGGCGTTGGATGATCTCCGCCCGCACATACCGGGTGATACCGGCGGGGATCGCCGCGGCCAGGAGTGCACCCATGGTCAGGACGGAATCCTCACCGATGGTCCGCTGGATCAGCGTCTCGAACAGCTTGTCGCTGTTGATGGCGTTCATGGCTACTTGGGATTCTTCTTGAGAATGGCGTTCACGCGATCGATTTCCTTGCGTGCTGCCGCCTTGAACGTTTCGTCGATGCCGGAGCGCTCGAGGATCTGCTTGTACATCGTCAACGCCTGATCGGATCGACCCATCTTCTCGTACGACTGTCCGGACATATACAGCGAATTCGCCGTCCAGTCGATCTTGCCTTTCTTGGTCACAAGATACGGGACCTTCAGGAAATCCAGTATCGCCTGCTGGTAGTCACCCTTGTAATAATTGGATTCGCCGATATAATACCGGATTTCCCCCTCGAGGTCGCTTCCCGCTTCGTCCAGCAACGACTGGAGCTGGAGGACGGATTGGTCGTAGTAGCCAAGCCGTTGATACAGGATGCCGATCTTGATCCGCTTGTCGAACGCATCCTCCGCATTGGGATAGAGTTCGAGGTACTTGCGCGTCATTGCCAGAGCTCCGTCGAACACTCCTGCCGTTTCATACGTTTCGATCAGGTTGCTCATTGCGTACGGAAGCAGCGCGGGGTCGGGATGGGGGTCGTCGGTGACGACGCGGTAGTTTTTGACGGACTCGTCCCACTTTTCCGCGCGGTAATATATGTTGCCGAGCGCGAAGTGCACCTTCTGAAGGACGTCCGATTCAGGATGCGCCTTCATTAACGCTTCGAACTGTGTAATGGCTTCCTGGGGCCGGTCCGTAACCTCATATACTTTGCCGATCCAGAACATGGCGAGCGGTGCTGAGGGGGTCTCATCATATTTTCCGGCGACGGTCTCAAACGATTTCAACGCGTGGGCGTAGTCCTCTTTGCGGAAGAGTGCGTTGCCGCGTTCCAGTTCAAACTGAGCGGCGTCGCCGTCGGTATCTTTGTACTTCTGCAGAAATGCGGCAATCTCCTTGTCGGCGCGGGCCGTCTCGCCGCTGCGCAGCAGGGCGACGATGCTGCGGTCCTGGTACGCACGCCGCTCGGCTTCATTGGTTGTCTTTTGTGCAAGCAAAGTGTACTGACGCAACGCATCGGAGTATTCGCCGCTGTCGAACAGGATGTCTGCGATCTCGCGGCTCGCCGCGGCGGAAGGCGATGCCACACCCGCCTGCCGGAAGTATGAGGTGGCGAGATCCACAGCCCCTTCACCCTTGTACATCATCCCCAGCGCGGTATAGGCCTCCGCGGCACGGTCACCTGTGCCTTCGCCTGCCACCATCTCAAAGAGATATTGTTTGGCCAGTTTCGTGTCGCCGGCAGCCGCGTAGGCTTTGCCGAGCGACAGGAGCAGCGATGGATCAGTGCGGCTGGTTGTCGGCGGCTGCGCAGAGGCGGGATGCAGCAGCTCGTTGTAGATGGCAATAGACGCCTGGGGATTGCCGCCGGCCAGCAGCGCGTCCGCAAGCGTACGCCGGCTCCGGGAGAAGGCCTCGGTGTACGGGAAACGGGATGCAAGCTGCTGCAAGAGGTCCACGGCACGGTCGGCCTGTCCCCGCTTGAGTGCGAGTTCGCCGAGTGTGGCCAGCGCTTCAGGCGCGTGCCGGCCCGCAGGAAAGCCCGCGCAATAGGTGTTGCCGACCGTGATCGCGGAATCCGCGAAACCGGTTTCAAGGAGAAGGTGGAACCGCCTGTATCCGGCTTCTTCGGCTGCCGGAGAGGTCGGAGCATACCGGGAGGCTTCCGTGTACGCCGCCAGTGCCGCAGTGGCGCTATCCGCCTTCTCGAAGAGTTTCCCGAGTTCCAGAAGCATCGCATCCCGGCGTGGATAGGCGGGATTGGCGGTGGTGATGGCGATGTAGGCCGCCTTCGCCTCAACCAGGGATCCTCTGNNAGGTACTCCAGTGCCTGTGCACGATAGTACAGTGCATCGGCGAGACGGGGGGTAGCGGCATTGCCCGCGATCGCGTTTGCAAATTGCGCCGCAGCCGCGTCGTAGTTTTTCAAATCGTTGAAGGAAATCTCCGCCAGCCGGTACGACATGCTGCTGCGGTCTTTCTCCGACAATACGTCACCGACGAGCAGTGCGAGTTTTTCCAGGCCGGCATCCTTGTTTTTTGCGTCGAACGTCTCGATGTCCCGGATGCGCTCTTCCGCCTGGTCGCGCAGATCCGAGGCGGGAAAGAGACGCAGCAACTCTTTGTAGAACGCCAGCGACCGGTCAACATCGTGGAGTTGTTCCTGGCAGCGCGCTGCGCCGAACAGGGCATCATCTGCAAACGATGATCGCGGGTGGCGGTCGGCCAGGACCTCATACACCGCCGAGGCTTTGTGCGGGTCATGCTGATCTTTTTCGGTGACTACCGCAGACTCATAGAGCACTGCGGGTGTCGCGTCGAGTTCGGGATACAGATCGGCGAATTTGCCGTAGTACTGGACGGCCAGGTTGGGTGTCCCTTCCTCCCGCGCATTCTGGGCGAGCCGAAGCAACGCATTCTGTTTGAGCTCGTCCGTCGCCGTGATTTTGAGCAGCCGCTGGCAGGCGTCATTCGACGCATGGTAATTCTTGTTCCGGGCGGCGGTGCCGGCCAGCCGCCACAGCACCTCGGGGGTCCTTTCGCCCGAAGGAGACATCTCAAGGAAGCGGGTATACGTTGCCGCGGCGTTATGAAGGTCTCCCTGGTCTGCATAGGCATCACCGAGCGCAATGAGCGCTTCCCGGACAAGCAGGGAATCCACGTTCTTGGTCAGGGCGAGAGCTTTCTTGAGATTATCGATTGCCTCGGCGGTTTTCCCCGCTGCTGCGTCGAGGCGCGCAAGGTTAATGTGGGCGCCCTGCAACGCCGCCGATGTCTTGTACTGTGTGATAATCTCCTGATAGTGGGTACGTGCCTCACCGGCGTGACCCATCTTCTGCTGTATGTTCGCGAGAATGAGAAGCGCCTGCGCACGTGCGTCCGGCGAAGGATCGCCGTCAATAACCCGCTTCAGCTCGTTCTGGGCGAGCTCCAGGTTCCCTTCCTCAAAGTAAATCCGGCCCAGTTGCGTGCGGGCGCTGATGACGGCGGCACTCGTAGGATACTCCTGCAGAATCACACGTAGCAGCCGTCGCGCATTGTCCTGCTCGCCGGAAAGACCGAAGTACCGCGACGCCCGGAGCAGGGCATCGGGAGCAGACTTGCTCTTCGGGTGGAAAACTTTGACGCGTTCAAAAGCCAGGGCCGCCTCTTTCATATTGCCAAGAGCGGCGTATGCTTCACCGACATTCCACCACGCTTCCGGGGCACGGGGGTTGTCCTGGTACGTGAGTGCAAATGTCTGGAACGTTATCCGGGCATCGTCGTACTGCTTGAGCTGCATCTGGGAAAGTCCCAAATAGAAGCGGGCCTCGATGCCTTGCGAGGTGGCCGGGTAGGAAGATATGAACTGCTTCAGCTGCTCCAGCGCAAGATCGTACAGCCGGTCGTTGAAGAGGTTGATCGCCAGCTTGAAATCGGCGTTTTCCTTTGTGTTTTGGGACCGGAGGAGGCCGGCAAACGAGACAAGGAGAACCAGAAGGACCACAACTGTGCGGATGCGGGTGAGTTTCATCCCTTGCGCTTTTTCCTTTCACCAGTGCGTGGTTTCATTGTGCCGTGAGGTCTGTAACTACTCAAATTACGAGATATTCCGGTGCGGTGCAAGGAGCGTACGCCACACCCGGCAAAGAGGTGCGCAAGGGCATGTTGCCTCACCTAAGTTTCTCTTCGAACGTTGATTCGTTGCCTCAGTTAAGTTTCTATTCATAATTTTAGGTGGTTGTGACCCCGTTGGTTGGGAGTGTGGTGAATATTTTGGATCAAGTCAATAGTTGGTTTGTGGTTGATCGGCTGAGGAGAAGGACCGTGGTTTGGTCTTGATTGTAGTGTCTGGGTAGTGTCACGCCAGGGGTGATCGGGTCCGGGATAAGGGAGGCAGCGTGGGGGTAGGGGAGGAGGCCCGGCTGCGATCGCGGAACTGAACAATGTTTGTTGCAGTTGATTGAGCTCACGTTTGAGCTGGACGACATTCAAGGTGTTGTACTGTGCCGTGAGGTTGTCTTTGGTCTCCTGGGGGACGAGAGGATGCGCCAGGAGCCTTTTGTAGGGTGTGAGCGGCGCATCGTAGCGCCGGGCGAGTTTGCTTCCCGTGCGCACTTTCTCCCGGAGCTTCATCACAGGGAGGAAGAAGTTGGTGTAGAGCCGGAGCGTGCGGTAGATCGCGTTGAGCAGCGCCAGGTGTTGCGGCGTGTCGTAGCGGTAATAGGCGACCGTTCTGCGGACGATGGTGTAGTTTTTCTGTTCGACATAGCAGTTGTCATTTTTCTTGTAGGGTCGACTTCGGGTGAAGGTGATGTGTTCGGCTTCACAATAGCGGACAAGATGCGTGTTGATGAACTCCGAGCCATTGTCGGAGTCCAGACCAAGCAAGGGGAACGGCATCTGGGCGCGGATGATTGTGAGGCCCTTAAAGACGTGGATTTGGGCCTTATTTTGTGCGGCTATTGTTTCGGTCCATCCCGTGGCCACATCAGTCAGATTCACTGAATGGCAATAATCGCCGAAGGCGCTCCCTCCGTCATGAGCAACAAGATCTACTTCACAGAAGCCCGGCTGCACGTCGTTCCAGTCGGCAAAGGTTCTCACCGGGATGTGGTGCTTCAAGAGCGTGCCGGGCCGCGTTGTCGAGCGCCCCTTCAGACGCGTCTCGTGCTTGGTCTTGGCGAGGATCCGATCTGCGGTGGCCGCGCTGACCGAGAGCAGCTGCGCTCGGACTGTCTCGTCGGCAACCTTCAGTACTCCTTGATGCTCCAGATGGGGTACAATCTCGCGGATGAAGGCCACGAGTCGTTTGCCACAGAGTCCGTCGGACAGGGCCCAGAGACGCTTCAAGGCGGTCAGGAACGCCACAGTGCGGTATCGCCCGCGGCGTGCCCGGGGGGTTCCCCGTGGGCGGGCGTGCCCGGGGATGAAGATGACACGCCTGGTGCCGATCATCCGCAGTTGCCTGCTGCCGCATGTCCTGAGCACGTAGGCAGCATAACATCGTGTGTAGCCGGTCAGCTTGACGAATTCGTTCAGGATCTGACCCCGTTGCTTCTTGGTCGCCTTCCGGAAACGGGGTGCAAGTTCCCGGACAATCGTATGACGTTCGCGCATCGTGAGCCCCATAGGGACCTCCTGTAAGCTGTCCAGAAGGTCCGTTTTCTACTCCGTATTTGGAATAGAAACTTATATGAGGCAATAACCCCATTTCGAATAGAAACTAACTGAGGCAAATCGAAGGGTTGCCTTTTGCCGTGCGAGTT
>PMCM01000055.1 GCA_003154155.1 Ignavibacteriota bacterium | reverse complement strand
ATGGTCACGGAAATCCTCTCCGGCCTTGAGCGGCCCGACCTGCCCAACAATTTCGAATCGGCCATGCTGCTGCCGAAGGTGGCGTTCAAGACCGGCACGAGCTACGGGCGGCGCGATGCCTGGTGTATGGGCTATTCCTCGGAATTCACGATCGGTGTCTGGATCGGCAACGTGAACAACCGGGGCAACCCGGAATTGGTGGGGAGCAAGTCGGCTGCGCCGCTGCTGATCGATGTGTTCACGTCCGTCTCCCGGTCGCCCGACAGGGCGATCGTGCCATCGCCGAAAGACCTGCGGATCCGGAAAGTCTGTGCGCTCAGCGGCTTGCCGCCGTCGCCCCGTTGCGCGCGGCTGATCGACGACGAGTATTCCTCGACAACGTCGCAGGCCGTGCAATGCGACATCTGCCGTGAAGTGCTGGTATCGCCGGACAGGTCGCGGAGCTACTGCTCGTCGTGCCTCGGCGATCACCGCTATGTGGCGATCACCATGGCGCAATACCCGCCGGAGCTGCTCCACTTCTGGACCGCGCAGGGGATACGGCATACTGTTGTGCCCCCGCACAATCCGGAATGCACGCAGGTCTCCACGGGGGAAGGCCCGAAGATCATCAGTCCGGCCGACCGCATGACTTATTATCTCGATCCCCGCGGAGGCGGGTTGCCGTTCCAGGCCGGTTCCTCCGTGGATGTGCGCGAGCATCGCTGGTATCTGGACGAAGCGTTTCTCGGCAGCAAGAAGCCCGGCGACAAGATCTTCGTCGATGTCGGGGAGGGCGATCACACGATCGCCTGCCTCGATGACCGCGGGCGTATGTCGACAATCCATGTCACGGTAAAAGGCATTGGCACACAATAGATCACTCCCCATGAAAGGTGCAGACATGAAGCGATTCCGATTCCTGGCAATGGTTCTTGTTCTTTCGGCATTCGCAATGCAGTGCGGCGGCCCGGATGTGAATATTCTCCGGGTGACGTCCACGCTGCCCGCCGGCACGCTCGGGCGTGATGCCGTCATTCCCGTGACATTCTCGCGCGGAGTGGTCCCGCAGGATTCCGTCAACCGGTGGAGCGAAACGCCGTATATCACGTTCACTCCCGCGATCCCCGGCAAGTTCGTCTGGGAGGATACCACCAAGCTGGTGTTCAGTCCCGACGGCCAGCTGCCCGGCGATGTGCATTTCACCGCCAAGCTGAACACCGCGCTCCTCGCACAGATGTCCGGGGCGAAAGGATTCGACGGCCCGTCCGATTTCAGCTTCGCCACGGAAAGCTTCACGATGCGCCGGGCGGAGTTCTTCTACGATCGGATCGGCGAGAAACGGCAGGTCGGGATCCGGGCGAATCTCGAGTTCTCCTATACGGTCAATCCCCAGGATGTCGCGGCGAACATCAAGCTGACGGTCGACAACCAGCAGCAGCCCATCGGCCGGGTGGTCACCACGGAACCGGCCAGGGTGATCGCAGTCGAGCTGGGCACCGTCACACAACTGGAAAAGGAACGGGAGATCGCCGTTGCATTCAGCGACGCGTTGATTTCCCCCGAGACCCAGACGCACATTGCGATGGAGAAGCCGTTCGTGTATCACATGCCGCCGCTCGGCGAGGTGCAGATCTACGGGCATGAGTCTGGCACGGACGGCTCCCGCGGGTGGATCAAGATCAAGACATCGCAGGAGATCGATTCGTCCAATGCGCGCCACAGCATCATGCTCGAACCCGCGCATGCCTTCACCGTCAGGAATGACGGCGACGGCTTCACCCTGCTCGGGACCTTCGAACCCGGCACGGCGTTTCACCTGAAGATCGCCAAAGGCATGGAGAGCGTGCTGGGGGGCAAGACCCAGAACGACTACGAGGCCGATGTGGTCATGGGGAATGTGGCGCCCTCGTTCGGCTTCGCCTCCGGACCCGGCACCTACATGCTGCTGGGGGGGCAGCGGAAGGTGGAAATCACCACGATCAACCTCCCGCGTCTTGCGGTGCGCGTCAGCCAGGTGTTTCAGAACAACCTGGTCTTCTTCCTGGACAACGGGAGGTTCTACGATTATTCCGGCGGCGACTACGGAGACGAGGAGGAGGGTGGCCGCCCCACGGCGCAGAAGTACCGGTATTACGTCGGCAATTACGGCCGCCAGCTCAGCTACGATACGCTCACGATCGGCAGTCCGGCCAACCGGCAGGTGAGCACCTGGTTCGACCTGAACCCGTATCTGACCACCGGCTACAAGGGTTTTTATGTGATTGAGATCGCCGATCCCGCACAGGGATGGCGGACCACATCGAAACTGGTGTCGGTGTCGGATATCGGGATGATCGTGAAGCAGGGCACGAACGAAGTGGTGGTGTTCACCACGAACCTCGTGACCACGGAGCCCATGTCGGGCGTTCACGTCACGCTCCACTCCACCAACAACCAGGTGATGGGTACGGGCACGACCGATCGCGACGGCCTCGTGCGTTTCCCGGACTACGCCGCAAAGTCGAAGGACTTCACGCTGAAACTGGTGACCGCCGAAACGGAGACCGACGCCAATTTCATCAACCTGGATGACTACCGCGTGGAGACATCCCGGTTCGACGTGGCCGGGCGGCGCGACGAGGCGGGACAATACGACGCGATGCTGTACGGGGACCGGAACATCTACCGGCCCGGTGAGAAGATCTTCGTGTCCGGCATCGTGCGCGATCTGGGGCATCCGCTGGCGGCATCCATGCCGGTGCGGCTGAAGGTATTCAACCCGCAGGGGACGATGACGCAGGAGAGCCAGCACACGTTAAATCCCGAGGGGTCGTTTGAAACGTCGGTGGCCACACAGCCGTCGTCGCTTACCGGCGAGTACCGTTATGAACTGTACACGGGCAACAATCTGTTTCTCACGTCATACAAGGTGAGCGTGGAAGAGTTCGTTCCCGACCGCCTCCGCGTGATGCTGGCGCCGTCGGCCGAGGAAGCCCGTCCCGGCGAGACCCTGCGCTACGACCTGCAGGCCATGAACTTCTTCGGCCCGCCCGCCGCCGGGCGCAACTGGGAGTTCGAAGGCTCCTTCGTTTCCATGCCGTATGTTTCCAAGTCGTTTCCGGAGTTCCGGTTTTCCGACGATTCCGCGCCGGTCTACAAAGGGGAGCCGTTTGTGACGAACGGCAAAACCGATCAGGAGGGAAAAGCGCAGTGCGACTTCGAACTTCCGGGAACCCTGACATCCTCCGGATTGCTGAAAGCCCGCGGACGCGTCGCGGTCTTCGACGAATCCGGCCGGCCCGTATATCAGATTGCGCAGACCTCCGTGTTTCCGAAACCGTATTTCATCGGCATCCGGAACATGGGCGCGTACTATGTGGCCCCCAATGTCCCGCAGAAGATGCAGATGGTGGCGGTGGATACCCACGATAAGGTGATGGAAGGCTTCACCGTCCGGGTCGAACTCATCCGGTATGAATGGCATTCCGTGCTGCGGCAGCATCCGGAAACGAAAACGCTCCGGTACGTGTCCGAGAGGCGCGACATCGTGGTAGGGAATGATCAGGTGACGCTGGGGAAAAAGCCGCTGGATTACACCTACACGGTCGACCGTTCCGGCGACTACGTGCTGCGCGTGTCGAAAGAAGGGGACACCGGATACAATCAGTTTGAATTCTACGCCTACAGCTGGGGCACGTCGGATCTGACCTCGTTTGAGGTGGATCCCGAAGCGCGTGTCGACATCGTCCTGGACAAGAAGGTCTATGCGCCGGGCGACAAGGCCCACGTGCTCTTCCAGACCCCCTTCAGCGGCAAGATGCTGGTCACCGTGGAGCGGAACGGTGTGTTGAACAACCGTTATCTGGATGTCAAGGACAACGCGGCGTCGATGGATCTGACCGTGGAGGAATCATTCCTTCCCAACGTGTATATCACCGCGGTGCTCTTCCGTAAAATCACCGATCTGAATATCCCCNNAAGATCCGGCCGCGCACGAAGCAGAAGATCACCGTGAACGCCGGCGGGGAGGGAGGCGTGTATCTGACGCTTGCCGCCGTGGATGAGGGGATCTGCCAGGTGAAGAACTATAAGACGCCCGATCCGTACGGCTTCTTCTATGCGCGCAAGGCGCTGGAGACGGAAACCGCCGATTTCTTCAAGCATCTTCTCCCGGAGCCCGGGAAAGCGAAACAGCAGAGCAGCACGGGGGGCGGTGAGGCGGAAATGGGCAAGCGCACAAACCCGCTCGGTGTGCAGCGGTTTAAGCCGCTCGCCCTCTGGTCCGGCATCAAACAGACCAGGGGAAACGGCGAAACGGACATCGTTCTGGATATCCCTGAGTTCAGCGGCGAAGTGCGGCTCATGGCTTTTGCGTACAAAGGGAACCGGTTCGGGTCGGCACAGAAACCGATGAAGGTGGCCGATCCGGTTGTGATCACCCCGGCTCTGCCCCGGTTTCTCAGCCCGGGCGACTCGGTGCTGATGCCGATCACTGCCTTCAACACGACAACGAACGCGACCACGCTCTCCTTCGACATAGAAACGACCGGCGGACTGGTGGCACAGTCGGCGACCGCGACGCTGGAGATCGGNNATCACCGGTGCCATCGACGGCGGGAAGAGTGTCAGCCATGCGATTCCCGACGTCTATCTGGCGCAGGGGCGGCGGGCCTATCTTTCCATCAGCCCGTATCCGGTGGTGAATTTCGCCAAGGAGCTGAAGTCCCTCCTTGGGTATCCCCATGGGTGCATCGAGCAGACCGTCTCCAAGGCGTTCCCCCAGATTTACCTCCGCGACATCGCCTCCGTGATTGCCCCGACGGCACTCACGTCGGGGAGTCCCACCTACTATGTCAATGAAGCGATCACCAAGATCACCGGCATGCAGCTGCACGACGGCACGTTTTCGTATTGGCCGGGCGGCACCGACTCCAACCCCTGGTGCACCGTGTACGCCACCCACTTCCTGTTCGAAGCCCGCCGCGCCGGGTACGTGGTGATGGACGGTACGTTGAACAGGGCGCTCGAGGCGGTCGCACGCATCGCGCGCGACAAGAAGACGGAGGACTATTATTCCTACGAAGCGAACAAGGTGACGGTCCGGAGGATTGCCGCCAAGAGCTCCATCTACGGTCTCTATGTGCTGGCACTTGCAGGGAAGGCGGAGCGGTCCGTGATGGACTTCTATCGCGCCGAACGTTCGTTGCTGACGCTTGACACGCGCCATCTGTTGGCGGCAGCGTACGCGCTGGCGGGGGATCGCCGCACTTCCACGGAACTTCTGCCCGCACAATTTGCGCCGGAGTCTCCCGTGCGCACGTCGGGGGAAGATTTCGATTCCCCGGTGCGTGCGACGGCGCTTATGCTCATGACCCTGCTGGAAACGGATCTGAACAACCCCAACATCCCGCGGCTGATGGAGTATCTCTCACGCAACTATCAGCAGAATGTCTGGTACAGCACGCAGGAGAACGCCTTCACGCTGCTGGCCTTCGGGAAGGCCGCCCGCATTGCGGCGGCGACCAAGGTGACCGGCACGATCACCGTCGGCGGCAACCAGTACCCGTACACGGGTGGCACGCAGCGGATCGATCTGGAACCGTACGGCAAGACCGTGGGCATTGCCATTCAGGGGACGGGACGCGTCTATTATACGCTCGCCGTGGAAGGGATCAGGACGGACGGCGTGGTGAAGATGGAAGACAGGAATCTGCAGATCCGTCGCGAGATTCTGGACCGCACGGGCGCGATGGTGAACACCGGCAACATCCGCCAGAACGATCTCCTGGTGATCCGCCTCACCCTCACGTCGAGCGTTGACAAGCTCGCGTACGTGGCAATCAGCGATCTTCTGCCTGCCGGTTTCGAGATTGAAAACCCGCGGATCACGGAGGGGACGAACTACGCGTTCATCCAGAACCCGGCGGTGCCGGACTATATGGACATTCGTGACGACCGGATTCTCCTCTATACCAGCTTCACGGGAGGGAAGAGGCAGCAGCAGTTCTTCTATGCCGTGCGTGCGGTGACGCCGGGCACCTTTGTGCTTCCCCCGGTGAATGCGGAAGCAATGTATGACGCCAGCTATTCGTCCACGGCCGGGCAGGGGCGAATTCATGTGGTCCGGTAAGTAACATTCATTGCCGCACGTGCGTACAAGGAGTATCCCCCGCAGCAGAAGTGCGCTGCGGGGGATGCTTAGGACATCACCTTACGCTGAAAGGACGAACATGGACGCATCAACGCCTACTCCGGCACCACCATCAACTCCACAGGGGCGGCATCGGGAGCGTGGAGGGCTGATCGGTGGCCTGGTACTTGTGGTACTTGGCCTCTTGTTTCTGGGAAACAATCTCCTTCCCGACTTCCGTTTTGGCGACTACTGGCCGGTCATTTTGATCGTCATCGGCGGCGGTTTGCTCTGGAAGGCCCGCGGCGGGACGGGGCAGTAAGGCACTCCCATGAAAACAGGCCGCGTATTTTGGGGCGTATTCCTCCTGACACTGGGAGGCGCATTTCTGCTGGAGCGGATCGGGATTATGACGCTCCAGTGGCATCATGCCTGGCGTTTCTGGCCCGTGGTGTTGATTGCATGGGGAGTGGCCGTGCTGTTCGGCGGTAAAATCGTAAAAACGGTGGCGGTGGTGATTGCCGCGTTGGTCCTCGCACTGGTACTGGCCGCATTCCTGAATTTCTCCTGGGCGGACGACGTGTGGGAGAAGGGTGCCGTGACACAGGAGCAGACGTTCCATGAGGAATACACTCCCGGCATCACGCACGCGAGTTTTACGCTGGAATCCGGTGCGGGCTTCTTCGAGTTCCGCGATACCACGGCCGATCTCATGACAGCGACAACGACAACGTCCTTCGGCCGTTACATGGTCGAGCGGAGCGGTTCGGGAACGGATGCCGTTGTCCGGTTGAATCTCGAGGGTGGGCATAGCGGTTGGCCGCAGCGCCGGATGCAGAACAGAGCGGAGGTGCGTTTGAACGGTGCGCCGACGTGGGATGTGACCCTGAACGTGGGCGCCGCAAAGGTCCGTTGCGATCTGAGTCCGGTCAAGGTGGAACAGGTGAATGTGGATTGTGGTGCGGCGGATGTGCAGCTCCGGCTGGGCTCTCAGGTGCCGGAGAGTCACGTGAAAATCGATGCCGGGGCGTCGTCGTTGAACATCGAGGTGCCTAGTGATGTGGGATGCGACGTGCGGCTCGATGCACCCCTTTCGGGGAAACACCTTTCGGACTTCAACCGGCTCTCCAAGGGGCATTACCAGAGCGCGAATTTTGAGGCGGCCGATCACAAGCTGTACATCGATATCGATGCAGGCATCTCGAGCATTACGGTGGGCCGGTACTGAAGGTGCGACCCTGCAACGATTTCCTGCAACAGAGGGGAGGATCACCTCGCAGGGGGGATCGGTACTGCTGATTCGGGGGTTGTGAGATGAACAAGTTATTGCCTGAAGGGACTCTTTCGGAAGGATGAGTCCCGCTTTTTCGTTTTGCCCCTTCGCTTATTTTCCCATCTCTTCGAATTCTCCGGTCTTTTTGTTCTTCCGCACATTGTCCCACGTGAAGCAGCGTCCATTCATTGCGATGTAGACTCCCGGGGGAAGTACCTGTACGAAGGCAAGAGCGCTGCCGAGGTTAAAAAGTCCGTCGGAGCTTCCGAACTTGTACGGCACCATCGCGCCCGTGATGACTACGGTCTTGCCTGTCAGCACTTTGCCGAGCGTCCGGGCGGTCACTTCCATTGTGTCGGTACCGTGGGTGATGATGATGCGGCTCTCGCGCGTCCGCTGGCATTGGTCCAGAATCAGGTGACGGTCCGCATCGGTCATCTCCAGGCTGTCCACCATCATGAGGGTGCGCGTTGCCACTTCGAGTTTTGACCTGCCTAAATGGAGCATTTCCGGCAGGTGGGTGTCCTTGAAATAGAGCCGTCCGTCCAGTTCGTTGTATTCTTTGTCAAATGTGCCGCCGGTGATGAAGATGCGGATGGGCATGGGGGTCCTCGCTGTGAAGAATGTTCAAAATCACAATATCCTATGCCAATCCAGGGAAAGATGCAACGGGAGTGTTACCTATGTTTATACGTGCTCCCTGTTACAGCAATCGCCGCCCCCCTGTGCTATCTTAACATCACCAACCACGGTGACCGGGTTCTCTTTTTCTACGGCGCCGGCAGTTCTCAAACGGAATTGAAACAAGAAACAGCTCAGGGCTTAAGCCTTGAGACCACAAATCGAGACGACACCATGCGCGCACCGTACCGTTTGTTCCTCCTGCTTCTCGTCATCCCGGCTTTCGCCCTTGCGGATGGCACCGATCACCGGTCATTCAGCGGGGCATGTGCTCCCCCTGCGAACATCAATTGGGACAACACAGCAAACTGGAGCCCGTCAGGACAACCCAGCGTTTTTTCCTCCGTCTCCATCTCGTATGGCAGCCCGTATGTGGCTGTGACGGGCCCCTTGTGTCTTGCCCTGGATATCACCATCGCCTCGGGGGGCAAGCTCGCCCTCCGCACAAGCGATAACGGCAAGACGCTTGGCGTGGTCTCCGGAATCACCGTGAACGCCGGCGGCGCATTTGTGGGTATGGGCGCTTCAGGTGCCAACGGCCCGCTGGTGGTGATCGGCGGCGATATCGTCAACAACGGCACCTGGAACCTGGCCGGCATCTCGACGGGTCATCCCGCCGTGGTTCTGGTCGGCTGTCACTCGCAGCGTCTCAGCGGTTCCCGCGACATCGTGTTCGAGAACCTCTGCTCGATCGAAGGTTTCGTCGTGGATGGCGTGGACGTCTATGTGGCGGCGAAGTACTGCGGTCCCCGGCCGAACTGCATCAACAACGGTCATTTCTATGTCGGCGAAAAGCCGCTGCCGATTACGCTGGCATACTTCCGCGCCGCCCTTTCCACCACGGTGAAGGGTGTGAACCTTGTGTGGCGGACCGTCAGCGAGATCAACAACTACGGTTTCTATGTCGAACGCCGGTCCAATTCGGGCGATACCTACGATGTGGTAACGTTTGTGCCGACGCAGGGTAACGGCATCACGCCGCATGACTATATGTTCACCGATGCCTCCGTCACTTCCGGTTCGTGGGTGTACCGGCTGCGCCAGGTGGATCTGGACGGCACGGAGACTTCCACCGACGGCACGCTGGTTGACGTGACAGGTCTCACCGCCGTGAACGAAGCTACGGCGCCGGTGGTCTTCGCCCTCGGGCAGAACTATCCCAATCCTTTCAACCCCACCACCATGGTGAACTTCTCAGTGGACGCTCCGGGCACGGTGCGTGTGAAGGTGTACGATGCGATCGGACGCGAGGTAGCGACCCTGTACGACGGTCCGGCGGAGACCGGGCATTCTTACAGTGTGTCGTTCAATGCCACGGGCCTTTCCAGCGGCACATATTTCTACCGGCTGGAGAACGGCAGCAAGAGTGAGATGAAGAAGATGTTGCTTGTCAGATAACCCACCAGGGGGGAAAAGGGAGCCGCGCCGGGCCAGGGGAGCCGGTGCGGCTCTTGTGTTACAGATGAATTCTTAGTTCTTAATTCTGCACTCCGAGCTCTGAACGCTGAGTGCTGCATGCCAGAGGCACATGCGGAGTGACAAAGGGGGGTCTTCTGTACTTCGGGCGATTCGGTGGTTGCATAGAGGGTGGGAAGAGCGTATCTTGATGGGTGCCCATACCCATTATAATACCCGCCTCGCCCCTGTCTCGTGCTGATCTTGAGCAGTTTCGGGGGCATCCGTTCGGCTCCATGATCAAGTTTGTGATTGATGTCGAACGTGGAATCGCCGCTTTCGGTGGAGAATTTTACAAAGACGCAGACGCGCTCCTGCTCGAGAGCGGTTCAGTGCAGGAATACCTGTGGGGTGGCAACCTGCACCCCTGGGCGGTCCCGCCCCTCATTGTGTTTTCATCCCTCATTAATATTCGACCGGCGGCTGGGAACGGGTCAATGATCGTGGAGAATCCGGAATTGCGTGAACGCCTCAAAAGCGTTATGCATCGGTGGATTCAGCTGGAATGGTAGAAAAGCAGGAGCTGGGGGCTGGGGGTCGGGGGCTCGGGATTGACGATAGTCAATGAATAATTGACAATTCCAGACCCCAAACCCCAGACCCCAGACCCCTTTTTTCTGCATTGCATGACGCGTTGGAAGAGCGTATCTTCTGTTGTGTCAGCCCCGATCGTCATACCCGTCACGCCCTTCTCTCCTGCGGACCTTGAACAGTTTCGGGGGAACCCGTTCGAATCCATGATCAAGTTCGTCGTTGACATAGAACGGGAAGTCCCCGCGTTCGGCGGCGAGATGCATGCGGATGCCGAGGCACTCCTGCTCGCGAACGGTTCGTTGCAGGAACACATCTGGGGCGGTAATCTCCACCCCTGGACCGTTCCGCCGCTCATCGAGTTCACATCGCTCATCAATATCCGTCCCGCCGCCGGTAACCGGTCGATGATTGTGCAGATACCCGGCTTTCAGGATCGCATCGCATCCGTTGTCCATCAATGGATCCTGCTGCAATGGTAACCCTCTGGCACAAGAGCATGACGCCTGCACGCTGGGCAGCACATCCGATGGACCGTCAGATACTCATGATTGCCGGTGAGTTCAGCCGTGTGAACGGTCTTCTGTCGTCGGCGCCGAACTCGGTGCTGCGTGAATGTTATGAGCGGGCAATGGAGTTGCTGGACCTGTGCACATACGACCCGAAGTGGAACGGCCGGCGCCGCGAGCTTCTGCGCTTCCGGGAGGCGATGGGCGAACTCTACCTCGCGGATCCTCCCTCCGCCGCCGACAACATGATGTTCTATCACACGCTGATGGAATGGCATCCGGCTACTGCAGAAATACCTCTTTTATAAGACATACGATGGGCTTCCACACTCTCGACTACATCATCCTCGTTGCCTACCTGATCGCCGTTGCGCTCTTCGGCATTCTGCGCAGGGGCAAACAACAATCGGCAAGCGACTACTTTCTCGGACATGACCAGATCCCCTGGTGGGCCGTCTGCTTCTCCATTGTTGCGGCGGAGACCAGCACGCTCACGTTTATCAGCATCCCGGGACTTGCCTACGTCACCAATCTGAACTTCCTGCAGGTGACATTCGGCTACCTGCTGGGGCGCATCGCCGTCGCTTACCTCTTCCTTCCGGCGTATTATAAGGGCGAGCTCTCAACGGCGTATGCTTTTCTGGAAAAGAGGTTCGGCGGAAAAACGCGCAGCCTGGCATCGGTAGTCTTCCTCTTCACGCGTGTGGCTGCAGAGGGCGTGCGGCTGTTTGCCGCCGCAATACCGCTGAAGTTTGTGCTGGGCGTCGACTATCCGACGGCGATCATCCTGTTGGCGGGAATCGCGCTCGTCTACACATTCGCCGGCGGCGCCCGGGGGGTGATCTGGGTGGATGCGTTGCAGATGGTCATCTATCTCACCGGGGCTGTGGTTGCGGCGGTTGTCCTGGTGAACGCCCATCCGGGCGGCTGGGAGGCAATCACGCGTCTGGCTTCCCAGGAGGGCAAGTTTTCGCTGATCAATTTCGGAACGTGGAAGGATTTCTGGGGAACGGCCTACACGCTTCCTGCCGGCTTGCTGGGCGGAGCGTTCCTCTCCATGGCTTCCCACGGTACCGACCAGCTCATCGTGCAGCGACTGCTCGCGACGAAGTCGCTTGCAGCCGGACGCAAGGCCATCATCGGCAGCGGTGTCATCGTGATTCTGCAGATGACGTTGTTCATGATCGTCGGACTGATGCTGTACGGCCACTATAACGGCGCTTCCGTGCAGTCGCTCGGACTCGTGCGTGCCGATGAAGTGTTCCCACACTATATCATTGAAGGGCTGCCGACGGGCATAGCCGGGTTTGTGATTGCGGGGCTCACTGCGGTTGCGCTCTCGACGCTCGGCGGCTCCATCAGTTCCATGGCATCATCCATGGTCTTGGATCTTTACAAGCCGCGGGCGAAAGTGCAGCTTACACCCACAAAAGAAGTGCTCTACTCCCGGTTTGCCACGATCATCTGGGCTGTACTCCTTGTCTTTTCTGCGTTCTTCTTCATGAATACCACGCAAACGGTGGTGGAACTCGCCCTCAGCATTGCGTCGTTCACCTATGGCGGGCTGCTCGGGACATTTTTGCTGGGCTTGCTCTTCAAGCGGCCCAATCAGGAAGATGCCCTGGCCGGTTTCATCGGGGGTATCTTCGTGATGGTGACCGTGATTTCCCTGAAACTCGTGGCATGGACCTGGTTTACCCTCATCGGCGTGCTTGCTACGCTTATCATCGGCGGCGGATTGTCGTTGCTGGGGAAACGGGGGAACGAGGGAGACACCGCCCTCCCGTAACGGAAAGGCATCATCTTCCCCGGCAGGTTTGCCGTCGGACTGCGACCAGGCGGAGGTGCATTTGACATTCTCTCCGGAATATTGGAATTTACCTGAGGATCAGTGTTCCAGAAGGCATGTGTGAAGTCCATCCGCAACATAACGTTTGTCCTGCTTGCGCTCCTCTATCTCGGAGGAACGACGGCACAGGCATCCCGTGCTGTCCATTTCCACCTCGCCTCGGGGAGCAAGGCACTCGACGAATCGGACGGGAAACACAACAGCCCGATTCATCCCACGATCACCGTGCGTCGCCATCTCCCGTTGGTGAAGATGGTGCTGGTGCCCCCGCTGGTTGCCATTGCACAGCCCGTCCTGGACCCCCCTGTAGAATTCCGCATTGTTCCCGCTGCCATTTTTTCCTCATCCTTGCAAGCTGCCTGTTCTGCGTCCTGCGGCGACAGGGCTCCTCCCCGTTCCTGAGTACCCGGCGACACATTCTCCATTAAACCTTTTGTTTGCGTGCCGCATCTGAAGAGAGGCGTCTGACCCGTGCTAGTGCCCATTCATCTGGTTTTTGCTATCAACAAAGAGGCACAGTGCACGTCCCAACAATGTTCATCCGAGATCGTTGTTAGCGGAAGATAGTTGGGACGGTGCTTGCGTTTGCGCACGGCATTGCGCGATTCTCTTTATGTCTGGTCTGGGTGGCAACGCGCATCATAGAACTCCCACCCGCGTCCCGTTCAACGGTGCGCGGAGTGAGTCTGGGCTTCCAGGGAAGGATCGTCTATGGCACACCAATCAGCTGCTGGATCCAGGGATTTCCGGAACGTTGCCATTGACGATAAGGCTCTGGCCATCGGGGTGATAAACGATCGTGGCGAAATCGTTCGTGCGAACGATCCCTGGCAGGAGTTTGCCGAAGGGCTCCATTCCGGAGGAAACACCTACAGTATTGAAGAGTACATCCAACGTGTCTGTGAAGCCGTGGCCAAGGATTCCGAAGATGGCGTCACGTTGATTTCGCAGGGGATTCGATCGGTGTTGAAAGGGGAGCGGGAGTTCTTTCAGTTCAAGTACTCCCGCCACACAGGCGCAGGTGAGCGGTGGATCGATGGCGTTGCACGGTGGGAGGAGTACGGGGGGGTTCCCGCGGTTCAGGTCTCGCACTGCAAAGTAACATCTGGACCCGGGAAACCCGGTTGACAAAGGTGGATCCTGGATCGATCATCGTCGATCGGTCTTTTTATACATGAGCCGCACCGGTTTCCCNNTGTCCGCCGCCGGCCGGTTGCGCCTCGAGACGATAAAAATAGACGCCGCTGGCAACATGTACGCCGCCGTTGTTTGTGCCGTTCCAGGACACCTGGACATAGCCTGCCGGACGCTCATCATTCACCAGTGTCGCAATCTCGCGTCCCAGATAGTCGTACACNNTTGAACGGGTTGGGATAGTTTTGCGAGAGCGAGAATGACGTGGGGATCGGTTCGGATTCGTTCACGCCCGTGATGGTCCCGCGGACAAGCTTGACCGTCATGGTATCCTTGCAATAGACCACCGGATTGGTCGGATCTTTTGCAGCCACGGACCACTTGAAGTTGACAGAGTCGGCAGCGCCCAGATAGGTCAGCAGCTGCTTCCCGTTGCGGACGAGCATCGTGTCTTTTGCCCCATTCCCCGTGATGACGGCTGATGAGCCGATGGGCAGCCACTGGTAGAGCACCTGATCGCCGTTCAGATCCACTGCAGCATGCCAGAGGAACTGGACCGTCTGCGCGGTGTCGTTCAGCACGACGCGCGCGTTGTTGGCCGGGTTGAGCAGCGTAAAGTATCTGTTCGGCGGCACCTGGACCCCGGCGGTGAAATCGGTGTACATGTTCGCGGAAATCTGATAGCCGTCGTTGTACACGGTGGCAGCGGACGTGTATTGTGTCGCCACGCCCTGCACTGCGACGGGCCATACCGGTTCCGGCTGGCCGTCAATATCCGTGTCCAGGTCCAGGCGGAGCACGAGCTCGCGGAATCCGTCGGTGATGATCATGTTCGCGTCCGCGCCAAGCACCGGCCACGCGGGCGATGCGGCGGTCTTGGTGACGCCGACGAACTTGATCATGCGCGATTCGTATTTCTCCGGGTTGGAGAGGTACTGGTCGACAGAGAGCACGATGGGCGCTACGACATTGCCCGAATCCAGCACCGACACGTCGCTCATATTCAGAATATTGAGCTGGGTGGTGCCGCGACTTTGGGCCACAACGCCCTTCACCACGAGCCGGGTCCCAATGCTGTAGACCGGTCCACCGCCCGTCACGCTTCCCTTCGTCACGCAGATGCCTGCGCTGTCGTCCTGGAGAAAGTATTCAAACCGGTTCGCGCTTGCGGTCGGATTGATCGAGTTCACGGTGCCGATCACGGTGACCGTGTCGTTCACACGATCCGGCTTGTACGGGTCGATGGTCGCGCGGCGAACGGCAGAGATGGACTCGGAGGAGATGACTTTAATGGTTGAAAATCCACGTGTGGTCCGGCTGTTCGGGCCGGTGGGCGGCGAGATCAGCGCGACTTCCTCGTCCGAGTTTTCGAAATAAATCACATTGCCGACGGCGTCAACGGTGATATCCGACCGGGACTGCGTCATGTTGTTCTGTTTGTCGGAATAGACCGTATCCAGTGTCGGTGTGGCACTGCGGAGGTTTGTGACGACATAGATCTTCTGCTGGACATTGGGATCGGGCGATTTCCGCCGGGCGATGGTGAAGTAAAGCTTGTCCTGCGATCCGAGGCTGTCCTGACCGCGCCACATCGCCATGGTGTTCCCCCGTCCGGAATCAACGGTGGCCGTCCAGACTGCGTCGCTCAGCTTCCGGGGGGTGACGCCGTCCCATCCGCTGAAATTGAACTTCGCAACGCCGGGGCGGATCTGGTCCTTCGCGCCGTAGTAGGTGGCGTAGATGATGGAGTCACGGCCGAACTGCACATCCCAGAAGATGACGGTCGAATCGCCGTCCACGATTACCGTTTTCGGGTGTGCGAGGCTGGGTCCGCCATCGTTGAACAGATACACCTTGGAGGTGCCTGCGACGACGAGGAGATGGGTGTTGTCCTCGTTCTTCGTTACTGCGAGACCGACCAGGGTTGTTGCGTAGCCGCCGGAATCCACCATGGCGACGTTCAGCGTGTCGGTATGATAGCGGAAGATCTGCTTGTTGTCGTAGCCGATGAGGTAGACATAGCCGTCATCGGTGGCTTCGGAGGAATAGCGCAGGTTCGCGGGTCCGACCACGGCCCCGGTGTTGTTCAGTTTGGGGACTCCCTGGGCATTGCCCCAGGGCCTGCCGTCGGCTGAGTGGCGGACGATGCCGGTGCCTGTGCCGGAGTACCCGCCGTTGTCGGCGGCGTAGATGAAGCCGTAGTTCTTGAGATTTTCGTTAGTGATCGCGGTGACCCCGCGCGTGAAGATATTGTACGTGGTGTTATAGAAGATCTCGGTGTATTTGTTGTAGCCCTTGTCGAAGGCTGTGACACTGACGGTATAGTTTCCCGTGGGAACGTAGTTGCCCTGGATGTTCTTTCCGTTCCAGACGATCATAGTGTCGCCGGCGTTGAAGTTCACGCCTCTCGCATTGGCGATAATGGTGCTGCCGGAGCTGATATTCACAAACACGGAATCGGCATGATCGCTCAGGACAAACCGGATGCCGACGCCCGTGCCGTCGTTGACCTTCGCATCAAATGGCAGGGTGGAATTCGGCTGGGTGATCCGGATGTTTGAGGCGAACACGTTTGCCTCGCTCTGCTCTGCGCCGGCCATCAGGAGCAATGCCAACGCCACCAGGAGAAACAGTCGCATAGTGTTCATAGTGAGCCCTTCTGTTGTGTTTTTGCCATGGAATGGAACCACACATCGTAGTCGTTGCATAATCGGGAATAGATCGAAAAAAGGCAAGGCGGGCTTGACATTCCCTCCTATGAGTAGTATCATTATAGTGATTATGAACCAATCTTCTCCCTGGACTTTCCCCGTGACGCCCCGCCTCTTGGTTCTTCTCTCTGAGAGGGCCGACTAGTCCGGCTTGGGCGGATTCCTCGAAGATGCCCAGTTCGCAGTATTCCGTTAACGTAATTCACCATAAGGAGCTCATCTATGCGCATCATTGCTATCGTTGCGTTGATTCTGGCGCTGGCTTGTGCCACAGGTCTGGCACAGTTCACGTTGCTCGGCGAGCATAATGCCTACACGACCAAACTGAATTGGACCGGGCCCGATTCGCTCAGGCCGTATGCAACCGATCAGGGCGTCCGCCGCGTGTGGGTCACAAAGAACTTGAACAAAGACGGCAAGGACGAACTGCTTGCCACCGACTATTCCAACGGCGGACGGGTTCACCTCTTTGAGATGACCGCTCCCAATAAGTTGGAGCTCGTGTGGTCGTCTCCCAGGCTATATTCATCCAATGCCAACTCCACCCCCCGGTGGATGCGTGACGGCGATCTCGACGGTAACGGTATGCGCGAGATCATTTACCCGGTAGGTCCACGGTATACCGGTGAAGTCGCCGTGTTTCAGTACACGGGAACAAAAAACCACTTCGGCTCAACCCCGGGGGTACCCGACCTTATTCTCCCCGCCACGCAGTTTGTACCGACACTCGGCGCCTCCAGCGCAATGCGCATGGACCGTGAGCAGGGCGAAGTGTACGATTTCGATGG
>PMCM01000240.1 GCA_003154155.1 Ignavibacteriota bacterium | reverse complement strand
CCTCCGTACCCGACACCGGCGAACAGGAACTGGGGCCCGATGCGGACATCCGTCCCCATCCCCTTGCGCACCATGTCCACGTCAGCGCCAACACGCTCGCACAGGTTGGCCACTTCATTCATGAAAGTGACCTTTGTTGCGAGGAACGCATTGGCGGCGTATTTGGTCAATTCAGAGCTGTGGATGTCCATGAGGATGAGCGGGTTCCCGGTGCGCACGAACGGTGCGTAAAGGTCCGACATGATCGCCAGCGCCTTGGGGCTGTCGCTGCCGATCACCACCCGGTCGGGCTTCATGAAATCATTGATGGCCGCACCCTCTTTGAGGAATTCAGGATTGGACACCACGTCGAAAGCATGCTTCGTTTCCTTCGCGATAATATCGCGCACCCGGTCGCCGGTGCCAACGGGCACCGTGCTCTTGTTGACGATCACCTTGTAGGTGTTCATATACTTGCCGATTTTGCGCGACACTTCCAGCACGTGCTGGAGGTCGGCCGATCCGTCTTCCGCCTGGGGTGTGGGAAGGGCCAGAAAGATCACGTCGGTCTTCTTGACAGCCGATTCGAGGTCATTGGTAAAGACCAGCCGTTTCTCTTCAATATTCTTCTTCAGCATGTCCGTCAGCCCGGGCTCATAAATGGGGCTTTCGCCCTTCCGCAAAACCTTCAGCTTTGCTTCATCCACGTCCACGCAGATGACGTCATTGCCGCTCTCTGCGAAGCAGGTGCCCACAACAAGGCCAACATAGCCGGTTCCGATTACGCTGATTTTCATGAGAGTGTCCTTGTAGAAGAGCTCTGATCCGTGGCACGAAAATGTAATATTGAGTATACGGAATGGCAGGGATAAAAACAAAAGGAGGGTCGGGTCAGTAGGCCCCTTTGCCGAAGACGACGACGGGAACGGTCTGCGCGAGGATCTCGAAGTCAAACAGGATGGACTGGTGTTCGATGTAATAAAGGTCCAGCAGGACCATCTCCCGGAAGCCGAGTTCGCTCCGGCCGGAGACCTGCCACAGGCCGGTCATACCCGGTTTCACCGTGGCGCGTTGACGGAAGTACCCGCCCAGATCGTCGTCGGTCTGCATTTTCTGGAAGTCTGACACGGGCAGCGGCCGGGGGCCCACAAGGCTCATGTCCCCCCTGAGCACATTGATCAGTTGGGGCAATTCATCGATGCTATAGCGGCGGATCACCCTCCCGACTTTCGTTACACGCGGATCATCGCGCATCTTGAACAATGCCCCGTCCGCCTCGTTGTTGTCGAAGAGGGTCTCCTTCTGTGCATCCGCGTCTTCGTACATGCTCCGGAACTTCATAAAATCAAATGGCTCGTCGTTGTCCGCAAGAGAGCGTTTCTGGGTGAAGAACACCGGGCCGGGCGATTCGAGTCGGAGGGCGATGGCGACCGCAATGAAGATGGGAGACAGAATCAGCAGGCACAGCGTTGAGAAGATGATGTCGAAAGTGCGTTTGCCGAAGCTTTTGAGCACCATCAATCGCGTGCGGGTCGGCGAATAGAGGGAAATCCCGGCGATGTCATGCAGTCCGGTTTTGGTGAAGAGGCTGTCCGCCTCCGGGCTGATGACGCGCATGCTGATACGGCGGCGTGCGCAGAGCGATTCGAGCATTTCAAAGGAGCCGTTCAGCTGCGCGGTGGAAAACGTGATCATTTCAATCCGCTCTTCATCCAGCACATGTTCCACCGTTGCCCGCTCCAGATGCAGCAAATGGTTGCCGTCCAGCGGGTGCGGTGTCACCAGCTTCGCCACAACGTTATACCCGAGGTCAGGCATGCGCCGGAGGCGGCGGACCAGTTGATCCACATGCGGCGTGGGACCGATGGCAAGGGTTTCCCATTGGCCGAACCCGCGTTCCCTCATTCTCCGCATGATTACGCGGAGAACGAACCAGAAGATCACGTACACAAAGGGGAATGAGACGAAAAAAGTGACGAGCAGGATCCGCGAAGCGGCGTACCCTTCGAAGATAATCACCGTGCAGAGCACTATTGCCACGCCGTAAACATAGCCTTTGCCGGCCACATAGGCCTGTCGCCGGAATGATGATTGCGCTGTTGTGCGATAGACCCCGAGGGCGACGAACAGACCCAAAAACACAACGATGCTCACGGCAAAGACGCGCCCGTGAAGCGTCATCTGGCCGGCAAGATCTGAGGAAGGGTGGTCAAGGATAATGGCAAGCTGAAAGCAGAGCACTATCACTACCGCATCGACCCCCATGGCGGTCATCGCGACAATCATCCGCCAGTTCCTGCGTAGAAATGCCCTTAATGAATCCATTCACTTCGTCCGGGAATTTCAGAAACAATGCTCCCTGCCGTCCCGGCAGTATATCAAGTTAGAAATAACGGCCTAGAATTGCAATTATTCCAAAAGTGAAACGGGTCAGCGAGCACGCCATCAACCGGGCGGAGGCTCTACCGCTATCGGAGCAAAACGGCCTTCTTCATGATTCTGAAATCCTTGTCGCGCGAAACGAGCCCTTTTCCTTCCAGAACAATGAGGTAGGCACCGGATGCGATGTTCGAGGGTTTCCAGACCACTTCATGATACCCCGCGTCTTGATCATTCAGCGGGATTTCATCTATCAGTTGGCCGGCGATGTTATATACGGACATGCGCACGGAACTCCGTTCCGGGAGACCGAACCTAACCCGTGTAGACGGGTTGAAGGGGTTGGGATAATTNNGCGACCGATTTCATCACTGTCACAGACAGATTGTACCGGAGACTGTCGGCGGCGCCATGAGGATCCGACACGAGGACGACGACCGGGAACTCGCCCGCGGTGGTGGGCACTCCCTGGACGGTGCCTGCGGAATCGATATGTAGCCAGGCTGGACCGCGGAGAGAATACACAAAGAGCGTATCATCCGGGTCCTTGACAGTCACGTGGAACGCATACCGGGCACCGACGCATGCGAACGTATCGGCCGCGCAGGTAATCTGCGGAGGATCGTTCACGGGCAGCACATTGACGACAAGTGTATCGGAATTCGAGAAACCATGGGTGTTTGACGCGTGAATGACTATGCGAATCCCGAAGTGCCAGAAATTCGGTGCGGCGCTGAACGTGATTGTCTGGGCGGCTTCATCGAACGACAGGAACAGGCTGTCCGCTGCCGATATGCCTGTCGTGGTCTTTTGCAGCATGGCAGGCTGCGCCAGTTTCTGGTTTTTTTTGCTTTCCACAACCGNNCGGAATGGAGGAGAGCACCGGCGGATTGTCAACCGGGATGACCGACACGATAAGCCGGGTGGTGTCCGACAATCCTGCACTATCCGACACGGCGACGCGCAATGTGTCCAGACCGGTCCAGTAGCGATCTGTCCGGAAGATGGTACCTGACGCTGCAACGGTTACATGAATGTGGCTCCCGCCCGTTACATTCCACTTGAGGGATTCTGTGGAATTGTCAGGATCATGGACGAATTTGAACCACGAGGAAAATGGGACGAACAGTGAATCGTTTTCCTTGAATGCCACGGTGTCCATTGCGGCCAGGACCGGGGGATGGTTGACCGGCGTAATGGTGACATACATGGTATCATGCGCTCTCGCCCCGCCGGGATCTGTCGCCGTTATGTACACTGGAAGCCGGGAGCAGACATAATTCGCGGTGGCGGTAAACTGCAACGTTGTAGAGAGCGTATCAAAGTTGATGATCAAGCCGGGAGTTGATCCCGAAGAGGTTGCCAGTCGGCCGTCATCATGGGAAACACTTTTCCTTTTTCCCGACATGAGCACGATGGAGACGTTGGTGATGGCGGGCCTTGATTTCTCTTTCCCTTCTTTTGGGAGGACTGACGACGAGGCGTTCAGGTTTTCCGTGCCGTCGAGTGAAATAGTCCAGTGGAGAGTCTGCACGGAATCATCGATATCGCTGACATACGATCGCAAGTTGATCCAGGCGCTGGAGTCTTCGGAGAAGACTACCGGCGGAATCGGTTTCAGTCTTGGGCTCTTGTTCGCATGGGCGACGGACAATATGAACGTACGTCCATCGA
>PMCM01000213.1 GCA_003154155.1 Ignavibacteriota bacterium | reverse complement strand
AGATTCATCGCGGAGTACGTTTGAAAATTGTCGTTATACAGGACGGAATGGATCTCCGTGTATGAGTCCCATGCAACGAGGGCCTGTCTGTCGGCAAACGCGACGATGTCCATGCGCATGTTTTCATTGGCGATAGAGACGGAATCCGCATCTACCCCCCCAGATTCATAGAGTCGCTTCACATGCATCCTGTTCTCATACCCCTGGGTGTCATAATCACTCCAGACGAAGAGCAGATTGTCCTCGTTGTCAATCCGACAGGTGCCTCTGTTGAATATCCTCCCGTCGTTGGCGCCGGATACCATGACTGTATCATGGATGATGTTTCCCGACTCGTCCAGCACCAGTGCTTTCAGAGCGTTTCCATAGGCATACGTCTGAGGATCGTAATTGATCCACATCACCAGAAGATGGCCCCGGGCGTTGACCGACAGGCCGACCAGGAACTTGAAGGCGGAGGGTGTGCTTGCGAGAACTCCTTTCGAGGCGGTAGCCGAGGTCAGATCCGTGTGCAGGCGCTGGGCATAGACGGGGGCATAGGGGCCTGCGTACCAGCAGACGATAATGTCCCCGGCGGTGGTGGTGCATATGGCGTTCCGCATTTCCTCGTAGTCGTCATACACATTGGCGGTCAGCCGTAGATTTGCCCCCAGAAGATCTCCTGCAGGGGAGACCTTTTGCACTATGAGGTTCCTGATTGTGGATTCGCCGCCGGCAAACGCAACGAGGAAGTTGCCATCGATGTCCTCGGCAATTGTCGGGGCCGATGTCCTGTGCAGCAGCAGGGAATCGCTGATCTGGAAATTCCTCGACAACGGACGACCGGACGCATCGAGGACTTGTCCATACAAATCGTGGTAACCGTTGCGCTGGTCATCCCAGACGATCAACGATTTCCCGTCGCGATTATGTCTGACGACGGGATGCGTTTGCCATGCGCTGCATCCGTCGTCCGCCACCTTTGTGGAGCTTCCGGCGGGATGGAAGGCTGCATCGAAGGCTTGCAGCATCACATCCTGCTGCATGCGGATGGTCCCGCTGTAGACCAGGTACATTCTCCCGTTCACAGGTTTCGTGATCCTCGGAGAGTCCCACCAGGCCATCGGTGAAGGGAAAACGAGGGGCGATGGCGGCCCGGCAGGATGGCCCTGGGTGGAGAGCAGTTGTCCGTATGGCTGGTCGCTGAACCATGTAATGTAGAAGGTGTTCCGGTCATCTGAAGAGAGACCGTATGTCATCCAATAGCTAGACCGGGTCACGATGAATTGGGGGGAGACGAACCCGCTGTCGGGATGGTAAATCCGTGCGGCGATGCCCGTGTTGCTGCTCCAGAGGATGAGGAAGTGACCGTCTCGTGTGCTGGTAACGGTCGGAAAGATGTGATCGGTCGAATCCGCAGGATCGCTTACAGTCACGGGGGCAGGGGAGAGATTGCCTGTGAGGTTCACCTGCTGGAAGACGATCCGTGACCGTCCGTTGATGTGGGCGCTCCAAACAACAATGCAGCGTCCGCTGCTATCTGCCGCAATCCTGTCATCCCAGCCGGAGCTGCTCAACGGGGCGCTGCCGGACGGATCGAGTGCCCATTGGTCGCTGATCGGCGAGCCGTCGGGGGCGAGGATTCTACAGTACGGGATCACATTCATGCAACATGCAACATCGGCGGTCCAGGTAACGATGATGTTCCCCGAAGAATCAGTCGCGGCGGAGGGATTGTTGCTATTGGCTGAAGAGAGCTGATTGGCCTGGATGTTGTGGCCCACCAGGTCCCCCGAAGACGAAATGCGCTGCAATTGGATGTCGTACCCCTCACCTGCCCAGACCACTATGTACTCATTCGTTTTCAGGTTGAAGGTGATGTGCGGCTCCGAATTCCAGTTGGCGTTTCCTGCCGATACGTGGATCACAGGTCCTACGCGGGTGCCGTTGTTGTCGAAGAGCTGGGCATTAACCTGACGGTCACCCACGCGGTCGTCATTCCATGCGCAGAGGAATCCACCCCGGGGGCTGCTCGCGGTGATGATTTGGTGCTGATCTGCGCCGTATGAGCCGCAGCCTGAATTTACAACAAAATCGGACGTCGCATACGGCAGCGTAGTATAGTGCAGTGTATCGTAGAGAGCTTTCGCGCGAGTTGCGCTGGGCTCCCGGGTTCTGATCTGAAATTCTCTCGGATGACGCACAACCTGTTCACCGACGCCTTGCGCAAAAAGGTGTGCAGGGAACAGCAGGAAGAACACACTCCAGAGGATCGATTTCATCGTTCATTCCCCCCCGTTAACATATGCGGCCACATCATGGCGCCCGGCTATGACGATTCCATCAGCTCGACCGGCCTCCTCCGGGATGCCTCGCCGGAATCGTGAGGAGGGATCTCGTAGGGGTGGCGAGGATTACACGCAAATAACATAATGAATCGCATCTTGCTTGTCAATGTAACCAATCTCCCTCAGCACGAGTAACTCGGAGATCTTTCCGAGGCCGCGCCCCGTAGGATTTGGATATCCCGGGAAACCAGCCCTCTTGCATTAATCTCTCGCGATGGCTATGTTCGTTCATGAACTATTCAGAGATTCACATATTTGAACTGAAAGATCCCCGCCAATACACTCTCGACCGGGAATACTGGCAGGGACGATCGCACGAAGAGAAACTGAGCGCCGTTGAGGAATTGCGCCTGCAGTTTGCCAA
Organism: Ignavibacteriota bacterium; assembly: GCA_003154155.1. Lineage (GTDB taxonomy): Bacteria > Bacteroidota > Ignavibacteria > UBA10030 > UBA6906 > Fen-1255. The sequence goes on along the minus strand of PMCM01000213.1, from coordinate 1,865 downwards.
GTTACCTTCCGGGAAGGGATATGAAAGCAGCGAAAGACTTCGAAGAGTTCTTCGNNATCGTGCAATAAGCATGGCGTGGAGTGCCTCGTGGTCGGCGGCTACGCATTCGCACTGCATGCCCACCCGCGATACACCGGAGACATGGATGTCTTCGTAAACCCCTCCAAAGACAATGCCCGCTTAGTCATCACGGCGCTCTCAGAATTCGGGTTTGATCTCGCCTCACTCACCTGGGAAGATTTTGCCATCCCGGGACGGGTGGTTCAACTCGGCTATCCCCCCCTGCGCATCGACCTACTAACGGGCATCGATGGTGTGACCTTCGACGAAGCATGGTCAAGGAAGGTTGAATCCTACTACGGAGATCAACGGGTCTACTTTATCTCGAAGGTGGACCTGATCACTAACAAGCGGGCATCTGGCCGGAATGATTCCGCGATGGTTTCGGCAAAATGCCCGATGTCCCTGGGCACGGGATTGACCAGATAGCCGTGATGTGAAACGCCGTTCCTCCAGAGTGTCATCCTCGAGCGCCCAGCCGCATCTTTCGGCGCCAGAACATAGCGATCGGTGCCCAGTGCAACGACATGGTTGGTGGCGAGATCGCGGGGAAGTTGTGCCAGGAACGGAGCGGCATAGCCGGCATCCACTAGGTATTCCCGTCCCGCGACGCGCACAATATTTACCACGTGCAGGTCGGGTCTGCTCATGTCCGCGCCGCAAAGGTCGGCGTCAAAACCGAGGTACCTGAGTAATTGGTGAAGATGATAGTTGTTCGAGTAGCACGTTCCCCCGAAATGATGTTCTTCGATGCCGTCCAAGAACATCCCAATGTCCGTCAGTCCCTGAAACCCGGCCGTCTTCCAGCGATACAGCTTCGAAATGTTCTCAAACGGGATTCTGGTCACGTGCGCCCGCACAATGCTGGTAAGCAGCTCCACGCCTGGTTCGCTCTCACGGATGCCCAGGAGCGCCAGATACCGCCGGGCTTCGGCGCGATCCAGATTCACCGGCACTGATGGTGACATTTTTCTCTCTGATACTATCTGCTCACGGCCGCCGCCCGACCAAGAGGTATAGGGGTGCCCATTGGGCGGTCACCCCGGACTAAGGGAGTGGAGGCAGTTTCTTCAGGCGGACGACCACTGAAATCATCCAGGCTCCGAGCGGCGTGAACACTGCGGAAAGCAGGATGCATGTCGCAACTTCTTTCCTTCTGCTTTCCGTGTCGCTTGGCGGATGGAGATTTTCGACAGCCATGTAGAACATCAATCCCCCGATCGTTGCAGTAACCGATGCGACGAAGTATGTGAGAAGTGTATTCATGAATGCCCCCCTTCGTGGTGTATTCACAACAGAGGTGTTCCCCGCGGCATTCCTTCGGCCGTTCCCCCAAAGATAGCCAATCCCCACACGGGTGTCAATGTTTCCTACTTGACACCCGCCCCGGAGAACGGTACCTTCATTCAGACGACTTGGCTTCATCATGCAGCGCATGGAGGAGTCCCGTGTACGTTTCCCGCCTCATGCTCGCCATCGCTTTCCTGTCAGGTCTCAATCCATGCCCGGCTGCACTCGGCCAGAATCTGGATTCCCTGGTCGCTCACGCAATCGACTTCGCACACACCCGGATGGCGAACANNTCGTGGCTCGCCATCGACCCCGGAGATTGGACGAGCGGTTTCTTCCCGGGCTGTCTCTGGTACATGTACGAACTAACGGGCGACACGGCCTTCCACGCATGTGCGGAGAGGTGGACGGCCGGACTGGAGGCGCAGCAATTCACCACCCGTACGCATGATGTGGGATTCATCATGTTCAGCAGCTACGGCAACGCGTACAGGCTCGCGCCGGGAGAGCATGAC
>PMCM01000013.1:1259-2803 GCA_003154155.1 Ignavibacteriota bacterium | reverse complement strand
CTAACGATGCTTTGTCTTGCGTCTGGCTCTCAGTGCGATACCCGCGGAATTCTGGACGGCGGCGTAGCTGCCGGGACCTGCAGTCGAGTAGACACCGACTACTGGACGCTGATCGTCACCACGTTCGCTGTCACGCCGTCGACAGTGAGCACCACCGGAACTTCTCCGGCGCCGGCAAGCGCTCTCGGTACGTACACGTTTACTTGATCCAGGCCTGGATATTGCGATTGAGCTCCCGCGTAAGCAACCGTCGCGTCGACGCCTCCGATCTGCGCCGTCACGTTGCCTAGCGAACTGCGCCCCGCGATGCCGGTTCCGTATAATTCGACTACCAGAATGTCCGTTGGGGCTCCGAGNNTGCGCCCCGTTCGACGAAGCTCGCACGGCGAGTGCTGCCGCGACCCCCGTTCCGCCGCCGTTCGCGGCATAGAGCGCCGGCGCAACGGCTCCGATAAACGCCCCGCTGACGCTACTTCCAATCGTGACCGTCGCCACACCGGAAGCGGTGCCCGGAGGCACCACATAGTTAATGAGCTGCGAGCTGGCGTAATATAGGCTGGCCTGCCGCGCGACACCGGCGCTGTCTTGAACCGTGATAGTTATCCCGCCGAGTGTCGATGGAAGTGTGGCTCCTGCCGGAGTCGCCGGCGCAGCAACCGGGAACTGTCCCCACGCGCTCGCAATCGAACCCGCCGCGACACGATAACTCCCGTCCGCATTCGACAGATTCGCCACGTACGATCCCGAGGTTGTGTTGTTCGAGTTCGTGATACCAGTGCTGTTCACCACCAGCACTGCCTGCTTCAGGTCGGATTCGATCTGCGCCAGAGTCTCGCCCGGCGGCAAATACCACAGGTAATCCGTCGCATCGAGCCCGTATCTCAACACCGTGTTTCCCGTAACGCTTCCACCGTTCACGTTCTCCATCCGGATTCCCGAGCCCACGGAATTCGTTACGAAATTGTTCGTGATGTTGATGTTCGGCATCGACGCCGTCTTGACCCAATTGAAATTCTCATCGTAGGCGACGATGTTGATCGCTCCCGCGTAGCTCAGAACGTTATAGCTTGGGACGCCGAAGCCGAGCGCGTTGTCGATGATATTCTTCGTGATGGTGATGCCGGAGGAAGGCCCGGTCTTGTAGTCGTAGGAGAGGCCTTCATCCTGCTCCACCAGGATGCCGCCGCCGTCGGTCGCTTCGAGCATGTTGTTCGAAACCGTGACATTGGCCACGCCCGCCGGATAAACGCCCCGCCCGAAGGTTTGTTGATAGACCAGATTGCCGCTGATCAGGGTGCCGCTCCCGCGCGGATTGGGATCGTTGATCGCGACGCCGAAGTTCTGCTTCACGGAAACGGCATGATCCAGCGTCAGCGTAATCGTCTCCCCGTTGCTTCCCGTTTGCGCGCTCACCGGCGGACTCTCGGCCGTGACGGTCGCAGTTCCGACGATGGCGGCCGTGGTGATGTCGATGAAATCGAACGCCTCACCAACGGCGATCGGTACGTTGTTGTGCCGGGTGACCTGCACGGTTGTGCCTGAGC
>PMCM01000013.1:0-1249 GCA_003154155.1 Ignavibacteriota bacterium | reverse complement strand
GCCTGGGCCAGATGGATGCCGTCCGCGTTGGTGGAGATCATCCGGTCCGTCCCGGGGCGCGGAATCACCTGTACGTGATCGACGGTGACAGACGATCCATAGTTCGTGAACACGCCGATGAATCCGGACGCGTAGACCGATATATCCTGGAGTGTAAAGCTGCTGGTGTTGGATGCAAAAATCGTTCCGATTCCGGCGCGCAGCTCCAGNNGGTCACGGGCGACGCCACGGGCATTCGTCCCGTGGTCCGCAGCTCGATTCCGTTGCGGAAAATGTAGGCAAAGAATCCGTCGTTGACATAGCCCGAGGGCACCGCCACCGCGTTCAAGTACGAAGGCAGCGGATACGTTTCCATCTGCTTGATGCCGATGGTTCGCGCCGTCGGGTTCACCGAGGTGACCGTCGCCTGGGTAAATGGCAACTGAATGTAATCGATGGTGAAGTTCTTGAGCGTGAAATTCGTGGAATTGTTCACGTCAATCCCCGTGATGTTGCCTTGCCCCAGGTACAGGTCGGAGTGTTGAAGGTCCACTGTGACGTTGTTGATCGCATTGAGATACACGTGCTGATATTGGCTATTCAGCGTCAGGAAGTAGTAGCTTCCGGGATCGGCGATGACCAGCGGGATGTTGTTTCTCGAGGCATAGGCGACGCCGGCCTGAAACAGCGGCCGCGAATCGAGCTTGGGCGTGTTCGGAGTCATGTTCTGCGCCGCAATCCCCTTGGCGACGAGATCATGGGAAAGGTTGAGACTCTGCCCTAGCGCACCCAGCGCGCCCAGGAGCAGCGTTAGAAACGATCGCATCCAGCTTGCATTATACCGATCCTTTTGGACGGGAAAATCGATATCGGGGAGTCATGCGGCTGGCAATCTGGTCTCGGATAGAGGTTGAAATCGTTGCGCTCGTAGCGATTCCGACACGCGGACCTTCTGGTTCGTTGCCACGACAGCGATCACCCCGATCATCCTGACCAGGGTAGAGCAATCGGTATCACACCTGCTGAAGTGACCTAAGGCCCTCCAGATCGTCCTCATCTGGGAAGTTGCAGTCTGGAAGCAAAGCAGGCACGCTTCGACGGCACCACGAACCGGTCCACCAAGCCGCGTAGGCGGCGTTAGCGCATTCCCATCAGCAGCTTCTCATACGCGTCGGTGACCGCCTCCCAGGAGTAGCGTGCCTGGACGCGGGCCATGGCCGCCTGCCTGAGGCGTTCGCGGCCGGACTCCGCCATGGCGAGCACGCGGCGT
>PMCM01000151.1:7642-22014 GCA_003154155.1 Ignavibacteriota bacterium | reverse complement strand
GTTCGACGAGAGTATTGCGCACATGACCGGCATGATGGCCAACTGAGGACGGTATGCGCGTGGCTGAATCGCATCTTGAGACCGTGATTCGTGTCAAGGACTTCCAGGTGAAGAAGGCCCAGAAGGAGCTTGCGGTGATCACGGTAACCCGTGCACATGAAGAAGGTGCGCTGGAAACGCTCGCTGAGCGCCAGAGCTCCGCCATGTCCGACGCGGTGAGGAAAATGAAAACGAAGGCAGTGGATCTGCAGACGAGCCAGGCGTTTATCCAGAGCCTGTCACGGCAGATCCAGCGGCAGGAACAGAAAGTCCAGGACATCGTCGCGCAAGAAGATGGGAAGCGCGGGGAGCTTCTGGAGAAATCACAGTCGAAACAAATGATCGAGAAGATCGACCAGCGGCGCAAGGACGAGAAGGAGAAGGAACAGGAGCGCAAGGCGCAGCGGGTCATCGATGTTCTCGCGCAGCGCATGAAGTCGGGTCTCTGATGCCATGAAGAAGCTGATGCCGTTTATCGTCGTTTTTGTCGTGACCACGCTCGTCACCACGGCGTCGGCCGTGATGTTTGTGATGCTGCGGCCCCATGTGCCTGCGCCGGCCGCGCAGGCCACGCAGGCCGACAGCGCGGCAGCCCCTCTCCTGTCGGGCACGATGTACGGTCCGGCACTCAAGGAGCTGCGGGCGGCGGACTCGGCGGTGGCGGTGGCGGTGCAGGCGACAGCGGCACCGGTGGATTCCTCAAAAGTGCTACAGCTGGCGCTCCAGGACGAGCGCAAGAAATCCGCGCAACTTGCGGATCAGCTCCGTGCGGTCATGGACAGTAGTCAGAAGGCGGGTGTTGCAGCGGACAGCACCTCGGCGGAACAACGCAAGTCCATGATCAAGGTCCTGGAAAATATGGATCCGACGAGCGCTGCCCGGATCATGACGGATTTCCCGGACGGAGATATCAAACAGTACCTGCTCACAATGAAGAAGCGCCAGGCGGCCAAGATCCTGGCAGCGCTCCAACCGGATCGCGCCGCGCGCATCATGAGGTAAATCGTATGAATGGTTTGGCCACACTCCTCGCATCGCCCGGCGGCAAGCCGATGGTGATGGGGATGGCCGGCCGGCCTCCAGACTCTGCGGAGACGCAGACGGATGGGAATGGGTTCCTCGGCGTATTGCAGCAACTGATGATCGCCGGCACGGTTCAGACGGCATCGTTGATGTCGATTCTGCCCGTGCTGACCGCTCAGCAGCCGGTGACGGAAGGTGCTTCGGCACATCCCGACGCCGCTGCGGGCACGATCATGGCTGCCGCAACCGGCTCCGTGTCAACGGAGAAACCCGATGTCCTCTCCCTCCTGTCGCCGACACCCGCAGGGCCGGCCGCGAAAGCGGCTACGGAGGTCGTCTCGCTTGTCCCCACGCCTACGGTGACACAACCGGCGGTCGTGGAGCTTTTAACGCCCCCTGACAGCACACCGCAGGTGGTCGCCCCGCAGCAGCAGGCTACCGGCGAGGCAACACAGCAGCCGGTTTCCGGGGTGGGAATACAACAGCCGGTGACCGGCGGCATTCCGCTTCCGGTTCCACTGGTGCCTGTAACGGAGGAGCTTGATACGGTGGTTGCCGATCTGATCGGTCAGCCGCCGGTCATCACGCCGCTTCCGGTCCAGGTGACAGCCCGGGGAGCAGATGACGCGCTGCCGGAACGCGGGGAGAAATCCGCCCCGGTCCCGGGAAAGGCCGCGCCATCGTCCGCACCCAAGAAGTCCATCGCCGCCGGCAAGCTTGCGGAGGCAGCGTCGCTGCATGCTGCGGACGACGAGGACGAATCCGCGCCGAAGGAAGTGGACCGGCGCACCGGACCGGCGCTTGCGACGGTACGGAAGGACGAGGTCAAGAACGGGGAAGCGACCATCCGGATGCCTGCGGTGCCGGCGTCGGCGACCCGTGAAAACGCCTCGGTAGAGCGGGACAACGCCGACAAACCGCAGCAGGTGCAGGTGGTGAAACCGGCACAGGTGAAGGCGGAGATGAAAGAAGAGCCCGCCGCGCCGGCCCCGGTCAGAACGGAAGATGTTCCTGCACGGGCAGTCGTGTCGGTGAAGGCGGTGGCGGATGCGGAGACGCATGACGGTGAGACGGCGAAGAACCCGTTTCAACACACGCAGACGCAGTATACGCCGCTGAAACTTGACACCGTGCGGTCGACGGAGACCACTTCACGGCTGACGGAGTTTCTGTCCTCCCTGCCGGCCGAGTCCGCGCGCAACGTTGTCGATCAGGTGGTCAAGGAAGCGGCGTTGCAGGTGCGTGGTGAAACGTCGGAAATACGCATCAAGCTTGTTCCCGCGACCCTGGGCGAAGTCACCATCAACGTGCGGATGGATCACGGGCAGATGCAGGCACAGATCGACGTGAGCCATGCGGGCGTAAAGGCCGCGCTGGACAACAATATGGGCCAGCTCCGCGATGCGCTCAGCAGCCGGGGCATCGATGTCCAGCAGCTCGACGTCCATTTCGGCGGCCAGTCGACGGCGCATGACGCGGCCGGCGACCAGAGCGACCGCTATCGCCGTCAGGGCGGCAAACGCCACGGCACAGTGGATGCCATCGATCAGTTCGACACCGGCAGGATGCTGGGGTATAACACCATGGAAGTGGTCATGTGAGGAGGATGAGATGAGTACGGATTTTATGACGACAGCACTGACATCATCGACAACGTCGACGTCATCCGCCACGGGGAAAAGCACCCTGGGGAAGGATGATTTCCTGAAGTTGTTGATCGTGCAGCTGCGCAACCAGGATCCGCTGGACCCGATGAAGGGGACGGAGTTCGCGACGCAGCTTGCACAATTCAGCTCGGTCGAACAGTTGTCCAATATCAACACCAACCTGACGGACAGCATTACGGCCAATCAACTCATGACCCAGTCCATCGGGAACTCGCTTGCGGCGACGATGATCGGCAAAGACATCAAAGCCACGGCAAGCTCGTTCACGCTGACCGGGAGCAACAACGTCAACATCGGGTATACGCTGGGCACCAATGCCGCCACAGTCGATGTCAAGGTGTTTGACAGTGCGGGAACCCTGGTGCGGACGATCAAAGGGGTGAACACGAGCAAGGGTGACGGCAGCGTGACCTGGGATGGCAAGTACGACAACGGCAGCCAGGCTGCGGCGGGAACCTATTCCGTGACCGTGGATGCCGCGGATGATGCAGGCACTGCGGTGACCGCGACGTCCTACATGACGGGAACCGTATCGGGTGTCCGGTTCACGGCGAATGGTACGGTGTTCGTGGTCGACGGCGTCGAAGTACCCTTATCACAGATCCTTGAAGTATTGAATGGAAAGGGCAATGGCTGATACCTACATCAATGGCGTGCGGGTGCCATTTCTTCCCGCGCGCGGAGTGGAGACATTCAAAGAACGGCCGCCGGTTGACGGCGTGCGCGACAATGCGTTCGAGAATGTCCTGCAGGAACAACTCCGCGGTGTCACCTTCTCCAAGCATGCGCAGGAGCGGTTGGACTCGCGCCAGATCCGGCTGAACGATACGGATATGACAAGTCTCCAGCGCGCCGTGACACGTGCCGACGAGAAGGGAGCGAAAGATTCGCTCGTCCTGCTCCGTGACCTGGCATTCATCGTCAACGTGAAGAACAGGACTGTCGTGACGGCGGTCGACGGTGAACACCTGAAAGACAACGTGTTCACGAACATCGACAGCGCAGTAATAGCACAATCGTAACCAGTACGGGGCTGGCCCTCTCGAATGAGGAGGCCCCTCCGTCAGACCGACCGACTGAGGTCTGACAGAACATTCAACAACAACATGAGTGGAGGGTAGTACCATGGCATTCTTACGATCCCTGTTCGCCGGCGTGTCCGCACTGCGGAACCAACAGACCATGATGGACGTCATCGGCAACAACATCGCCAACGTCAATACGGTCGGTTTCAAAGGCGGGCGTGCAACATTCAGCGAATTATATGCGCAGACCCTGCAGGGGGCGAGCCGTCCGACAGCTACCACCGGCGGCACGAACCCGATGCAGGTCGGCCTTGGCATGGCCGTGAACACCCTGGACACGATGTTCAACCAGGGCAACGTGGAACGCACCGGCAACACGTTCGATCTGGCGCTGAGCGGGTCGGCGTTCTTTGTCGTGAACAGCAACGGCACACAAATGTACACCCGTGCCGGCAACTTCTCCCTTGACGCCAACGGCGCGCTCGTGACCGGCACCGGCGCCGTGGTACAGGGCAAGATGGCTGATACCGCCGGCGTCATCCCGCAGGGGACGTCGCTGACGAATATCGTCATCAATAAAGACATCAAGTCGCCGGCGAAAGCCACAACGACCGTGAGCTTTGCGGGAAATCTGAACGCCTCGGACGACGTCTATAACGCGGGGCCGCCGGCTACCGGCGGGAAAGCGGAGTCCACTGCCACCGTGTACGACTCCCTGGGCAATGCTATTCCCATCACGATCGAGTACACCAAGAGCGGCTCGAACGCATGGAACTGGACGGCCTCGATCAAGGATGGACAGACGACGGCCAATGTCGGCTCCGGCACGGTCAATTTCGACGCCAACGGCTATTACCAGTCGCTGACCGGCAGCCCGATCACGATTACACCGACCACGGGGGCGAATCCGCTCAGCATCGACCTCAATTTCGGCAAGGTCGGCGAGTTCTCCGGAATCACGCAGAACTCCGGCGCCTCCGCCATCACGATGCGGAGCCAGGACGGGTACACGGCGGGCGTGCTCAAGGATGTGAACGTCCAAGCGGACGGCACGGTGGTGGGCTCGTTCAGCAACAATTGCGTTCTGAACCTGGCGAAGATCATGCTTGCGGAGTTCAACAACCCTGCCGGCCTGGTGCGCGCCGGTGACAACGCGTTCGCCATGTCGGGCAACTCCGGCACGCCTGCGATCGTGGACGGCGGTGAGACCACCACCATCAGTGCCGGNNCGCGGGTTCCAGGCGAGCGCGCGGGTGATCACGACAAGCGATGAATTCCTCCAGGAAGTCGTGAATCTGAAACGGTAATAATACACGCGTGTAAATCCACATGATGCGGATGAAGCCGGTCCGCCCCTTCGGGGGCGGACCGGTACTCCGGGAACCTCTGCCATGATAGAGCTGACCAGGTTGGGCAAGCAGCAGGACGAAAAAATCGTCGTAAATGCCGATTTGATCGAATTCGTCGAAAGGACGCCGGATACGCTCATTTCCACGACAACCGGAAAGAAGCTCCTGGTGAAGGAAACTGTCGAGGAGATCATCGAAAAGGTGTTGGTGTACCGCAGGCGTTGTCTCCCACATTCATGAAAAAGGGGTCAATTTCGCCACCAAGGGCCTTTAGTAGCCACCATCTGGTTAATATTATTCACCAATATCCCCGGTTTTTCCCTTCCACATAGACATCACGCCTTCTGTTCGCCTCCTTTGGGTTTTGGGTTCGTGGCACAGGTTTTGACGAAGTAGCATCAGTGTGCCACAATCCTAGTAGAAAAAATGGCGAAAACTACAGCTCCACCGGAGGAAACGGCTCCGGCTGCCGCACCGGCGGCGCCCGCACAGCAGAAGCTTCCTGTGAAGAAGCTGATCATGTTCGGTGTTCCCGTACTCCTCATCCAGCTCGTGCTGGTGTATTTCCTGATCACGAAGGTGCTGGCTCCGTCCGCACCGGCTGCAACTTCCGCCGACGACAAGACGGCGGAGGGGAAAGCAGGCGGCGAAAAGGGCGGGCATGGGTCCGAGAAGAAGGGGGAAGGCGGGGAGAGTGCTGAGGGAAGCATTTATGTCGTGAAGGACCTCATCGTCAATCCCGCGGGTACCAACGGCACACGGTTTCTCCTCACCACCATCGGTTTTGAAGTGACCACGGCGGAAGGGCTCAAGGAGATCGAAATGAAGGATGTGATGGTGCGGGACGCGCTGAACACCATCCTGACCTCCAAGGATCTTGTGACCCTGGTCAACATGGAAGGCCGCGAGTCGGTGCGGAAAGAAATTGCAGAGAAGGTCAGCGGCATGCTGCGCAACGGCCGACTGACCAACGTCTATTTCAGCAAGTTCATCATACAGTAGCGGGTGAGCCGTGCCAGAGATCCTCTCACAGCAGGAAATCGACAGCCTTCTGTCCGGTATTTCGACCGGGCAGATTGAAGCCGCCGATACGCCGACGGAGACGAAGAAGGCGGAACGGGAAGCCATCACGTTCGACTTCCGGTTGCCGCACCGTCTATCGAAAAATCAGTTGCGCACGTTCCAGGCCGTGCACGAGAACTTCGCGGAAACCCTGGCGTCGTATCTCGTCTCGCGGCTGCAGACCACGGTCACCATCAACGTTCTCTCGGTTGACCAATTGTTTTATTCGGAATTCGTGCTTTCGATCGCCAGTCCGAGCTGCCTGTACATCTTCCGGATTCTGGAATCGGACGCCCTGGCGGTGCTCGAGTTCAGTCCCCAGCTGGTGCTGGCGATGGTGGAGCACCTGATGGGCGGTGTTGCCGAAGGGGAAAAGAACGCCCGGCAGATCACGAAGATCGAGCAGAGCATTGTCAAGGGGATTGTGCAGCGGGCGCTGACGGATATTCAGCGTGCATGGAAGACCGTCGCTGAGCTGACATTCAAGCTCGAGCGTCTCGAGGCCGAGGGGGATTTCGTCCAGATCGCGCCGGCCAGTGAAATCGTGATGGTGGTGTCGTTCGAAGTGGTCATCGGCGTGCAGAAGTATCTCATGAATCTCTGCTTTCCCACGTTCGCCCTGGAAGACGTGCTGGCGAAGTTGAACCTGCAGCATTTCAGCGGGCTGTCGGTGGTGAAGAGCGAAACAGACTGGTCGGAGCCGATATTCAAGCAGCTTGGCACGACCCGGGTCGTCATGACGGGGTTGCTCGGGGAAACAACGTTGACGCTGCGCGAACTGCTGGAGCTGGAGGAAGGGGATATCGTCCGGACCAACATTCCGATCAGCGGGGAAATTCAGCTGCAGATCGGCGGCAAGACGCGTGTGTGGGGCCGGCCCGGAGTCTCAAAGGGCAACATGGCCGTCAAGGTGTCGCGTACGGTCGGGAATCATACAACAGGAGAATAGGGAGATGCAAGATCCATTTTCGACAGACGGGGCACAGGCTCCGGCGCCGGAAGGCGCCGCGGCCGCGGCGGCGCCGCTCGAGGTCCGCAGCGCGCAGTTCCAACCCATTGAGTCCAGCGCGGGGCCGATGAGTGAGAAAGACCGGAAGCTTGATCTCCTGATCGATCTGAGTCTGCCCGTGGCGATCGAACTGGGCCGGACGCACCTGATGATCAGGGACATTCTGGACTTGCAGCGGGGCTCGGTTGTGGAATTCGAAAAGCTCGCCAGCGAGCCGGTCGATGTGCTGATCAACGGCAAAAAAATGGCCGAGGGGGAGGTGGTGGTCATTGAGAAACATTTCGGCATCCGGATCACCAATCTTGTGGAGACGGCGGAGCGCGTGAAGGGACTCGGGAAGTAGACGATGGAAGGCATATTCCTCAGGATGGTGATGTCGCTGGCCGCAGTGCTCGCACTGATGGTCGGCTTGCTTTATCTCGTGAAGCGTTTCGCGCTTCCGGGCACCGGCGCAGTGCGGATGCCGGTACAGGTCGATGTGTTGGGCCGTCGCACGCTCCAGCCCAAGAAATCCATCGTGGTCGTGCGCGTTGGGGGCAAAGTGCTCGTGCTCGGCGTGAGCGACCACGGCATGCAGACGCTCACCGAATTGACGGACGACGAGGTGCAGTCGGCGATGCCCGCACCTGTGCCTGTGCAGGCCTTCGGGAACCTGCCGTTCGCCGCGCACCTCCAGGAACGGCTCCGGAGCATGCGGCGGGGACACAAGGCGGAGGCTGGCGTATGAAACGCATGCTCCCCGTGCTCGTTCTCCTGATGCTGGCGTGCACCGCCCTCGCGCAGGACAAGGCGCTCCCCATCCCCAAATTGTCGGTGGAGGTCGGAAAGGCGACAAAACCGGAAGACGTCGCCGTCACGCTCCAGATTCTCTTTATCATGACGGTGCTCTCGCTGGCGCCGGCGATCCTGATCATGACGACCGCATTCACGCGTATCGTCGTGGTGCTCCACTTCCTCCGTCAGGCCATGGGCACGCAGCAGATTCCGCCGTCGCAGGTCCTCATCGGGCTCTCGTTGTTCCTCACGTTCTTCGTGATGGCGCCGACGTGGACGCGGGTCAACGAAGAGGCGCTCCAGCCGTATCTCACGCACCAGATGACGCTGCAGGCCGCGGTGGACAAGGGTGTTGTGCCGATGCGGGAATTCATGATGCGTCAGACACGCGAGGAAGACCTCGCAATGTTCGTCAAGCTGGCCAACGGCAACAAGCCGCAGACCCGCGCCGACGTGCCGCTGCAGGCGCTGATTCCGGCGTACGCCATCAGCGAGCTCCGGATCGGCTTCCAGATCGGGTTCATGCTGTTCATCCCGTTCCTCGTCATCGATATGGTGATCTCCAGTATCCTCCTGTCGATGGGTATGATGATGCTGCCGCCGGTGCTGATATCCCTGCCGTTTAAGATCCTTCTCTTCATCCTTGTCGACGGCTGGCATCTGGTGGTGCAATCGCTGCTGGACAGTTTTCATTGATCGGAGCGGGTCATGACTGAGCAAATGGTGGTGTACCTGTTCCGCGAGGCATTTTACACGACGCTGCTGGTGTCCGCGCCGATGCTCCTGCTCTCGCTCGTTGTTGGGTTGCTGATCGCCATCTTTCAGGCGGCCACATCGATCCAGGAGATCACGCTGACGTTCGTGCCGAAAATCATCATTGTGGCGATCGTGGCGGTCCTGACGTTACCGTGGATGATGGAAGTGATGATCACCTTTACCGTGAACGTTTTCAACCAGATACCGAACCTGGGACACTGAGCGCAATGGAAGTCTACGTCCTCCAATTTGTGGTCTTTATCCTGCTGCTGCTCCGGGCCGCATCGGTGATCGCGCTCGCGCCGGTGCTCGGACACTCGGTGGTGCCGGTGCAGATCAAGGCCGGCCTGGGCGTATTCTTCGCGTTCGTGCTGTATCCGGTGATGATGGCGCGGGGCGTGCACGTGGATCTGCAGCTGGGGCCGTTGGTGATCGCGGCATTGCAGGAGGTGATGACCGGCCTTGCCATCGGGTTTGTGACCGGATTGATCTTCGCCGGCGCGCAGGCGGCGGGCGAAGTGATCGGCTTCGAGCTGGGCCTGTCGATGGCCACCGCGTTCGACCCGGACTCCGGTCCGAACAACGTGATCGGCAGCTTTCTCTATTTGACCCTGGTGCTGGTCTTCCTGCTCCTGAACGGTCCGCAATTCGTCGTGCAGGCAATCGTGCTGAGCTACGACGTCGTGCCGATGGGCGGGTTCCACCTCACGGGTGTCGCGTCGGACCAGGTGATTCACATGGTCGGGATGATTTTCGCGGTCGGCATGAAGTGCGCTGCGCCGGTGGTTGTCGCGTCGTTTCTGATGAACCTCGGACTTGCGGTGCTTGCCCGCGTGGCCCCGCAGGTGAACGTGTTCATGGTGAGTTTTCCGGTCAAAATCGGCGTCGGGCTCATGGTGCTGATGGCCGCGGCGCCGATGCTCGTGTATGCATTCAAGAACCTGTTGATGAATTTCGAAGAAGATGTCCTCGTCTTTGTAAAGGCACTGTAGGCAATGGCCGACGAATCGTACCAGGAAAAAACAGAACCCGCGAGCGACAAGAAGCGCGAGGATGCCCGGCGGAAAGGAAAGATCGCCCGGAGCGTGGAGCTCAACTCCGCGTTCGTCCTGCTGTTCGGGCTGATGATCCTTTCCTTCGGCGGCACGGCGCTCGTGGGGGGATTGATGAAGATGATCCGGGGAACGCTCCTGCGGGCCGGCACGACCACGCTCACGATCTCCTCGGTGCATGACCTGGCCTCCCGGGGCCTCCTCATGCTCGGCGTGCTCTTGGCGCCGATTATCCTCGGCATCATGGGGGTTGGACTTCTGGCGGCGTACCTGCAGGTCGGCTTCGTCTATTCGCCCGAAGTCATGCGCCCGAGTTTTGAAAAGCTCAATCCGCTGAACGGCATCAAGAAGATCCTGATTTCCCGGCGGTCGATGATCGAACTGGCAAAAAGCCTCCTGAAGATCGCGCTGGTCGGCACGGTGGCGTGGTGGTCGGTGCAGGAAGTGATCGCAGAGAGCCCCTCCCTCATCGAAACGGATGCGGCCGGACTGCTCGGCTATATCGGCAGGGCCGCCTTCAGCATCGGCCTCCGCACCGGTCTTATGTTTGTCGTCATCGCGGCCCTGGACTACTTCTACCAGCGCTTCGAGTTCGAAAAAGAGATGCGCATGAGCAAGGAAGAGGTGAAGGAAGAAACGAAGGCGATGGAAGGCGATCCCCAGGTGAAGGCCCGGGTCCGCGGCATCCAGCGCCGCATCGCCTACCGCCGCATGATGGCTGACGTACCCACGGCCGACGTCGTCGTGACCAACCCGACACACCTCGCGGTGGCCCTGCAATACGACGCGGACGACATGCACGCACCCAAAGTGGTCGCCAAGGGCGCCGACCTGATTGCGTTGAAAATCAAGGAGATCGCGATCGCCCATGCGGTCCCCATCGTCGAAGACCGACCCCTGGCCCAAACGCTGTTCCGGTCGGTGGACGTGGGTGAAGAGATACCCGAAAAACTGTTCCAGGCGGTGGCGCAGCTGCTCGCGTACATCTACCGTCTGAAACATCACAAGCAGTCGTCGTACGAAATGACCTGATCGCATGGAAGCCGTCGCCACAGCCCGCCCACGCGGGATATTCGATATTCCTGCCCTGCGCTCGATCGGTGCAAACACCGACGTCGTGCTCGCGGTCGGCGTGATCCTGATCATCGCGTTGATGATCATTCCGATCCCTGCGATCCTGCTCGACCTGCTGCTGGCGACCAATATCACCCTCGCCATCCTGATTCTGATGGTCTCGATGTACATCACGAATCCGCTGGAGATCTCGGTCTTCCCGGGCCTGCTGCTGATCCTGACGATCTTCCGCCTCGGCCTGAACGTCGCGTCGACGCGGTTGATCCTGGGCGAGGCGTATGCCGGCGAGGTCATCTCCGCGTTCGGTTCCTTTGTCGTCAAGGGCAACTACGTTGTCGGCTTCATCATCTTTCTGATCCTGGTGTTGATCCAGTTCGTGGTCATCGTCAAGGGCGCGGGGCGTATCGCCGAGGTGGCGGCGCGTTTCACGTTGGACGGGATGCCGGGCAAGCAGATGGCCATTGATGCCGATCTGAATGCCGGCATGATCACGGAAAAAGACGCCCGCGAGCGCCGCCGCGAAATCGCCCGGGAAGCGGAATTTTACGGAGCGATGGACGGCGCCAGCAAGTTTGTGAAAGGCGATGCGATCGCAGGCCTCCTCATCAACATCGTGAACATCATCGGCGGTTTTGTGATCGGTGTCGTCCAGAAGGGGATGCCGTTCACCGATGCGCTCCACACCTACACGCTGCTGACCGTGGGCGACGGACTTGTGACACAGATCCCGGCCCTGATTGTGGCCGTCTCCTCCGGCATGATTGTCACGCGCAGCGCGGCGGGCAACGCGTTTGACATGGAAATCCGGAGCCAGGTGTTCGGCCGGCCCAAGGCGCTCCTGATCGCCTCGGGCGCGCTCCTGCTGTTCGCCGTCGTGCCGGGTCTTCCCACGCTGCCGTTCCTGCTGCTGGGGATGACCGCGGGGAGCATCGGCTACGTCAAGTTGAAGGATCAGAAAACCGCAGCGGCACTTCCGGCGCCCGTTCCCGCGGCGGCGGCACCGAAGGAAGAAAAGGTCGAAGAGTATTTGCAGGTCGATCCGGTGGAACTGGAAATCGGTTACGGCCTGATCACCCTGGTGGACGAGGCGCGCGACGGCGACCTGTTTGCACGCATCACCAATATGCGCCGGCAGCTTGCGATCGACATGGGCATCATCATCCCTCCCGTGCGCGTACGCGACAATCTCCAGCTCGACCCCGCACAGTATGTCGTGAAGATCCGCGGTAACGTGGCGGCGACGGGCTCGCTCATGATGGACCGTTTTCTGGCCATGAACCCGGGAACGGCGGACGGCTCGGTGCCGGGCGTGGAAGTGCAGGAACCGGCCTTCGGCCTCCCCGCAGTGTGGGTGATGCCGGGCGAGCGCGAACAGGCCGAACTGTTCGGGTTCACCGTTGTGGAGCCTTCCGCGGTACTGGCGACGCATCTGCAGGAAGTGTTGCGGAAGAATGCGGACAAGATTCTCGGCCGCCAGGATACCAAGAAACTGATCGAGAACCTGAAAAAGGACTATCCGGCCGTGGTGGAGGAATTGAGTGCCGATCTCCTGCCCACGGGGACGATCCAGAAAGTGCTGCAGAATCTTCTGCGCGAGGGGTTGCCCGTCCGGGATCTGGTCACCATTCTGGAATCGCTGGCCGACTATTCGCGGGTGACGAAGAACATTGAAGTGCTCACCGAATATGTACGGCATTCGCTCTCGGAGACTATCGCGCGGCTCTATGCTGATGCGCGCGGCGTGATCCACGCGATTGCCATGGACCCGCGGCTCGAGCAGGCCATCACGACGGCGCTGCAAAGCAAGCAGGAAACCAGTGCGAGCCTGGGGCTCGCCCCGGAGGCCATCCAGGCCGTACACCAGAGTCTCGTCGCCAACTGCGAAACGTGCAAGGTTCAGGGGAAGACGCCGATCGTGTTGTGCGCAGCCACGGTGCGGCCCTATTTCCACCGGTTGATTCACACCACATTCCCTGGAGTCACCGTCCTGTCGTTCACGGAATTGCCACCGGAAACGGAGGTGGAGTTCATTGGTAAACTCGAGGCAGCATATGAGGATTAAGAAATTCGTCGGCCATACGCTCAAAGACGCGTCCGAGCAAATGAAACAGGAGCTCGGGCCGGATGCCATCGTTGTCAGCAGCCGCAAGGTCACGCGTGGCGGCCCGTTCAATTTTCTCGGGCGCGAGGCATTCGAGATCACGGCCGCTGTCGATGATGTGGTCCCGGGGCAGCAGAACAATTATCGTGCGCGCCCGGCAGCGGCCGGTTTCCAGCAGCAGCTCGGCCGCACCGCACAGGAGCTGGAGGAGCAGGAAACCCTTGCAAGCCTGCGGCGGATTGCCGGCCAGTACGACCGGACCGGCAGGGACGAGCAGCGGCCGGCACGCAGGCAGCAGGATCCGGGTGAGCTCGTGGAATTGCGCAGCGACATGGAGGACGTGAAGGGGACCCTGAAAGCGATTGTCGAGCATTTGAAGCATGCCAAGATGCCCGCTCTTCCCGACACGTTGCAGAAGGCCTACGGCCGCCTTGTGGAACATGAAGTGGAAGAGCAGCTTGCCGTCGAGGTCATCCAGTCGGTGATTGCACGCGCGAACCAGGAGCAGATGGGCAACAAGCAGTATATGGAGCGGCAGGTTGTTGCCGCGCTGGCGGGTCTCATCCCGCTGGCCGGTCCGGAGCGGTCGCGCAAGAAGAAATCGCGCGTCATCGCCCTGGTCGGTCCCACCGGCGTCGGCAAAACCACGACCATTGCCAAACTCGCTGCCATTCACAAACTGGTCAACGGACAGGACGTAGGCCTCATTTCCGCCGATACGTACCGTATCGGTGCCATCGAACAGCTCCGGACATTTGCCGGTATCGCCGACATTCCGATGGAAGTGGTGTACAAACCGTCGGAAATGGCCGTCGCACTCCGCAAGTTCCGTGCGAAAGACATCGTCTTCGTCGATACGGTCGGACGCAGCCAGCGGTCGCGGAAGGAACTCACCGACCTGGCGAAATTTGTGACCGCCGCGGATCCCGATGAGACCCACCTGGTGGTGAACGCATCGACGAACGTGCGGACCGCCGAGGACATCATCGACCAGTTCAAGATCGTCAAACCCAACCGTCTGCTGTTTTCCAAGCTTGACGAGGCGGTGACCTACGGTCCATTGCTGACGCTCATTCACAAGCACAACATCCCGTTGTCGTACGTCACCACGGGGCAGGCGGTGCCGGACGATATCCGGGTGGTGGATCCGGCGCAATTTGCCGCGATGGTGTATGCAGGAGAAATCGCCCATGCGTGATCAGGCAACACGGATGCGGGAGATTGCCGGGGCAAAGGCCCGGTCCGCGCAGGCGGTGCAACCCCATGTGCTGACGGTGACGAGCGGCAAGGGTGGTGTGGGGAAAAGCACGGTAGCGCTCAACATGGCGTTTGCCATGGCGGATCTGGGAACGCGGGTTGCGCTGTTGGACGGCGACGCGAATCTTGGGGGTCTGGACATTATGGCCGGTGTGACGCCGCGGTTCCGGCTCGGGCATGTCTT
>PMCM01000151.1:0-7587 GCA_003154155.1 Ignavibacteriota bacterium | reverse complement strand
GGCCTGACACAGGAAATTGTCCGCTATGCGGACTCAGCCGACACGCTGATGGTGGTGACAGGGCCGGAGCCGACCGCCGTCATGGACGCGTATGCGGTCATCAAGATCATCAGTCTCGGGGGCGTTCCCCGGCCGGTGAAGGTGGTGGTGAATGGTGTGCGCAACCCCCGTGAGGGGGAGGAAACTTTTGCCAAGCTGCAGGCGGCGGTGGGGCATTTTCTGCGCCGGGAGATCGGTTGTGCGGGGTCCATCCCGCGCGACGAGCGTGTTGGCGAGGCCATCCGCAACCAGGTGCCGCTGTTGCGGCGGCATCCGCGTTCGCCGGCGGCCCTGTCGGTGCAGGCGATGACGCGGACGCTCCTCAGCAATGACATTCATGGATCCATGACATTGTCGGTGGCCCTATGACAAAGGTGATGTTTCAGGTGGGATTGCTGGGCTTCTTCGTGGCGACCGTGTTCTTCGGCACGCAGGGAATGCCCCTCATGGACATGGTGCTCCGGTCCTTCATCGTCTTCATCGCGGTGGTGCTTGGCCAGACGGCGATCTTCGTTATGGTGGCGTCGATGAAGACCAAAAAGGTCCCTGCCGGTAAAGGGCATGAGGAGCATCATCGTGCGGCACCTGCAGCCGCCGAAACGCCGGCGAAACAGACCGGAACACCATCATGAGTGGATCAGGCGCGAGTGAATGATGGAATCCGCAGCCGTTGACATGTGGGGAGAGTACCTTCAGACCCGTGAACCGGATCTGAAGCGAAGACTGGTCCTGCAGTACATGGACCTGGTGCGCTATGTTGTGAGCAAATTCGGGCTGCACCAGCAGGGCAGGGGTCACGGCTTGGAGTACAACGACATTGTGCACTTCGGCGTTCTGGGGCTGCTCACGGCCATCGACCGGTTTTCCCCGGCGCAGGGGGTGAAATTTGAGACCTATGCGGTCCCCCGTATTCGCGGGGCGATTCTGGACGAGCTCCGGAAGCTGGATTGGGTGCCGCGGTCGGTACGCGAGACCTCCCGCAGGGTCGGCAAGGCGGCACATGATTTGATGCAACAAAACGGCCGCGAGCCGCTCGACGAGGAAATCGCCGGCAAGCTGTCGATGTCGGTGGAGGAGTTCCGNNTGGATCAGGCGCCGTCGGAGACGCCCACGCCGCTGGAGCGGCTCGGCGATGAGGAGACGCGGACGATGTTGACGGAAGCCATCGAGCGCCTCCCGGAGCGTGACCGCACGGTGATTGCGCTGTACTATTATGAAGGGCTGAAGTTTACGGAAATCGCAAAAGTGTTGAACGTGACCGAAGGGCGTGTGTCCCAGATTCACACCGAAGTGCTGCGGCAGCTCCGCAGCCGCCTGCAGGCCATGGAGGCATGAATGCAGGAAGATGCGGCAATGCGCGGGCGGGTCACCGTTGTCCATGAAGCAGGAGAAGACGCGTGAACACCAACATGAGCAAAGCGCTCAAGGATCTGACATCGAGCCCGGAAGAGTACACCCGGCCGTCCGTGCCGGCGACGGATGCATCGCCCCGCAGCGGATTGACACATGCGATAGCAGCGCTCCCGACGCGTGAGCGCCTGGTGCTGGCACTCTTCTATGAGGAAGAATTGTCCGCCGAAGAAGTTGCCGCTGTTCTGGGCATCTCCACCGATGAAGCCGAACATCTGCACACCCGGGCGCTGTCGCATCTGGCGTCTCGCATTGCGGTTCAAGAGTAACGACGGGATGATCTGACATGATGTCACCGGAATACATAAAAGAGAAGGTCCAGACGATCATCCAGCTGCCAGCGCTGCCGACGATCGCCATGGAAGTCGTGGAGATGGTGGATAATCCGAAGACGAGCGCGTCAAAGCTCGGCAAGCTGATCTCCACCGATCAGGCGCTGACGGCCAAGGTGCTGAAAATCGCCAATTCGCCGTTCTACGGCTTCCCGCGGAAGATCTCGACGATCGACTTCGCGATCATCGTGCTCGGCTACGATGCACTGAAGGAAATTGTCATCAGTATTTCGCTGGTGAGTTCGCTGCAGAAAAAGGGAGATGCGGTCTTCGATGCGAAAGCTTTTTGGGATCATTCGATCACCAGCGGCGTGCTGGCCCGGCGTCTTGCGCGCGATCTGGGCTACCGTGTCAGCGGGGAGGTGTTCGTGGGGGGGCTGCTGCACGACATGGGCGTATCGGTGGTGCACCGCTATTTCCGGAACGAGTACAAGCGCATCGTGGAAATCCTTGCGGAAACCGATTTGAATGCGCTGGAGGCCGAAGAGAGCGTCCTGGGCGTGACACATGAAGAAGTCGGCGGCTGGCTGGCCGAACGATGGAATCTGCCCGATCACCTCGTCGAGGCCATCCGTCATCATCACAGCCCGTCACGGGCCGACAAGAACAAGGACCTCGTCGCCCTGATCCATTGCGCCGATGTGTTCGCCTGCAGGATGAGCGGGCAATCGGTGGAGTTCGACAAGGGAGTCGATTTCGACCTCAAAGCGCTGGAACACCTGCAGCTGACGGATCAGCAGGTACTCAACAACTATATGCAATCGTATCGTGACCTGATCAAGTCGGACCTGGAACAGGTAACGCAATTTGAGAATGCCCGGTAAGAGGCGCACGGTCATGACCACGGAACATACAGCCAAACGGAAGAACAGAGTGCAGCTGCTCGAAGAGGGCCTGCCGCAGTTCGAACAGTTTATCGAGAGCCGGGAAACGTACATCAAGGCGCTCGAGAAGACTATCGACATCCTGCGCCAGGAGAATACACAGTATACACAGAACAACCTTGCCATCCGCAGCTCGATCGATGAACTCGTGGCGACCCAGCGTCTGTCGAACATTATCAGCACGGCCACAGAGCCGGAGTTGATCGTCAGTGCGCTGATCGAACTCGCCCGGCAGGTCGTTCCCGTGCTGGACTGCAACATCTTTCTGTTCCGGTCGACCACGAGCGGGTTTCTGCCCCTGTCGTCGAAGGGATCCCCGCGCCTTGCCGCCGAAGCACAACATCAGCTCGAAGCAGGCATCGTCGATTGGGTCATCTCCGAGAAGAAGACCGTCATCATTCCCGACCTGGAACATATGCTGGCGAAGACCAGCGCACAGAATTTTGTGATCGTCCCGCTGATCCTGCGCAGCCAGGGCATCGGGGTCTTTTTCATCCATACCGAAAAGCCGCAGCAGGACTTCTCCAATCAGGACATCCAGCTGTTGTCGGTGCTGGCCAACCAGGCGGCGGTGGGTGTGGAGAACTGGCGCACGTACCAGCAATTGTTGAAGGCCAATGAGGAGCTGAAGGCTTCGCAGGCGCAGATGGTCCAGGCCGCCAAGCTCGCCGCCATCGGCGAACTTGCGGCGGGCATCGCCCATGAAATCAAAAATCCGCTCCAGGTGCTCATGCTCCATCTCGAGCTTGTGCAGGCCGGCCGGCCGCTGCCGAACTGGATCGATATGTTCAGCAAACAGCTCAAGCGCCTCTCCGATATCACCCTGCGCCTGATGAACTTCTCCCGCAACGTGTCGGAAGAAGTCGCGACGGAGCCGATCGATGTCAACCGGGCCATGGAAGACATCGTCATGATGGTGCAGCACGAGTTCGAGGGGAACCGCATCACCATGGACCTCTCCTTCGCCGAGAAGCTTCCGGCGGTGGCGGGAAACGCCAACTATCTGCAGCAGGTGTTCTTGAATCTCCTGATCAACGCCCGCGATGCCATGCCGGAGGGCGGCACCATTGCCGTTTCCACGGGCATGACCGGGTTTCACGTGTCGGTCCGCATTGCCGACACGGGTTGCGGCATTCCCAAGGAGCTGCAGGAAAAGATCTTCAAGCCGTTCTTCAGTACCAAAGGGGACAAAGGAACGGGGCTCGGGCTGGCGATTTGCGCCAAGATCATCGCCCAGCACAAGGGTGAGCTCCGTGTGGAGAGTGAAGTAGGCAAAGGGACGGTATTCACCATCTTTCTTCCGGTGTGGAGGAGTCAANNGCGGGACGCGCGGGCGAGAACGTCAACCTGACGGATGTCCGGTACAACGCCCAGGCGGGATCCAGCCGCGTGACGCTGCAGTTCGACGGCGAGGTGCGGTATTCACGCCTGGGATCCGACGGGGTCGTGCGTCTCGGGTTCTCGCACACCCGGACGGCGATACCGGCGAAAAGCCGGCGGCAGCTGCTGACGTCGGGCCTTGTCGCGGCGATTACGGTCACGCCGGTCGGCGGCGACAGTCTGGTGGTGGCGGTGATGCCGCGTGCGGGTACGACCTACCGGTGCGTGATGCCCTCATCGGGGAACGCCCTGTATATCGATGTGGCCCCGAACGGCGGGCAGGCAGCATCCGAGCGTTCCGTTCCGGTGAAGTTTGCGCCCGTGAAGTTTGCCCCGGCGAAGCTTCCTCCGGCGCGGCCTGCGGCACCCGTGCGTACGCCGGCGGACGCGGCGACCGTTCCCGCTCCGGCGCGGACGGCCACCTCATCCATGGTTGACATTCCGGCGGTTGCACGTGAGCAGGTGATGGCGGAAGCGCGCAGCGGTGCGCATGGTGGGCGCGAAAGCACCCCCTTGCATCAGGGGATTCCTGCGCTCATGGTCTTCGGTCTTTCGGCGCTCGCCGTGCTTGTTCTGACGGGCAGCGGCGCCGTGCTTGTCGTGTCGTTACGGAAGCACGCGCCGCGGGCGGCGACGGCTCCGNNCCATGCCGCAGCGCGATCCGTATGCGGGACGCACAACGGTGCAGCCCGGATCGCTGCTGGAGGAACCGGAGCCGGACGACGAGTCGGGCTATGAACACGAAACGTCACTGCAATTGGCGCGCACGTTCCGCCGGGGGAGCGAAGAAATCACGCTTGCCCGCCGCATGCACGATCATACCACGCCGCAGCTGACGCATGCGCGTATCGAGGAGACCCTCACGCGCGCCGGCACCCCCACCCAGCGGCTCCACTTTGCCCGCAAGCTGGGCGTCGGACGCGGCGAAATGGACCTTGCCGTGAAACTGCGCACGATGCGGACCNNGTGATCGCGAACAACCTGGCCAACATCAACTCCACCGGTTTCAAGAAAGACCGTGTGTTCCTGGATATGCTGAACCAGTCGGCTTCGGACGCCGCCGACGGCCGCAACGATCTGAACGGCGTGAATGTGCGGCGGGCGGTGGATTTTACACCGGGATCGCTGCAGCCGACCGGGAATCCGTTCGACCTGGCGATCGAAGGTGACGGCTTCTTCACCGTCGAGACACCTGCCGGGATGCGTTTGACGCGGAACGGACATTTCAAGCTCGGCACCGACGGAAGCCTGCTGACCGCCGAAGGTTACCCCGTCCAGGGCGACAACGGCAGCGTGGTCATCCCCAACGCCGACAAATTGCAGCAATCGAGCATCACGGTGAATGAAGCGGGTGAAGTTGTTGCCGGCCACGACCCCCTTGCGCGCCTGCGCGTGGTTAATGTCGACAGGCCTGATCTGCTGCAGAAGGACCACGAGGCGCTTTTTGTGCCGACCGCCGGACAGGTGCCCGTGAATGTTCCGCACGACCAGCTGCACGTGCGTCAGGGCTTCCTCGAGGAATCGAACGTGGAAGGGGTGGAGGAAATGATTTCCCTGATCGAACTCAGCCGTTCATTTGAAACTGACCAGAAGATGATTCAGTCGCAGGATGCGACATTAGATCGCAGTTTGGAAGTCGGAAAACTGTAACACGAGAGAGGATGATCCAATGAATCGCGCACTGCGTACCGCGGCAACCGGCATGTTTGCCCAACAGNNAAGAGCCGGCCGGAGTTCCAGGATCTGATGTATCAGACCCTGAAGGCCTCCGGTGTTTCCGAAAACGCCAACCTCCAGGCAACATCGGAGCTGCAGGTTGGGAACGGCTCCGTGCCGGTGGCAACCCAGAAGGCATTCGTGCAGGGTGACATTCAACCGACCCAGAATCAGCTCGACGTGGCGGTGCAGGGTGAAGGGTTCATCCAGGTCCGGCGCCCGGACGGCACCGTTGCCTACACCCGTGACGGGTCCCTGAAAATGTCTGGCGACGGATCACTGGTGACCTCGCAGGGATATCTTGTCGAGCCGGCCGTGACTTTTTCCGCAGATACGACGGACATCACGATTGGCCGCGACGGCACCATCGAGGCGAAAACGGTGGGAAGCACCGAGACCACGAAGGTCGGGCAGTTTGAGCTGGCGAAGTTTGTGAACCCGGCAGGGCTCAAGTCGATCGGCGGCGACCTCTATGTGGAAACCGTCGCCTCCGGCGCACCGGTCACCGGTACGGCCTCCAACGAGGGATTCGGCGAAGTGATGCAGGGAAATCTCGAGTCGTCCAATGTGGACATCGTGGAGGAAATGGTCGGCATGATCACGGCGCAACGTGCATACGAGATCAACGCCAAGACCATCAAGACCGTGGAAGACATGCTCACGGTAGCCACCAACGTGAAACGGTAGTCGCATGAACCGGTCGCTCCAACACGGCATGATCCTGGGGCTGGTGTTCGCGCTGCTCGCGGGCCCGGTCAGTCTGCACGGGGGCACGAAAGTGTCCGCGGCTGCGCTGGAGAGTGCCGTGCGTGCCTTCCTGGCCGAACGGCAGGGTGCGTTGCAGGTACAGCCCGATATTACGTTCCGGTCCGTGCCCGCGGAGATCGCGATCGCAGAATCGACGTACACCCTGCATGTTGCGGCGGACGGCCGCACAAGCTGGAAGGGTCCTATCGGGCTCCGGGTGGAAATCGAATCGCGAGGGCAGATTGTGCATCGGTGCATGGTTTCGGTGCTGATCAGGACCTACGCAGACGTCCTGGTGGCCGAGCGGCCCATCGGGCGCCACATGGCGCCGGCGGCGGACGATGTGCGCGCACTGCGCATGGAGACCACCATGCTCCAGCGGCCCATGCTGGAAAACGGGGCCGATCTCGCGGCGATGCGTACACGCCAGATTGTGACACGGGGGAGCATCCTCTATGCCGATCTGTTCGAACAGGTGCCGCTGGTGTTGCAGGGCGATCATGTGAGGGTGCGCGTCCAGACCGGCGGCGTAACACTGTCCGCCGAAGGCACCGCACGGGAAGACGGCAATCGGGGTGAATATATCACGGTGGATATTGACGGCCGGCGGGACCGGGTGCGAGCCCGGGTCGACGGCGTGCGGAGCGTATGTGTTCCCCTGGCAGCGGGAAAGGAAAATCAATGAAACGGATAGGTATGATATGCGCGGGCGTGCTCTGTCTGGCAGCCGGCGCGCTTGCGCAGGATATGCGCGCCAATGTACAACGGTCGCTGTTTGCCGACCCGAAGGCGACGCACATCGGCGACGCCATTATGGTCCTTGTGGTCGAGACCTCGAGCGCATCCAACGATGCCTCCACGTCGACCGACCGCGAAAGCAATCTCTCGCTCAACGTCAGCGGCAAAACGGGAACCTCCAACCTCCCCGAGGTTGCACTGGGCGTCGGGTCGGGGAACACGTTCAAAGGAACAGGCGCCACGTCCTCCAACGGTTCGGTGCGTGCGAAGCTGAGCGCACGGGTCGATTCCGTGCTGCCGAACGGCGACCTGATGATCATGGGGCACCGGACGATCACGGT
>PMCM01000001.1 GCA_003154155.1 Ignavibacteriota bacterium | reverse complement strand
GGGAGGTACAGCAGGAGAATGACTCCGGCCCAGACGAGATACACCACCCCGAGACTGAATCCGTAGTCGTTGGCCCACATGCCGGGAAGGTCATTCGAAAACAGGAATCCGACGCCTTTCCCGGTCAGCCAGGCTGCGCCGACGGCCAGGATGTGAATGAGGCAGATGTGCAGGACGTAGTAGAACAGCGGGACACGGCCATACACGGCAACGGCATCCGCAAGTTTCCCCTTCCATCGTTCGAAGAGGGGCAACACCGTGATCGCGGGGCCCAATGTCATCATCAGATACAGCAGCGATGGCGGATATTTGTGCGTGTCGATGAATGACAGTACCGTGAACATCAGGCTCGTCTGAGCGTGCCACGGATGCGGATCGCCGTATATGTTGATACCACGAAGGATGATAAATCCGGCGATGAGCCCCAGTCCGATCCGGTACAGCAGCTTCCGTCGAACGGCTTCNNTCCTTCTGCAGGATCGATCCGAACAGATACCCCGCCGCCATGACTCCTATCCAAGGGATCAGAGGATACATGGCGATAAAGACCTTTCCTCCGTCGAACATGATGGCACTCTGAACATGCAGGATCTGCCAGAGCCATGCGAAAGAGCCGAACGTTGCCGGATCCATCCCATCAAAAGCATTATGGAACAGAATCATCCCGAACGCGATCGCGGCCATCCCCCAACGTGGCAGGCGGATGAGACCCGCGAGCGCGACCATGGACCAACCGATCGCCCAGATCACCTGTCCGACGGTAAGGGAGTAATCGAAATTAAACAGCCATCCAAACCGGACAGCAGTAAACTCGAGGAAGACCAGCCAGAGTCCGCGTGTGAAAAGGAAGCGGGAGAGTTCCGCAGGGGTCTTTCCCCGTGTGCCTGAAAGGAAAGCCCCGGTCCCGGCGAGGAAGACGAAGGTAGGCGCGCAGTGATGGGTGACCCAGCGGGTCAGGAACAGAAAGGTGTTGGTTTGCGTCAGATCGAGCGGATCGAACCGGGCGATGTGAAAGAAGTCCCGTGTATGATCAAGCGCCATGACGATCATCGCAATACCGCGAAGGATGTCGACTGAATCCAGTCGTGCCGGCCGGAGGCTCATCTGCAGCGCCTTTGTTTGTGGAAGAACAGTATACGGGCTATAACGGAACATCAACCCGGGGGGAATGAAGCTGAGCAGGGGATGAGACATCGTTACATCCCCGAATGTTTGCTAGCATAGAGTAGTGAACCGCTGAGAGGAGGGAAGAGTTCCTTATGCCCCCCTCCCCCCCGGGGGGGCATAAGGACACAGCTGTAACGAAATCGCACGCAAACCCGCCGCACGCAGAAGCCGAGGCGCGATTGAGTCGGGGGCACAATGCGCTCAAGGGATGCGGCAGTAAGTTGACCACACCTGCTCACCCAAAGGCTCGTGTGTGGGCTCTAGATCAACCGATTGCTTCTCTTATCCTCCATGATTGCTTCCGGATGATCGGGTTATAATTGCGGGATCTGGCATGGCGGGACTTACAAATACACCGCCAGCCCGATGCCCACGGAGAAGTCAGAGTGCGAGTCGCTGGTCATCCGATTGTACTGAAGCTGCAAGACCGTTGCGCATCGGCTGAACAGAAAGTACTTCAGCCCCCCCTGGAAGATGGGAAATACGATCTTCGGTGAAGACCAGAAGGAATATGGGCTTCCATACGCGTTATTCCCCCCTGCATGTTCCCACGTAACTCCGACCTTGAGATTCGCATATACCCAGACAGAACGTAACAGCGGTAAATTGTTGTCAAGTCCAATTGCCACTTGCAAGGTGCCCGAGTAGTCGCTCCAGATTGCTCCGGACTCGGCATCCGTATCGTACTCGGTTTCACGGCGGAACTGCTCATACCGGAAATCCAGTCCGATACCGGAGTATTGATCGGCAAACCAGGTGATTCCTGGTTCAATGGCCCATGTGCGCGTGCGAGAAGTGTTGCCCATGAACATGGGAAGGCTTGCCTGAGTCGAAGAGGAGTAGAAAAAGCTGCCGCTCAATTCCCACAACGGCCAGTGGAGACTATCGGATTGCGCGTTGCCTGAGTTGATACATATGAATAGCGCAAGGATGAGGGAGAGGGTAATGCGCGTCATAGTGCTTCTCCAATGTCTTGAGGGCGTGACGGATGCACCTCTCCTACCGCAATCTCGTTTTCATGCACCTCCGCGCACGCGCCGGAGAGACGGGTAGCGGAGAAATCGGAGAACGAGCGCTGAACTCAGGGATGATGCAACCGGTGGCAAGTAATCGAGTGCGGGCGCCTCAGCGCAGAAGCAAGAGGGTTTTTGTGATCATGATCCCCAACGCACGATCACATCAAACTGGACAGTATTAATGGGGGGGACATTCGGCATCCATCCCTGCCGTTCGTTCATGCTGACCGTACATCGTCCCCCCTTTGTTGCATGGAAGTAAAATGTTTCAACTGTCATTCCGCCGACCCCACCCCGGGCGCCGTCCTTTGGTCGGTATTTCGTACTATCCAGGCGTACGACCGTGGAGTCGCTGAATAGGATGAACCACTGGTATCCGGCATCGGCACAGACATCCAGCTCCAATGAGAATTTCTCTCCAAGGGTGTAGCCGATACTCTTACCGTCCACCGAAGAATCCAATTGTGGTCCGGGATCTTCCAGTTCTCCCAGATCGCAGCTGCACAGGCACAGGGGGATTGATATCACTGCGCCGATAAGGAATGCGGGAAATTTCATTCGGAGGCCTCTTCGTCTGCGTTACACCGAATGGCGCTTTGACTGCCCTTGCATTTTGATGGTCAGACACAACAGAGAGCACATTTCCTGTCTCCGAGAATTCAGGCCTATCTGCAGGTAGGCAGTCCTACCTACCAATGTGCCGACCTGCCGGCAGGCAGGCACCTTCCTCTGACCGACCCCCTTCGGGGGGAGGGAGTCCCCTCGGGACGAAGGGTCCGTTGGGAGGAACAGTTCGAGTCTCTACTATTATAACGTACATATCCTGCAAAACCCCCAGGTGTTGCCGGCCTTCCCGCCGCAGGCAGCCCCGCCCCAGGTCCACCACGGGGCAGCCGCGCGGGCACTTGCCGCGTGATGTAAACTGACCGATCGCAGCGTCTCAGTGGCTCGTATGCCAGCTTTCGATGAACCAGCCCCCCTTCGCATCCTTCATGAACACCACCGTGTGGTACCGTGGGGCTTTTGCCGGTTCGGGATGAGTCCCCAGGATCAAATAGGCGGCATCTTCCGGGTCATTGACCTTCAAATGAATAGACGCGGCATTGTTTTTAGAGTCCTCAATAAGAGAATGTCGGGCGTCCTTTCCCTTGACCACATCCGATAGGCTGACCATGGTATCCTGGATGGCCAGTTGTGCGCCCGCTGCAATGCCTACCCCGGTTTTGCCGGGAAAAGTTCCGGTGAGAACGTCTTTGACGCTCTGCACCAGGCCGTACCATTGTTGCGTCGTGTCCGGCACGGTTCCGCTGCCGGCGATTGCCATGGAACAGGCACACGTGATCAGGAGAGTCCCGATCAGGAGCTTCCTTGAGCTTTGCATGGTGTCCTCCGTAAAATTATGTACACTCGTAGATCGTGTGGTCCGTCTTAAATCCTTCAGTACAAGTCTCGTGCAGATCCGGCATTCGGGCGCCAATACAATACGAACATCCTGAACCGAGCAAGTCCGAACGCACGATGGCGAAGAATGTCTGCGCTTTCAGTTACCCACCTGCACGTCCCCGAATGTCACGTAAGTCGAATCCGGCCGGATGATCCGGAAGTAGACCCGGTAGATGGCTGATTGGAGCCCGGCCATCGATGATCGTACGGCATAATTCCCTCCGGCTAGCTTTTGTGCAAGAATGGTCTCCACAACGTGATCGGGCGCATCGTTAACGGTGATGTTGACGGAATCTGCCACAAACAAATGCCACGCAAGAACGAATCCACCCCCGGTCCTGCATGGATTGGGATAGGCGCCGGGATTGAAGCTCATCCCGATTGGAGTTATCGGCTTCCAATCGTCGGAATCCGGATCAATCACAACACCAGTGCTGTCTGCGCGGCTAATGTTGTGGAATACTGTGACGAGCGGTGCCGCCGGATCGACCGTACTTTCCTTTTTGCAGGCGGCGAAAAGGGACAGGATGATCAGGCATGCGGACGCGGCGGACCGCATCCTCGTGGCGATTGCTCCAGTGGACATTGCAGCTCTCCTTGTATGTTCTGGATGAGAACTGATTGCTGATCGGTGAACCGACCAGTAGTAGCAAGGAGCGCGAAGATCCTTTCCGCTAACCTACCTTACGAGCACAATGTTGCGAGTCTCCGAGAACTGACCCGCAATGAGCCGGCAGAAATACATTCCGGTTGGGAAGCGTGTTCCATCCCACACCACGGTATCTACGCCTCCCGCATGTTCACCGTCACAATAGCTGGCGATTTCCTTCGGATGGATGCAGGGAGTGCGCACCTGCCATGACACTCCGCCATCAGAACTTGACGTGATCATCATGAGTGTGGAGGCATAGGGCGACCAGGATATTGCTCGCCATGATAATAGATGATGAAGAACGATAGGAACGACAAAACCTGGTGACAAGGTGTCGAGAGGAGTGTGCCTCAGCGTGGTTTGCGAATCACCGCATTTGAGTGTGGCAGCGTGCCACTTTCCGTTGCAACATATATAATTTGCACCAGTTCCGCCCACTTCACGGCAGGCATCACCTTCAGGGAATCGACCCAGTGCTGCTCCTGCCCGACTTCCACTTTTGCTACTGCCAATCGCATACTCACCATGGTTTGCTTCCAGCTCAGCCCTCCGATGGAACCGATGAGTGCGCGCGCACGATCGGTTGTCGTTATGCCCCGGAAGTGCGCCAGGATATATGGTTTGTCCGGATCGCCTCCGTCGAACCCAGTTTGCTCCGCCCAGATAACGGTTGAATCCAGCAGTAATCGCGCGACCTGTGCGGCCACTTCTCCTGAGTCTACCTGAATCCACATCGTGAAGGCGCTGTCGGCATTAATGAAGACCGGTTCGAGGTTGAGGCGAGAAAAGAATAGCACGATGAAGGAATAATTCACGGAATCGTTGAAGCTGAGTATCACTTCACCGGACACATAGTTCGGGCCGCCCGGGGGAAAAAACAGGTGTTCACCGGGGCTTGCCTCCTGAACGGGATTTCCGGCATCTGTGCACGAGAGTCCGATCATGGCGAGCAGTACAAGGAGAATTACATGTGTTTTCATTATACTCTTCCTGATTCGCAATGTCTGGGCGGAACGCATCTCACGCCCAACTCCTGCCTGCAGTGTTCATAATGCCCTCCGTGACGCTGGCTGAAGCTCCTGCGCCCGACCCAATACTCTCACATGTTCTCATTGCGATAGACGTCGCCCGAAAAAATGATCGCCCAGCCATTGTTCCGGTCGGCAAACGATAGTGCCTGAAAATATCCCGTGCCGGCGTTTCGTATGAGTTCCCACGTGCCCTGTGACGAGTCCGGTCCGGCGGAGTTCCGGCACCCGAACCCAAGGATCAGCAGGCAGAAACACAATGTGCAGAGTTTCACGGTTCTGCTCGTGGAAGATTCAAAAATAGTAGCCCCGCGCTTCCGGCAGCGCCTTGTATTCGGGTTTGGCCCTAACCACCTGCATGATGAAGTCGCTCAGCGATGAGATTGCTTTTGCGTTGACGTCCGTCGTGTCCGGGGGGTAGAACCAGACCACCCTCTTGTCTTGCGTATCGTATTTTATCCGGAGGCTGTCCGGACTCGGATCCGGCGAAATGAAATAGTATGGCCCGCCTTTCCGGTGGATGGTATCCGGCAACGAGAAGAATCCGAGGTCCGTCGCTTTCTGCAGGATCGATCGCTGTTCGCTTGTGGTAAGCCAGAACGAAACGGTGATGGTGCCGTCCATGACCAGATCTTTTGTGAAAGTCTGGTTGAACGTGTTGAGCTCATCGGCGAAGTCGGACTGAAGGTCGATCTGGACGAGCTGCGCATCGGGTAGTTGTATCTTCGTCATCCTCGAGAGACGTAGCGGAGGCCAGATGTAATCGACGAACGGTTCGACTTCGATCCTTCCGCTGAAGCGTACCCTGAGCCCGTCTTTCTGGAATTCCGATTCCAAATTGAGCGGATAGAATGTCTTGAGGTTTTGATACGCCACATCGGTTTGTATCAAGAATGTTCCGGGGGAGTCCTGGATGATCGTGCCCGGAAAGTTGACCAGATCATCATTGGATGGTTCGCCCAGGTCGCTGCATCCCAGCATGACAGTCGTCAGTACCACGAGAAGGGAAGTACTCAGAAGTCTCATAGTCTAATGCTCCCAATTCGCGCAAAGATGGCAAATCTGGCGCAAATTGCACTTATGTGTCGCAGTCCCCCTTTGAAGTAACGTTCAATTCAGGTCGAACCCCCATGCGAGCACGTTCTACATTTTCGTAGGCTCCAAGCCCGCGCGCTCGGGTGCATGTTGAGGAATAATCCGAAACCTGTAGGTATGTGTGACCAAACCTCCTATGATCGCGCCGATGGCAGGGCCCAACGCGAGCGTGTACGGCCATGCGACCAGGGCGTAGTATGGAAAGAACGCCGTAATACCCAATGCAACAAAATTACCCGGAATACCAAGGAGCAGGCCGTCACCCATGCCGCGCGCTACGCTCCGCCATGAAATTGTTCTGACGCTATCACTCGCCATGCTGATGATTGACGTGCCCAAGCTGTCATGCCATGCGACGCTGTCGGGTGTCGCGACAAGATCGAACCCGTGATACCGGGAACCGTTCACGAGAAGTATCTCGACCTTGTGGCCGCGGCATTCCTTCGCAAACTCGTCGAAACCGAGGCGGCCTGAACGCCCGTCGTCAACTTGGGACACGTGGTATGACGTCGTGCAACCAAAAGCCAGGAACGCAATTGGCAGAAGTAAAACAAGTCCGAGCGATGCAACTTGTCTTTCCGATCGCGACAATATCATCGTTACCTCTTAACGATTGAAACGGACCCCGGCTCCGATGCCCCAGGGAAAATAGAAGCGATAGGCTACATCAAACCGCTTTTCGTAGATGAGGGCAAAAGATACTCGTTGGGATATATGTGTTTCAACCCATAGTCCAAAGTGAATTGTGGGGTAGACTTCGGCTTCTGTACCCCCCGTTATTCCGAAGTCACCAATCCCGAGCATTGGACGCACGATAATATTCCGTGCCAGAGCAATGTCCCATCCGAAGGACGCAGATAAAGCAACTGCCGGGAGAGACCACATCTGATCATATCCGCTTAACGTGAATATGCAACATTGTCCCTCGGTGCTGTCAAGGGGGATCAACACCGAAAACCCGTACATGGGGAATGGTGCGCCACCGTACAAGGCGATGCTGGTCGTATTTGCCCACGGGGACTGATTGGCACACGAATCACTCCCTGCCAGCGAAGTCGTGCACCCAAAGGCGACAAGGATGAATGCGATTGCACTGCGACACGCGGACCATGGCTTTGGAGATGAGAGATCACGTGGTTCATCAGAACCCCATTCTCTACGTCCCGGGATCGATCCCGAACATGCCGAGGGGGCGCCCAGGTTCAATCTCTGACTCATACGCAGCCCCTAGAAGCCGTATCCGAGAGATAGCACGATCGGCGGATATTTACGCAAACTCATCATTCTGGATGAGTGAAGCGTCCCACCAACGCTGTAGTCAGTTGTACTGAGAAGCATTGGCGCGATAATTCGGGCTTCCACGATCACATAGGTGTCACCGTCGATCCTGAACGTGCCGGCACATGCAGCAATCCACGTCACTGCAGGAGTGAATGGTGGGAAGTTCACCCCCATCCCGCCTTGAATGCCAAGAGCGGCAACACCCGACAACGCCGCAGTGTACCGCAGGCTGACCGATGGAGTAATCACCGCAACATAGTGGAATTCCGGTATGACGCTCCAACTCTCTGCGACTACAAATTTGTATCCTGCGAAACCCACCAGCGATTGCCTTTGCACTTCCCAGCCCATGTGGGCTTCGAAAGCGTTGGTTCCTGGCATTTCCTCAGAAACTGATGAATTCATCGTCAGGACCACTGATACTATACTCACAAGCAGCAGACGAACACATCCCCGACCAATTCAGCCCCGCGCTGAATCCCTTTCACACTCATGAGTTGTTCTGGAGCTCATGGATACACCGCCAGCCCGACCCCTACAGAAAATGTGGATTGCGGGTCATACGATATGCGATCGTATTGAAGCTGGATGACCGCTGCACATTGTCTGACAACAAAGTATTTCAGCCCTCCCTGGATTATCGGAAACACGATTTTCGACTGCGACCAGTACGAGTAGTCGGGTACATCCGGGGTCGACCCTCCCTCGTGAATCCACACCAATCCCATCTTGAGATTCACAAATGCCCAGATGGAAGGACCGATCGGCAGATTGTAGCCGGGGCCGATCGCAACCATGAGATTCCCAGAGTAACTGACGCTAGACCAGGAGTAAGTCTCGTGATCGAAGGGCCATTCAACTTCGCGGCGTGTAAGCTGGTATCGAATATCCAAGCCCAATTGGATGTGGTCGTCGACAAACCATGCAATGCCCGGTTGAAGCGCCCAAGTGTACGTTCGAATATCAATTGTTTGGTACCCGGGCTGGTTTGATTGGACTGTCGAAGAATAGAACAGCTGACCACTCACTTCCCAATGGTGACGGTATTTCAGGCTATCTTCCTCTGCTATCCCCGCCTGAATAAGCAACAACGTGATGACGAAAAGAAAAAGGACATTGTGCTTCATCTCATCCCCCGATGCGATAGTCCGACTAACGGACTGCCAATGCTGCTCATCGTTTGCCGTGAACTTAGTAAACGCGAATTTAACCTCCGACCCTGAAATCAAATATTGAGTGCCCCGTAAGCTGAATCGGGATCTTAATATACCCCCCGAGCTCATGAATGTCGGATGCCTCATGGACATACGTGTA
>PMCM01000057.1 GCA_003154155.1 Ignavibacteriota bacterium | reverse complement strand
TCGATGAGGAAGTTATCAACTTCGATTGACGGCGGGCCGCCGTTGTGTGTCGCCAGCGAGGGTGGAAGCGTCAGAGACGCCTTGCGAATAAAGAACCCGTGCCAATCTACACCCTTCGTCCCGACATAACTCACGGGAAAAACGATCCCGTCCGGGTTGCGGACGTCGGAATGATCGTATGACATTTCCTGGACGTTCAGCACGAACCCGTTAGCCCCTGCCAGCATTGCCTTGTCGAGAGTTGCCGCGGCGATCCAGTCGCCTTTCTTCATGACGACGGCCTTCAGGTGGGCTTTCACCTGATCCACGCCGTTGTCCGGATTGGGGACCATCCAATCGCGCGGCATCGAAACGTCTGCCGCAATCCGGAGCTCCCGGAACCCGTTACAGTCCCAGGCAAAATATGTTCCGGAATCCGCAGGCAGGCTGGGAGCCTTGAAGCGGAACCCGAACGAACCGGGTTTGTCATATCCAATGTCAGCTGCCAGGTAGAGCACACCCTGGCTGGAGGATATCCCCCCCGGGGTGAAGCAAATATTTCGCGCACCGAGGCCGATTGCCATGCCCGGTCCGAGGTCAGGCATGTCGTACGACGATATCGCGTTCAGTTTCGCGCTCGTTGGTTGAAAGAGGATTCCGATCACTGCAAGGACAAACCGCTCTCCTGCAATTTGCTGATCCACGCCGATCGGCAGGCCGGTTGGCGTCGAGGAGACGAATGCGCTGACAAGACGCGATCCCTGAGAGGCATATCCGTAATAGGTGTTGATATCGGCATTGGACATGCCGAGGGCATTGCCAAAATCGTTGGCTAGGTTCTGCGGGATGGGCGAACCCTGCATCTGGAGCGCGAAGACATCGCCATCGAAGACTTGTTTCTCCGCGTTGACCTTTATATTCTTGAACGCAACCAGGACGGGTGCTTTCAGAAACGGAACGCTGATTGTTCCCGCGCCCGTGAGCGCAGCCCCGCTTCCGCCCGCCTGGGTCAACGTCATTGCGAACAGGCCCACCTTCAGGACATCGCCCGCGTTAAAGGACCCACCCGGGGCTTGATCACTCGGGAGCGATGTGACGCACGGATCGTTACAGTCCCCGCTCGATTGCGCCTGCTGTGGCGCAGGAGGCGGGGCTGGCGGTGCCTTTGATGAGTCGATTGTGAACGACGAGACTTCGCTCTTGCCGTCGTTCTTCGCTGCCGCCTTCCCTTGCGCGTCAACCGCTTGCACCTGCCACGCAAACCCGACCGCCGACGGATATAGTGTAAACGCCGGGTTGGCAGGCGCGTAGAAATACGTCGGCGCTGACCACGTGATCTGAACCAGCGGTTGATTCGCGTCGATGGCGTTCTTCGGTGTCTGTCCCTTGTAGATGGGCGCGATCAACAGCTTGTACGAAACCGAGGCGCCCCCGGGGACAGTCACCGGCGTCCACATGAACGTGGGCGGGACGACAGACAAANNGCAGCATTCTTGTATTTCGGGTCGATGAACACCGCGGATGCGACCACAACATCGCGTCCGAACTTTGTGACCGTGGCGGCCGGGTTCATCGAGAATACCGGAATGGACGGGTCATTCACCTTTGAGGAAGCCACGAGAGCGTTGGTATTCAGATCGTGGATTGTGAATTCAATATGCCCGTTTTGAAAAAGCCCATTGGGGTCGGTCTGAATGATGAGCTGAATTGTGCTTGGATCCTGCTCCCACACGTCCAGCCGTGCCGGCATCGGATTGCGCAAGATAAGCGTCATGGTCACCCCGCCGAACAACGACTGGGCGCCCAGGAACACCAGCATCGCACTCGTGAACAGTCGCTTCATTTTCATCCTCTCAGAACGAATAGCTGTATTGCAGGCTGCCCATGTGCTCCCGGTACGACGCCGACGCGGAGCTGGGATCAAAGTTGTACTGACTCGTGGACAACGACACTGTGAACGTGCCCCACGTCCCGGGGGAATAGCCGAAGGTAAGACGCCCCGTGACCTGGCCGTCGTCGCCGGTGGTCCTGACTTCGGTGTACCCCACGGTCAGGCTTGTCGTGAGTTTGTTGCCGAGGAACGAGTATCCAATCGTCTCGTTGATGCTTCGTACGATTGTTTCCAGGACCTGCGTGGCCGCGTCCGTGTACATCACGCTCGTTGTGGAGGTGAGCGTGGAAGGCCATGCATTGATCCACGTTATCACCCCTGTGTTGGTTTTGTTGTCACTCAGGGCCCCGGTCACCGTGTTGAAGTCGGTGAACGACTGGAGCGAGTAGGAGACGAGGGCGGTCGACGTTCCGCCAAACGCCTGAAACGTGTAGCGCGGTGACACGGTGAATGATTGAGATATGTTATCGATCCTGAGCGTGTCATTGTGCGGATTTGATTGCATCCCGTAGTTTGAATACTGGAGATCGACACCCCACTCAGGTGCGGGTTGCAGACTGATGCCAAGGTTTCCTATGATGCGCTTCGTGGTCGCGAGGCGCGTGTTCCGGAGGTTGTTATACCTGAGGCCGAGCGAGCCCCTCATGGTAAGCTTGTTGTCAAAAAGGCGAACGGTCGGGGCAATGGTCCCGTCCAACACGTCGTTCGGCAACTGGGCATACCCGAGCGTAACGTAGCCAGGCCCCACCCATCGACCGGTGAGCTGGAGGGACCAGACGGTTGAAGGGATGATCATGAGCGACGCCGTGGCAGCACCGTCAACCTGGCTGGACGTCCGCGGGGTGAAGACATTCGAGACGGACGCCGGGACGCCATCGAGTTCCGGGCTTTGGGTGTTATTGGTGAGGGCCGAGACGGCGAACTCCCCGCTGAGGAACACGGCCCGGCCAATCAACGGAATCCCCAGCTGCACCGATGCGGCGAGGTTTTCCTGAGGAGTGACGTCAGAACCAGGCTTGGACAGAGAGGAGGAATCGTCCCACGCACGCATGATGTTCAGGTGGACATGAAAATCCGACTCGGCGCCATAGCCGACTTTAGCTGCCCATGCCCAGCGATCATATGCTCCGCGGAACCCGCTCAGCGTGTCGGGATCGACGGCATGCTGGATCATGCCATAGAGGAACGATACCCGGAGGTTCCCTGGTGTCAACTCGAAACCGCCGCCCAGAACGCGCGAATCACCGAAAGTGAGGTCAGAGATCCGTTCCGAGAAATACCCTCCATGAAGAGTCAGCCATCCGCCAAATTGCGGGTTCACCCCAAATTGGTTGAAGGGCTGCCGGATTCCCCGATCTTCGCTGGTGAGATACACTTCAAACGGCAGCCGGATCTGGTCAAAAAGCACGAGAGTGGGAGCGAATATCGCACGATAGGCGCTGTGAGGCCGCCGTTCATCGATCCCCTGAGACGAATACAGTTCCGAGGAGAGATTGATAGACCCTTCTAGACGCACCGGGGCGGTTGATTGCTGTGCGAATCCTCCTTCAGAGAAGAGGAGCACAATGACCGACCCCACAAGGAACGCCGAACGGGAGAATCCACAGAACGATTTGGTCATGCTATTCCCTTCACCTGCGCCGCTGCCTACCCGATGGATTCGATGACAAATCGTGAAACGAGCTCGGTTTCAGGATCATACTTCTTGCAGAGGTGCAGAGAAGCACAAATCCGGCGATTTCCCTCTTTATGAAAAGAACATTTCCCAGATGATAATCCAACGTACATTATGGTTCTTCTCCTCTGTGTGCTCTTCGGACGCTCTCCATTCCCGGTATAGTAATCCGGAAACTCAACATTCAGCGGGTCTTCCAGCAGGAGAGGCACACCATCACGTACAACGATGTGATCGTCCAGAGAACAGCCGGTTCGAGGCTGCACTTCTAGAACTACTTGAGTGAGACAACGAGAGGTGGAATCGAATAGTTCCCCTGCTGTCTCACGTCAAGTCTCCGTCCGCCAGTGAAATTGTGAATTCGAGCGGAGATCATCTCCCTGCACTTCTCCCTGGGCCGACCACGACCTTCGCAAAGATCAACCCACGATGGTCGATTTACACTTTCAGAAACGCAAAAAAGCCCGACTTTCGCCGGGCTTCATTGCGAGATGCTTCCACCGTCTGTGCCCTCCTACACTCCGAATTGCCGGAAATGATGGTCGAGGTGTTTGTACATTTGCAGTGCCCACTCGTCCGGCGTCATAGGCCCGAAGAACGGGTGGGGATGGTCTGTGCACCCTTTCTGACCGGCTGCAACGAAGCGGTCAATGAGACCGCGCAGACGCAGCCGTTCCAGTTCAAACTCCCGGCTATTCGCGATCCTGAGTTCTGGGGACGTCGGGCTATTCCGGCGCATCGGACTGGCGAGGACCTTTCGTTTGATCAGAGGGCCGATCAGCCGTCCGAGCAGAGCGCGCGGCGGGCGGCGATCACCCAGGGCCATCTCCATCGTCGCCGCCAGGTGGGCGAGGGCCTGGGCGACATTCATCTTTCCCCATTGTGGCTGCCGGTCCGGCGTCAGACGCTCCAGGCGGGTTGTCATTTCCATTGCGGTTTCGGGCTCAAACAGGTTCTTCATCTGAACTTCCTCCTTTTGTCATTACGCCGTCATGAAGCCGGTTTCAATCGTTCTCCCGACACATTCCTATGGCGTTATTGTCCTCTGACCCAGCAGAAATATCGTTTAGTTGCGGCTTCGCCGCAAATCGCGCGGGGTGTAAGGCATTCAGGACCGCGAGGATTCCAGCCTGGAGAAGTCCTCCACAAACCTCTGCCCCATGGATCGCTTTTCCGATTCAGAGAGGAAACTGACTTCGAGCGCGTTGAGGACCAGACGCTTGATGAGCAGCGCATCCCATGTGAAGCACATTCCTGCGGAAAGGAATTCATCGGTGAGCGTTGTATTGAACAGCGGCGGATCATCGCTGTTGAGGGTCACGCTCAGCCCGGATTCAATCAATTTGGGCAGGCTATGTTCTTCAAGAGAGGGAAAAACTCCGAGGCAGATGTTGCTGGTTGGACAGACGTCAAGCGGCAACTGCGTTGCTTTCAGATAGTCCACAAGTTCGGGGTCTTCCGTACAGCGAACGCCGTGTCCGATCCTTCGCGCTTTTGCTGCTACAATTGCGTTCCAGATGCTTTGAGGACCGTCAGTCTCGCCTGCGTGGATAACGCAGGGGATACCGGCCTGATCAACGATGTCGAATGCCTGTTGGAACTTCGACGGCGGATTCCCCTTCTCGGGGCCTCCAAGCCCCAACGCGATGACGCCGTCTCCAAACCGGTCAACGACAAACCGGGCGATCTCGATCCCCGCATTTGCCGAACGTTCGCGGGGGATATCCACAATCACCCCCATCCGGACCTTCAGCTCATGTTCTCCCCATGCCCGCACCCGGTTGACGGCATTCAGTTGCTCGTGCATATCAAGACTGCAATTCAGAAACTGGTTATACGGAGTAAACGTCACCTCGCTGTACACGATGTTCTGCTCAGCCTGGCTGATCAGAAACTCCCGGGTAAGCAGCTCAATGTCATCAGTGGTCCTGAGACAATTGGAAATCGCCATATAGATTTCGATGAAACGATTGAAATCACGAATCCTATACCACTCGCGAAGTCCGGCAATTGAGTCTGCGGGCAAAGCAATGTGATGATGCTTTGCCAACGTCAAAAACGTTTCTGGCTGGACGGATCCTTCGAGATGAACGTGGAGTTCAACCTTTGGCATCGTCCGAATGAAGAATTCCATGTCATTCATGGGGAGACCTGACGTGAAAGCCTCGGCGTGGAAAGGGAGTGTGATGGATGAATATGTGAATCAGTCTTTGGTTACCTTGACGTTACTGATATAGTATTTGTCATTGTCGCCATCGCTGTTGCTCATGTCGAACGATAGCCCATTAAACTGCATATCAGCAGGAAGACCCTTGTTGTAGTCCACAATCATTTTCGTATTAAGAAATACCTGAAGCACTTCTTCATGTTTTGTGATGCTCACATGTATTCGGTTAATCTTGCTATTATTTGAAAATCCGGTCGCAACATACCACTTCGTGCCATTGGCATAGCCTGATGGGAATCTCGTCTCCAGTGTTGCCTCTCCGTCGGCGCCTCCAGATCCGGGCCGCAGTTTAAAACTCATAAAGGCTTCGGCTACTCCTTCGGTTTTTTCATGCACGAGCAGGAGTACCAGTCCTTTTGCACCCCACGTAAACTTCTCAGGCGTGATCACATCGTACGACAAGGTGAAATTGCGCGGCATTGGCATCTTCAATAGCACGGGGCGTACATAGTGGCCTTTAATCACAACCCAGTTTCCCTCTACGCCATCAAGTGTCGTGACAACACTTGTGGATCCATCCGAGCCTAATTTCGCCTGCCAGCCAGTTGGTTTCTTGCCAATAGCAGTTGTAGAAAAATCGTCGAAGAAATGTATGCGTGAATCAGTTGCATATTGTTTGTTCGCTTCCGTTGCTTCGGTGACAACGGCGGCTTCCAGTAATGCTGGCGAACGTCTGGGTTTATAATGTTGACCNNTACCAGGAGGATAATATCCATTGCGGTGTATCTCCTTTGCAGAGTTCATACATGGAAGGATCGATCGTGTACACTGGATATTTGAATGCCATTCCACCGTTGCCCTCAAACACATCTTGAAAGTTTTCCAGCATGATGTCTGGTTGAGCCGCAAACGTCTCGGCTATTTCC
>PMCM01000024.1 GCA_003154155.1 Ignavibacteriota bacterium | reverse complement strand
ACCGGTTTTGCCCACCTGTTCGAACATATCATGTTCGAAGGCTCCGGTCACGTCCCTCCCGGAAAGTTCGACCAGTGGCTCGAAGCGGTGGGCGGGGATAATAATGCATCCACAACGTCCGACCGGACAAACTACTGGGAAAACGTTCCAAGCAACGCCCTGGAACTTCCCCTCTTCCTGGAATCGGACCGGATGGGATACTTGATGGAGTCGATGTCCCCAGCAAAAGTCGACGGACAAAGGGACGTGGTCAAGAACGAACGCCGGGAATCGTACGAGAACCGCCCGTACGGGATGGCCTCGATTGCGATCCAAGAGAACCTCTATCCGCCCAACCACCCGTATCACTGGCCCACCATCGGCTCGATGGAGGACCTCTCGGCGGCAAGCTATCAGGATGTTGTAGACTTTTTCAAGAGATTCTACGGACCGAACAACGCGAGCCTTTGCATTGCCGGGGATATCGATCCGGTCAAGATCCGTGCGCTGGTGGAAAAGTGGTTTAGCGACGTCCCCGCAGGTCCGCCGGTGCCACCGATCGAGGCACCTGCAGCATATCTCACCGCGGAAAAACGGCTTGTGCTGGAAGACGAAGTGAGCCTCCCTCGCCTCTACATGGACTGGATCACGCCGCCGGCGTTTGCACCGGGGGATGCGGAACTGGATATGGTCGCAAGCGTCCTGGCAGGCGGCAAGAATTCCCGCCTGTACAAGCGGCTCGTTTATGACCTGCAGATCGCGCAGGATGTCTCCGCCTACGAGGGCTCCCGTCCGCTCTGCTCGTCGTTTGAGATTACCGCAACGGCGCGGGCAGGACATACGCTCAGTGAGCTGGAGTCGGTGATCATGGAAGAGCTCCACAACGTGCAACTGAATCCGCCGTCAAAGCGCGAGCTGGACCGTGCGGTAAACCAGTATGAATCTTCATTCCTCGGCAGACTCGAAGCGATCGGAGGATTCGGCGGAAAGGCCGACTTGCTGAATGCGTATTTCACCCAAACCGGCAACCCGGACTACTTCCAGGAAGATCTGTCACGATATAAGGCGCTCGACCCTGGCGATGTCCAGAGTGCAGCGGCGACGTTCCTGCACGATAACAACCGTGTGGTACTAAGCGTCGTCCCCAAAGGAAAGAAGGAACTTGCCGCCACTCCGCGAATGGAGGCGAAGTAACCATGAAGCGACTTCTCATTATCGCACTCCTGATCTCCACGGCGGTGTTCGCCCAGAAACCGGAACGCTCCGGCCCGCCCCCCGCAGGCCCGATACCGGTATTCTTTATGCCGCCGATAAAACACTTCACGCTCGCAAACGGACTTCCGGTTGTCTTGCTTGAAAAACACCAGGTTCCGCTGGTCCAGATCAATCTCATGGTGTTCTCCGGCGCAGTGGACGATCCGGCAGATAAGCCGGGCCTGGCATCGATGGTCGCCTCAATGCTGACCGACGGCGCGGGCTCGCGTGACGCGCTCGCATTTGCCGATGCCGTGGATTTCCTGGGAGCCTCGCTGGTCGGCACGGCAGGGCTGCACACATCCGCACTCAGTCTCCATACACCGGTAGCGAAACTGGATTCCGCGCTGGCACTTCTGGCGGATGCGTTGCTGCACCCGGCGTTTGCCCCGGCGGAACTGGAGCGCCACCGGAAGGAACGGCTCACAACGCTCCTTTCATGGCGCGACGAAGCGCAGGCGCAGGCCTCAGCGCTCTTTTCACGCACGCTGTACGGCCAGGGACATCCATACGGACGCTTGTCCATCGGCGACGAAAGAGCGATCCGCAGCATCACCACGGACGATCTGAAGCAGTTCCATGGGAAGTATTTCCGCCCAAACAATGCCACGCTCGTGATCGTGGGGGATGTGACCCTATTGGAAATGCGGACGAAGCTGGAACAACTGCTGGCATCATGGTCGAGGGGTACGGTGCCGCAGGCGACGCTCCCCGCTGTTGAGCAGGTGCAGAAACGGACTGTGGAAATTGTGGACAAACCGGGTGCGCCACAAACGGAAATCCGCATCGGCTGTATCGGTGTGCCTCGCGCCACGGATGACTACTATGCGCTCGTGGTGATGAACACGATTCTGGGAGGCTCGTTCTCTTCTCGTCTGAATACGAACCTCCGGGAAGTACACCAGTATAGCTATGGAGCATGGTCGTCGTTCCAGTTCCGCAAATTCGCAGGTCCGTTTGACGCCGCAGCGTCCGTGCATACGGCCAAGACCGATTCGTCGCTGATTGAGTTCATGAAGGAGCTGAATGGGATCCTGAAGCCTGTCTCCCAACAGGAAGTGGACCGGGCAAAGAACTTTGTGGCGCTCGGGTTTCCCGCGGACTTCCAGACTGTGGAGGATCTTGCAGCGAAGATCGAAGATATGGTGATGTATAACCTCCCGGATGGCTACTACAACAGCTACACCCGGAATGTTCTGGCGGTGACAAAGGAAGACGTGGAACGGGTGGCAAAGAAATATCTGAATCCGGAGAAGATGGCGGTGGTCCTGGTAGGTGATA
Source organism: Ignavibacteriota bacterium (assembly GCA_003154155.1). Lineage (GTDB taxonomy): Bacteria > Bacteroidota > Ignavibacteria > UBA10030 > UBA6906 > Fen-1255. The sequence goes on along the minus strand of PMCM01000024.1, from coordinate 914 downwards.
GGAAAACCATAGAAGCTCCGGTCCGAGCCCTGAAGCTCGGGCAGGTTACGATCCTGACTGTCGACGATGTCCTGGGTAAGGCCCCGGTCATGGAGGCTCAGAAGTAGAAGACCTACGGATGGGACTGATGGGCCAAGAAGTGCCGTTCCAACTAAATCTTTGAACGCTCAAGGCTCTTATCCATAGTTGGAACGGGCACTGTGCCATTTGTTGTGTAGGATCATTTAGTTGGAGTGGCACGAGGAAGGAGTAACGGGAGTTGACCAAGGTGCCGAGGGGGTCTCATGAGCTCGAGATCCTGAACAGCCGCATCATCCGCTGCCGCCTTTGCCCCCGTCTTGTGGAATGGCGTGAAGCAAAGGCGGATGAGAAGGTCCGCCGCTTCGAAGGAGAAGAGTACTGGGGCAAACCTCTCACCGGATTCGGGGATCCCGAAGCCTGGCTTCTGCTCGTGGGGCTTGCCCCTGCGGCCCACGGCGGCAACCGGACCGGCAGNNCCCGCTAACAAACCGGCCCGGGAAGAAATCCTGACCTGCCGCCCGTTCCTCCTCCAGGAGCTGGCGATACTGAAAAATGTGAAAGTGGTGGTCGGCCTGGGGAAAATAGGGTTTGAAGCGGCCATCCGGGCATACGTCGAGGCCGGGCGGATCACCCTGTCGGCTATGCCCAAATTCGGGCACGGCGCGGCGTACGTTCTCGGGGGGCTGACATTTATCGGCTCATACCATCCGAGCCAGCAGAATACATTCACAGGCAAACTGACACGACCCATGTTCGACCGGATCTTTTCTCTGGCGAAAAGAGCCGGAAAGGCATAGGGTGGTGTTGCGATTTTACGCCGGAAGACCTATAATAATGCCGTTCCAACCGAACCACTGAACCCTCAGAGCTGTTTTTAATAGTTGTCCCGAAGG
>PMCM01000292.1 GCA_003154155.1 Ignavibacteriota bacterium | reverse complement strand
GAGCAACGAATTCTCACTCCTTGAGGGTGCGGATGAAGCGGCCCACCTATCACGGCACGGATGGGCGGGCTACGACGCGGTGATCACGACCCCGTTCGGATCCTGGGAGATCCGGTCCGAAGGGTTTTGGAGGCCCCGCCTGATCATCGCTGATCGGACGAGTGGTGCACAGATAGGTGAATGCAAGCGCGACTGGATGTCGGGCGACCGCGCGATCCGGTGGCACGATGGGGTCGTCTACCACTGGCATCAGGCCGGGTGGTGGTCGGATGTGTTCGAACTCGCGGGGGGGGATGGCAAGGTGATCCTGCGAACGAGCCCGGGCAATGAGCGATGGTCGCTCCGGAATCTCTTCCGCACCAACGGCATGATGGAGATCGCGGACCCCGGGACCGACCAGGCGAGGCTCTCCGTGCTGGGTGGGTTGAGCTGGCTCCTGCTTCTTCTCTATCGGGAACAAATGGCGAGCGCCGTGGTGATGTGCTAGGCCGCTGTGAGGACGGGCATCGCCGATACGAGGGCACGGTTCGGAACTCCGGCGGCGCGTCTCTCGTGTGACGATCTCGGGGGCTGATGATGGCGTGGGGCTGCTTATGAGAGGCCCGGGCATGTGCCCGGGCCTCGATGCTTCGTTCACACCTGCTGCACCTGGTGCATGACAACCAGACCGTCGTGCACGACCTCCTTCACCAGCGGAAGCACCGCCCGCACCTTCTCGTCTTCATCGATGAACAAGATCATGATCGGACCTTCATCCACGGCCCCGAGAGCGCCGGGATGGTGAAGATGGTGTTTCTTGCCGAATCCCGCACGCGCAGAGAAACTCGATGCGCCCCTGATACCGTGATGCATCAGGAGTCGCATGATATGCTCATGCACGGGCTTCCCCTTGTACCGGTCGTCCTCGTCAATGAACAGCTTCACTTCGATCATGGTCGCCTCCTGATGATGGTTGGGGCTGCCCGAAAAGCGCATACAGCGCAGGGAGGGCAACAAGGGTGAGGAGTAATGCCGACGTCAGTCCGCCCACGATCACCGTGGCGAGCGGGCGCTGGACATCCGAACCGATCCCCGATGCTCTGGCCGCCGGCAAGAGCCCCAGCAGTGCGAGAAGCATCGTCATCAGATTCGGGCGGAGCTGGATCACGGCAGCCCGGCGGACCGCCTCCCGCAATGGGAGGTTATCGTCGTCGATCAGCTTGTTCGCGCGCGAGACGTACAACACACCGGCGATGATGGACACGCCGAACAGGGAAATGAACCCGACCCCCGCCGAAACGTTGAAACTGTAACCGCGCAGCATCAGGGCCACCACACCGCCCACGAGCGCGAGCGGTATGCTGGCCATGGCGATACCGACGTGCCGGATGTTCCGGTAGAGAGCGAAGAGGACGAGGAAGATGATCCCCACAGTGAGCGGGATGACGAGTGCGAGGCGCGCCGCAGCCCTGGAGAGATTCTCGAACTGCCCGCCCCAATCGAGGGAGGTGCCCGGTGGCAGGGTGACGGCCGCCGCAACTCTCTTCTGGGCTTCAGCCACGAAGCTCCCCTGATCGCGGCCGCGGATGTTCGTGCGAACGGACACCTGCCGCTCGCCGTTCTCGCGCTGGATGATCGTCGGACCGTCCACGAGCCGGATCGATGCAAGCTGCGACATCGGGACGCGCGCACCCGATGGTGAGACGACGGTCATCTGCCGCACGGCATCGATCGAATTCCTGTACGACGATGCATAGCGGACGACGATGTCAAAGCGCCGCTCGCCGTCATAGAACTTGCTGACGCTCCGTCCACCGATCGCGGCTTCGATCATCTTCTGGATGTCGCTGACGTTGATGCCGAACCGTGCCACGGCGCCTCGGTCAATATCGATCGCGAGCTGCGCCTGATCGCCCTCCTGTTCGATGCCGCACTCCGTCGCCCCCGGGATGGTCTTCACGACCGCCAGGATCGAATCTGCCGTCCGGCGCATCACGCTCAGGTCCTCACCGCTTACCAGGATCGCGAGGTCCGCCACGCTCCCCGTTACGGCCTCCGTCACGTTGTCCAGGATCGGCTGCGAGAATGAAAACAGCGCACCGGGGATCGCCTGTTCCAATTCCGACTTGATCTGCATCAGCAGCTCATGTTTCGATATGGTGTTCGTCCAGGTGGCGTAATCCCGGAGGCCCACGAAAATCTCGAGCCGGTTGGGCCCATAGGGATCCGTGCCGTCGTCATTTCTGCCCAGTTGGGTCAGTACAACGTTGACGGGCGCATGCCTGCTGATCGTCGCCCGTATGACGGGCGTATAGCGGTCTGCTTCAGCGAGCGAAATGCCGACGGGGAAGAAGCAACGGATATTGATTGCGCCTTCGTCCAGTTCGGGCAGGAATTCCGTGCCGACCCGGGAGAGTCCGATGATCATGATCACGAGGACCAGCGCCGAGGCCGCAATCACCGTCTGCCACGGGCGGCGGATGACCCAGTCGACCGTCGTTCCGTAGCGCCGTTCGATCCACGCGTAGACCGGGTTGTGCCATTCAATCGGCGCAGGAGATACAGAAGCAAAATTCTTCCGATAGAACATGGTCATCAGCACCGGGATCGCAGTGAGAGCCAGGAGCATCGACCCGGCGATGGCATAGGCGAGCGTGTAGGCCATCGGGGAGAACAGTTTTCCTTCCACGCGCTGGAAGGAAAAGATGGGAAGATAGGCGAGAATGATGATCGTAATCGAGAAGAAGATTTCACGTCCAACGTCCTGTGCCGCCGTCAGCGTGTACCGTTCGATTCCTTCGCTCCGGTCGGCAGGGGTTGCGTCACGGTAGCGGCGCATGATGTTTTCGACCATCACGACCGCGCCATCGACGATGATGCCGAAATCTATCGCGCCGAGGGAGAGAAGGTTGGCCGGTATTCCGGTGACCTTCATCATGACGAAGGCAAAGAGCATGGAGACCGGAATTGTGGTGGCGACCACCAGGGCGGAACGCGCACTCCCGATGAAAAAAATCAGGACCAGGACGACAATCGCGATTCCTTCCATCAGCGTCCGGGCCACTGTGGCGATGGTGTAGCCCACCAGCTGGCTCCGGTCGTACGTCACGCGGAGGCGCACTCCCGGGGGCAGGCTCCCCGCATTGATTGCGTCGACTTTTTCTTTGATTGCCGCCACAACTTCCGAAGCATTCTCGCCCCGCCGCATGGCGACGAGGCCCTGGATGCTGGAACGGACGTCCACGATGGTGCCATCATCTTCTCGAATTGCATAGCCAAGGACGCCGCTCGGGGGAAGGGGAAATTCCTCCACCGAGCCGATATTGCGGATAAAGACGGGGACGCCGCTCTGGACAGTGAGGACAATGTTTTCAATGTCCTGCTTCTGCCGGATGGCTCCGATGCTGCGTATCGCAAACGATTGTCCGCCCCGGTTGATGATATTACCGCCGGTGTTCAGGTTGTTGGCGGAGACTGCGTCGATCACGTTCTGCAGTGTCAGATTGTAGCGTTGAAGTTTGTCCGGGCTCGTGATCACATGATACTGTTTCACCAGGCCGCCGAAGTTGATGACGTCGGCCACACCCGGCACCTGAAGGAGTCGGGGAGTCACCACCCAATCCTGCAGTGTGCGCAGATCCATGGGTGTATGCTCATTGGTTGATTCGATGACATAGCGGAAGATTTCGCCGACAGGGCCGGTCAGGGGACCCAGGGCGGGATTCACCCCGTCCGGGAGGACGGCGTCGCCCAGTTTTTCGAGCACCCGTTGGCGGGCGAAATAGTCGTCGGTTCCGTCTGCGAATGTGAGCTGGATAACGGAGAGGCCAAAAATGGTCTTGGAGCGCCGGTCGATGACCATGGGTACGGCATTCAGGGCCCGTTCCAACGGAAGGGTAATTTGTTGCTCGACTTCCGTGGCGGCGCGTCCCGGGAATTGGGTGATGACGGTCACCTGTGTATCTCCGACATCGGGATACGCTTCTTTGCGCAGGGTGATCCAGGACCACACGCCGGCCACGATCACCGCCAGGACCATCCCGAGGGTGGCCGTGCGCTGGTTCAGCGCGAATGAAAGGATGCGACGGATCATGGTTCAGGAGCCTTCCAGGTTAGTAACCGAAACTGATGCCTTTGAGAAGCATGGTGCCCCCGGTGACGACGCGGTCACCGTCGGCGATGCCTTTTTTGACGACTGCGGCCGTTGCCCCGGAGGAGGCGAGTGTGATGGGGCGGCGGGAGTATGTCCTCTCGCTATCCTGGACAAAGGCATAGTCCTGTCCTTCCACGGTGACGACGGCGGTGAGCGGGAGAACCACCACGTTCCCGACGGGGTCGCCGAAGTCAACCCGGGCGAACATGCCCGGGAGGATCCTGCCATGAGGATTGGCAGCTGATACACGGACTTTTATCGTACGGGTGACGGGGTCGACAACCTCGCCGATCGCATCGGCGCGGCCATGGATGACATGATCGGGAAAGGCTGAGAAGACGATAGGGACATCCTCGCCTTGCTGGACCTCATGCAGCTGGGATTCCAGGACGTCGCAAATCAGCCAGATTGTGCCCGGCTGCACACCCTCCAATTCCACCGGGTTGAAGCCGAGCCCCCTCAGCTTTGCTTCACATTCGGCGATGGTCGTCCGGGCGTTTGCCGACTCGGCCTCCGCTTCATTCAGGTCCTTGGCATTCGCGGCCTGATTGGAGAACATCTCCTTCACGCGTTCCAGGTTCTTTGTCGTTCGTTCGATATTGGAACGGCTCTGGCTGTACTGCGAATACAGTGACGTGACGTCGGGGGAATCGAACAGAACGATCCTTCCCCCGGTCGAGAGGCCGGCGGAAATGCTGGCGACAACGTGTGCCGGGGCAATCACCGGGATGGTTGCGCTGCCCGCGTGAACAACCTGTGCGGTAATCCGGGCAAGGCCCGGAGAGACGTCAGGAAATACGATACGCGAACCGTTTTCCGTCACTTCTGCGGGGCGTGCCGTCACGGAAAGGGCGGCCGTGCTCCCATCTGACTTCGTGCACCCTCCGAGCAATGATCCGCACACGAGGGCCAGCACAGGGAGGAGCGGCGAACAGGGGCTACAATGCATGCGCAGCATGATTCTCTCCAGGTTAAGGTTTCAGCAGATCGGTCCCGACGGCGAAATTGAGTGCTTCCATCGCATCGGCCCGATCGTTTTCCAGCTGGTTCATCAGCACCCGGCTGGTGCGGTACGCTTCCAAAAAATCGGTGAATTCGAGAACGCTGATGTTGCGTTTCTCATAGTTCGAGAACATCCCTTCCACGAGCTCGTGATAGGTTTCGGGTGAGGTCCGATCGGAGCCGCGGTAGAGGCTGTCGATCTCCCGCATCCTGTGGAGAGAGATGGTAACATCGCGAGCAATGTCTTCGCGCGCTCCTTCATGCAGTGCCCGGTTTGCTTCAAGCGTCCGTTCCGAGATTCCGATGTTTCCCTGATTCCTGTTGAACACGGGGAGATCGATGGCCAGGGTGACCCCGAAGTAATTGGGGATGTAACTTCCCGCGCGGGACCAGAGGGCCCCCACGGTAAGATCGGGTATAGCCAGGGCCTTTTGGTAGGCAAGGTTGGCTTCCTCCGCTCCGACGGCGGCCTCGGCTTTCTGGAGGTCGGGCCGGTGCAGGAGCGCCTCCGTGACTGCCTTCTCCGCGGTGATCGACGCCGGGCGGAGGGCATTCAGGGCCGTGGTATCGACGACTGGTACATAGGCGATGGATGAAGCCGATGAATCGTGCAAGAGCACGTGAAGATCCCCCTCTGCGGTGGCGATGCGGGTCAATAGTCCGAGCCGTTCGTTTTGCAGCGAGAACAGCAGCTCTTTGACACGGATCACTTCGGCGAGCAGTACAGCCCGTTGGGCGTAGACGCTTTCCAGGTGGTTGACCGCCTTTGCGAGGTCCGTGATGCTTTCGTTGTAGAAGGCGAGCGATTGTCGCAGATAATGCAGGTCATAGAAATCCGTCCGGAGCTCCAGCTTGAGTGCGCGAAGGACATCGTAGAGGTTGTGCTCCGCGACCCGTGCATTTTTCTCTGCCAGGTTGATGGCCTTGTCCCGTTTACCGGCAAGGAGGATAAGCTGTTGTACCTGGACTCCCGTATTGCCGTCGGGTCCAACGTCGAACCAACGTTTGGTAAATTGATTATACACGTTCTGTTCAACGGAGATATTGGGGTTGGGCCATAGCGCGGCCTGCACGGCTGCACTGCGGGCGGCATCGACGTTGAGCCGGGCCGCCAGGAGCTGCAGATTGCGGTCAAGAAAGCGTTGTTCGGCTTCAGCAAGTGAGAGTCGAACCGTGTCGGGCTGCGTGTGTGCAACCCCGCCACAGAGAAGCCCGGAGACGAATAGAGCCAGAATGATGCGGATCATGGATACCCCATGCACATGGATTGAGAAGGATGGCGCGCGCATGGAACGACGCACACGCGTTGCATGGAAACCAGGGACACTGCCGCGTGCAGCTGGGCGGCGTCCGGTTCTACGTAAGTAACGGAGACGGAACGAGGAGGTCTAAATCAAGAGGTGACGGTACTTGAGGTAAAGAGCTTCGTCCTGGTGCATCGCACATTCAATGCGCGCATCGGGCTCGCTCGGAATAATCTTCTCGGCGATGTCCGAAGCATCGATATCCGCTTCAAGCGACGGACTATCCTGGTCAACAGATGTGCGCACCTGGAGCACCGGTGCCGAAGCAGTAAACCCCGCAGGGGAATGGTTGGGATTGAGAAGATCCTGGCACTGACCTGCGATGACGTCCTGATCATCATGCAGCACGGTCCCCGTATCGATCAGGTCGTCAAGATTCGCAAAATCGGCGCCAAGGGAGACAATACACAACCAGGCGAAAATGCCAAAGAGGAAAGACCTGTTTGAAACGAAGCGATTCACGGAAAAAGAGGCTTCCAGTCGGCTGTGGACTTGATTTTCAGAAAATCGTTAATTTCGTCCTGATACGCAAATTGCAAGGTTGGGTTACACATAAGAACATCAAAAGTCCTTCAAATGTTCTCCTGGACTCTGCATATGTCTGAGTTTCCGCCGGTCGCACGAGCTTTGTGTCGTCAGGTTGTTGCTTTCGGTTCATTTATACCGATCCTGGGCAAACAGCAATTCTTACGATTCTATCGATCGATTTCTTGCCAGGATGGACCACTCACCGGACGTCCGGTGATCGACGATTGTCGTTGCCCGGTCGTAAAGGGCACATGTCGGGCAGATGTGGAACGGCATCCCGTAGAAGACATCGCCCAGTGCATAGGTGCCGGCATTGGCAGCCCGGACAACGAGATGTTCTTCACTCTGTGACAGGATCTCAACTCCGGGTGCATTCAGGAAAGCCACCCGGTGCTGCAGGTCATTCTCCGCGGCTACGGACTTGTGGCCGAGATCGAGGCAGAGGATTCCCGGTCCCGGACGCGAGATGACTCTGGTCACGACAAGTGCCGCAGGGAGAAATCCCTGGTCGGGCAGCCCATCCAGGTAACTCTTGTCCCAATAGATGAACGTGCCGGGGCTGCACTCGACATTCATCCTGTGCGCGTGCATGGGGAATGTGGGGGAACCGCCCGCGATAATCGTGGGATGCCCGCGACCGGCCCGGGACAATTCCTGTTGCATTGCACTCACGGGTGCAAAGGCTAAGTCGCAGAGCAGGCTCCGGCGAACGGGATCCCTGTCGTGAATGTGGCCATCGTAGGCATGGAGACCCGCCGGCGTTATCCCGCCCATTGATAGACACGAATGATAGAGCCGCAGTGCATCAGGCCCTGGAGCGATGCCCGTCCGGTTCATGCCGACATTCAGATCGAGAAAAACACGCAGTGGAGCGGGATTGTCTGCAAATGCCTCCGCAACGCGCGCTGCTGCCCCGTCGTCATCGACGAGACATGCAAAGCTCGTCTGGGGGTACCGCCGGACCAGTGTTCGCAATCTGCCGATCTTCGGTCCGACGGGCTGATAGGCAAGCAGGACGTCCTGCGCGCCGGCCAGCGCAAGCATTTCCGCTTCCGCAATTGTTGCACACTTGAACTTGGTGATGCCCGCCGCCATTTGCAGTCTGGCGGCGTCCGGCGATTTGTGAGTCTTCACGTGTGGACGGAGGAGACCAGGATTCTTCACCATGCTGCAGGCCGTCCGGATGTTTGCCATGACGCGTTCAGGATAGATGACGAGCGCCGGTGAATCGAGTTCCTCGATGTTCCGGATCGCATACCACTCTGCATCGGGGTATTGTATCATGTGGGCAATCGGCTGTTGTGCGTATCATGTGCGACGGCCGCATCGGGCGTATCGGCCGGGCCAGGAACAATGTACAAATGTTTGCACCAAAGAGACATCAGGTGACCGGGCCCCTGCGGGCCCTCAATGACATGTGCTCTGGAAGGCGACCTAGGTGGAGCGGTTCCGGCAAAATGAACCGGCCAGGTGGTCGCAGCCCTTGACAATCCGGCTGCGGCCGTCTATCTTCTGTGCAACGGAATTCAGCAGTTTTTTCGCATTGGACGAAATCCGTTCATGTTAAATGGGCATGGTACGGATTCGGGACGGTGTTTGTTTGCTTCATGCTTGCCGCATTGATTATTCTTGTGGCGGGAAAAAGGACGACGACCGACTAAATTCTGTCGTAGGGATCACACAATGCATAAATTCGTTTTCCTGGCAGCCATGCTCCTTCTACCGGTCGTCCTGCATGCCGGGCCTTCGGGCGCGAGCTCCGACGCGCTGCGGTCCCACCAGAGCCTCTCGGCGGGAATGCTATTCAATTCTTTTGACTACCAGGAGGAATTCCCTCCGCCGGGGAAGAGCACGGAAAGTGGATGGCTGTTCGGCATGGCGCTGCGCTATACCTTTACAGGAGGAACGGACATCCCGCTCTATGCCCGAGTGCAATTCGATTTTTCGCCGAGTGGCACGGACTACGGCGGCACCGAAACCGACAATTTCGGCCGGACAGTCGACTTCACCCAGAACACGCAAGACTGGTTTTCGAAAACCGAGATTGATGCCGGCTTCGTCTTCCACAATGTGGGAACCTCTTCTCTTGATATTATTCCTTACGTCGGGTATGGCTACCGCGTGTGGACCCGCCAGCTGGCGAATCACGACGACCTCCAGGGATACCGGGAGGATTATTCATGGAGTTTTCTTCCTGTGGGAGTGAAGGCAGAGATGGCCATAGGCCGCCGCTGGTCGGTCGGGCTCGACATGGCGATGCATATCATGCTCGCCGGCAACATCTTCATCGAACTTGCCGCGTATAAGAAACCAACTCTCACGCTGGGAAACCGGATGGGGTGGTACGCATCGGTGCCTGTGGAGTATATGATATCGTCTTCATGGGGAGTTTCAGGGTCCTTCTGGTATGAGTATTCCGCCATAGGCAAGAGCAATGAATCCCCGCATGTTATGAACGGTGCGCAGGAGATCTGGATCTACGAGCCTTCCAGCAGGACCCATCAATTCGGGTTTGGCCTCACGGTATTTTTCCGGTTCTGAGCGCGTGATGAAATCGACTGCATGCGTCGTCCTCCCAGTACTCCTGATCCTCCTGAATCCTGTTGAATGCCCTGCACAACAGAATGTGTCGCAGGCAGTCAACGGACGGCCGGCAGTTCTATCCGACTCCGCTCTCCTCGATCTGGTGCAACGGCAGACCTTCCGGTACTTCTGGGAGTTCGCCGATCCCGTCAGCGGTCTGGCGCGTGAGCGGAGCAACGAAGCGTTCGGCTACGGCAACGAAGTTGCGGCGATCGGCGGAACAGGTTTCGGCGTTATGAGCATCATCGTCGCTGCCGACCGGCACTGGATTTCCCGCGACACCGCGGCCGGATTCCTGCTGAAGGTGGTCAACTTCTTAATGAAAGCGGATTCGTACCACGGTGCTTTTCCACATTGGATGAATGGAGCCACAGGGAAGACCATCCCGTTCAGCGCGAATGATGACGGCGCAGATCTGGTGGAGACATCCTATCTCTTCGAGGGGTTGCTCTGTGCCCGGCAGTATTTTGACCGAAAAAGTCCGGTCGAATCCCGGCTGCGCGAGCGCATCAACCGGATGTGGGGAGCTATTGAATGGAGCTGGTTCACACGGGGAGGGAGGGACGTATTGTACTGGCATTGGAGTCCGAACAAAGGTTGGGCGATGGACATGCCGATCAGCGGATACAACGAGTGCCTTATCACGTACGTACTGGCGGCGTCCGGAGAGCGCTTCCCGATCGGGAGCGAGGTGTACCATCACGGCTGGGCCGGTGATGGAGCAATCAAAAACGGAGGGTCATTCTACGGCATTCGCCTTCCGTTAGGTTTTGACTTTGGGGGGCCGCTGTTCTTCTCTCATTATTCGTTTCTTGGTCTGGATCCGCACGGACTGAACGACCGCTACGCCGACTACTGGGAACAGAACAGGAATCAAACGCTCATCAACCGGGAACATTGCATTCACAATCCGAATCACTTCAAGGGCTATGGTCCGGCATGTTGGGGCCTGACCGCAAGCGATTCGTACACCGAATACGTCGCCCATTCACCCACGATGGACAACGGCACTATTTCACCGACCGCAGCCCTCAGTGCGTTTCCCTACACACCCGCGTACTCCATGATGGCGTTACGACACTTTTATGATGATCTGGGGGACAAGCTATGGGGGGTGTATGGCTTTGCGGATGCATTCAATGAATCGCAGGAGTGGGTGGCCGGGAGCTATTTGGCGATCGATGAGGGACCGATTGTGGTCATGATAGAGAATTACCGGAGCGGATTGTTGTGGAGACTCTTCATGAGCTGTCCTGAAGTGCAGAAGGGGTTGAAGAAGCTGGGTTTTTCGAGTCCGCGGATGCGCCAATGACTCATCGCGAAAACGTGCTGCGTGCTGTCCGTTTTGAGCAGCCCGAGTACATTCCCATGGTGTTCCATATCAATGCTGCATGCTGGCATCATTATGATCAGCATGCCCTGCAGGATCTGATGGAACAGCACCGCTTTCTGTTTCCTCACTTCATGCGGCAGGACTGTGTTACCCCCGTCTTCGGTGCCAACGAAAGGCAGAGTTCGCCATACACCGATCCCTGGGGGTGTGTCTGGGAAACTACCGACGATGGCATCGTCGGATCGGTACGGCACCATCCCCTCGCGGAATGGCACGACATAAGCACCTACCGTCCACCTGATCCTGCCTTAACAGATGGCATGTTTCCCATCGATTGGCAGGCGGCCATCGCGGAGGCGACGAAACGCAAAGAGCAGGCGGATCTCGTGTACTGTGAATTGCCTCACGGACACACCTTCTTACGGCTTGCGGACATCAGGGGATACGAAAACCTTCTGGTGGATATGAGTGATGGCGACTTCCGACTGACGAGCTTGATCGACATGGTGCAGCTCTTTAATGAACAGGTTGTTCTCCGCAGGTTGGACCTTGGCCCCGACATCATGGGGTATCCTGATGACCTCGGGATGCAGCAGGGACCGATGATTGCACCCCGGCATTTCCGTCAGTACATCAAACCTCTCTATCAACGGCTGATGAGACCGGCCCGTGATCGCGGGTGTGTCGTGCACATGCACTCCGATGGGGATATCCGTTTGCTGGCTGAGGACCTGCTCGATTGTGGGGTGGACATTATCAATCTTCAGGACCGGGTCAACGGCATTGGGTGGATAGCGGAGCATTTGGCCGGACGCATATGCATTGATTTGGATATTGACAGGCAGCACGTCACGGTCCGCGGCACGCCAAAGGAAATCGACGATCTTATCCTGGAGGAGGTCCGGTCGCTGGGTGGCCGGCAGGGAGGACTCATGATGATCTACGGCCTCTATCCGGGAGTGCCCCTGCGGAATGTGAGGGCGCTCATGGATGCGATGGAGAAATACTCGACCTTCCATTCCTAGTGTCACGCCGTTCCCGAGGCTTCTTCGAAACATCCCCCTGTGAGTTCGGGGATTCAGAGTGAAGCGCTCCTGCAACTCAATGCCTTCTACCCAAGAATGTCCGTGGCCTGAGGATCTTTGCATCCATCGTCCGGCAGGCACGTGCAAGAGCTGAACGACATCGCCTGATGGCATGTCACCCACTCTGCAGAGAACCTTTCAGGGAGCGGTACGGTTTGTATGGAAAGGCCGCAATGCCGTACGCAAGCGTTGTCTCATATCATTGGAGTGCATGAGGACGACATGAGGAAAGTGAAGGCGTTCATTTTTGTCACTCTCAACGGGTATTTCGAAGGTCCGGGGAAAACAATCGACTGGCACCATCATGGTAAAGAAGAAAATGCGTTTTCCGCCGAGATGCTCAAGCACGGGAATACCCTTCTTTTTGGGCGCGTAACGTATGACCTTATGGTGAGCTACTGGACGTCCCCCCTTGCGTTCACGAATGATCCTATCGTTGCCGACGGAATGCATCGAGCGAACAAGATCGTTTTTTCACGAACGCTGAAAAAGGCCGGATGGAACAACACGACGCTTGTGAAGACCAACGTTGAACAAGCGATCCGGAAGCTCAAACAGCAACCGGGCACGGATATGGTCCTCCTGGGAAGTGGAAGCATGTTGACCCAACTTGCACAAAAGGAATTGATCGATGAGTACCAGATCCTGGTGAATCCGGTTATTCTCGGGGATGGCACGTCGATCTTCAAGGGGTTCAAGGGCCGGCTGAATGTGAAGCTCACCAAGACACGAGTATTCAGGAGCGGTAACATTCTCCTTTACTATCGGCCGGTGAAAGGGTGATGTACAGGCGAACGAGCGCACATACGGTGACGATTCTCCTCCGCGAGAAAGCGACGGGATGGAAAAGAGGATACCGGGTGTGCGGATAGGTGACGGGGGCAGAATCGAGAAGCTGGCATGCGACTTTCAGGTACACTGTAATCAGGGAACAGGTTATGCACCGCATGATGCGTATGGCCGCCGGGCTTCAGTGTGCAGTGATTCTCGCCCTGCACGCAGGCATAGGGTCGCCTCAAAGTGAGGCATATGATCCGCTGAGGGTTTCGGAATCGCGCGCCGTTGAATGGCAGGACCTGACCGTGGATGACACGGCCCGGCACCGCGATATTCCCGTGCGCGTCTATCTGCCCGCCGATTCGCTTCCCGCTCCCGTCGTTATCTTCAGCCATGGTCTGGGTGGATCACGGGAAAACTCGTTGTATCTCGGCGAGCATTGGTCTGCGCGGGGGTACGTCTGTGTCTTCGTCCAGCACCATGGCAGTGACGATGCCGTGTGGCGCGATAAGGCGCCGGGTCGGCGCCTTGCGGCACTGCGCGCTGCCGCGGGGATTCAGAATTTCATGTTGCGCGTCGGCGATATCCCGGCAGTCCTCAACCAGCTTGAGCGATGGAATAAAACAACCGGCAACGTTCTCGCCGGCCGCATGGATCTCTCACATGTGGGGATGTCCGGACATTCGTTCGGGGCGATGACGACACAGGCGGTCAGCGGGCAGAGTTTCCGTGGCGGGAAATTCTCATTCACAGATCCGCGGATCGCGGCGGCAGTGATGTTCAGTCCGAGCAGTCCCCGCAAAGGGGAAAGCCCCGAGACAGCGTTTGGCAGCGTGAAGATCCCCTGGTTGTTGATGACTGGGACGAAGGATGTCGCCCCCGTCGGCGATGCCGACGTGCAGTCCCGCCTGGCGGTTTTTCCCGCATTGCCGCCGGTGGACAAGTATGAAGTTGTGTTGAACAATGCAGAGCATTCCGCCTTCGCAGACCGTGCCCTTCCCGGCGACAAAGAACCGCGAAACCCGAATCATCACCGGGTTATCCTGGCGCTCACCACGGCGTTCTGGGATGCCTGCCTGCGTCACGACGCCGCGGCAAGGAGCTGGCTTGAAGGTGCGGGTCCGCGTACGGTGCTGGAGCAGGAAGACCGTTGGCAAACGAAATAATGCTCCCCGGCAGGGGCCAGCGCAGGCTGCAGGGCAGCAATACGTTCCACTGCCCCGGGCAGTTTCACGACGACCCCTTCGACACACCCGACGAGTAGCTAACTACCTTTTCGTCCTTCCAGCCTATCGAACCATGATGGAATCTTCCGCTTATTGAAGAACATGCCATTGAGGGTTCGGCGAGAGCATTCGTTGAACTATGAAATCACAATAAGGTCCCGTTCATTGAACAGACAAAACCTCGTCCTCTGCGTAATCACTTTTGCGGGAGCGGGGATGCTGGCAAATGCCATATGGCCGGCATCCGATAAGCATCCCAGTTCCGACATGATCTCTGAAACGACCCGCTGGCAACGAATAGATATCGAGAGACTCTGCAGGTGGAGGTCAACGGATTCGTCGGAGATGGACACGCATTCCGGCTGGGGGGTCGATCTGGTGAATCAGTTCTGTTTAGGCTCCCCCGGANNCGTCTACGACCAACTGCATCCGGACCTACGGTCGGGAGATCAAGAAATATGCGGCACTTTATGGATTTGACTGGAGGTTCGTGCTTGCAATCATGAGGCAGGAATCCCACTATTCCCGATTCGCAAAGAGTCCGCAGGGTGCGGCGGGGCTCATGCAACTTATGCCTGAGACGGGGGCAGAAATGGCCAGATTATTGGCAAATGAGGGGTTCTCGGATCCGGAAGACAACATCGAAGCCGGCGTCCTGTATTTGAGGATCCTTTACGATTTGTTCGAAGGGGTGGAGGAAACAAACCGGCTTGAACTTGCCCTTGCCTCATATAATGCAGGGTTCTCCCGCATCCATGACGCGCAGAAGGTTGCTCTTCTTTTGAATGAAGTTCCGACCCAATGGCAAGGGGTCAGGAAAGCGCTTCCCCATCTCTCGAAGGAGGCGTATGCTCTGCGTAGCAGTGTGTGGGGACAATGCAAACCGGCATCGGGATGGTTTGAAAACGCCGGAGAGACCATTCATTACGTTGACAATGTTATGGGAAGCTACGACACATTCCGGCGCACACTACAATGACGCATCTTGCTCCATTGGAATTGTGTTGTGATTCAGCGTGGGGGGAAGATTTGCCGTTACCGCCGGACCTGCAGACGTTGTACGGTCGCATTGGCTTCCCCCTGCACTCCGGACGCCCCTACGTCATCAGCAACTTCGTAAGCACGATTGACGGTGTGGTATCCCTTGACGCGCCGGGCAAGGCCATCGGCGACGTCATCAGCGGATCGAACGAACATGACAACGCGGTGATGGGATTGCTTCGTTCCATTGCCGAGGTGGTCATCGTTGGCGCCGGAACGCTGCGAGCATCTCCCCGCCACATCTGGACGGCTGCGCATGTCTATCCCGCACTTGCGCATGCATACGATGATCTGAGAAGGAGTATTTCGGAGACTTCGAACCCGCTCAACGTGATCGTCACGGCCGGGGCTGATATCGACCGGTCTATGAATGTATTCACTTCGGGTGAGGTGCAAGTCCTGATTGTCACAACTCAGGCGGGGGAGACGAAGCTCGCACAGATGGGAATGCCTTCGTGGGTGCAGGTGATTGCCGCTGGCAACCAGAATCATCTCAGCGCCGGCGAGATACTCGGAGCGATTGGGAAAGTCCGGCCCTCCGGCGGAGTGTATCTCATTGAAGGTGGCCCGCACCTGATGGGAGACATGTTTGCAGAAGAAAGAATTGACGAACTATTTTTGACGTTGGCTCCCCAGGTGGCAGGCAGAAGCGCCTTTCACGAGCGGAAGGGAATTGTGGCGGGCAGGATGTTCGCGCCGGAACTTCTCCGACAGGCAACGCTCATTTCCGCAAAGCGCGCAATGAGTCATCTCTTTCTACGGTACGCCTTCCAGTCAAGGCAGGAATGATCTGCTGCGATGGTCGATGCGTCGCCGCGCGGATCCGAGTGTAGATGACGCGGTCGCCGTCGCGCGCCAACGGTTGGGGGTTAGCTACTCTTTC